>JAITNG010000179.1 GCA_031290595.1 Oscillospiraceae bacterium
GTGGTCTACGCCGGCACCCCGGCATACGACAGCGTGGTGCTGTTCAACCCCGCCGCCACCCTTTCGGCAATCATCGGGCTGACGCTGGCGTTCCTGTTCATCGGCACATTCTTCTTCACAAGAAGCGAACAGAAGAAATAAGCGCAACCCAGCTAAAAACCGCTTGCCCTGCTTATAGAATTGGAGTGTCGCTATATGTCAAGTTGGAATCCCCATCTTTATCTGTCCTTTGCAAAAGAACGGACGCAACCATCCATTGACCTTGTGGCAAGGATTGACATGGAATCGCCAAAGAGAATCCTTGATGTTGGCTGCGGACCCGGTAACAGCACAGCCATTTTGAAATCCAGGTGGCCAAACGCCGAAATTACCGGCCTGGATTATGCGCAATCCATGATTGAACAAGCAAAGCAAACCGATTCTGCCATCAAATGGGTGCATGGCGACGCTACCAGCGATTTGGCTGGCTTGGGAACATTCAATATTGTCTTTTCAAACGCTGCGATTCAATGGATGCCCAATCAACCGCTGTTGCTTAAAAACTTGCACCAGCTCTTAATGGACGGCGGCGTTTTGGCTGTTCAGGTGCCCTGTGTGAAAGATATGCCCATTCATACGGAGTTGCAAAATTTGATTGCAGAGCCAAAATGGAAAAGCCATTTTGCCGCCCTTTCCTCCGCTCATTCCGTCCATTCGGCTGAATACTATTACGGTGTTTTGTGCGGACTGACTTCCAACGTGGCGTTGTGGGTCACAGCGTATTACCATGTTATGCCGAGCCATCACAGCCTTATTGAATGGTATAGCGGTTCGGCGTTAAGACCCTATTTTGATTGTTTTGCAGAAGAGCGTTTGAAAGCTGACTTTCTCCAGGATTACGAAAACCGCCTAAAGAATTGCTATCCTCTGCAATCAGACGGAAAAATCCTGTTTCCGTTCAAAAGAATTTTTTTCATTCTCAAGAAGTAGTTAAGCGTGAAAAACGAAAAGAGAAGAGTGAAGAACACAAAGTTGCGCAGCGTGCTGCAAACTTTTCGCTCTTCACTCTTCTCTTTTCACTCTTGCGCAAACAGCGCAAGTCTGGTGCGGCCAAGAGGACTTGAACCTCCACCGGGTTGCCCCGACTAGAACCTGAATCTAGCGCGTCTGCCAATTCCGCCATGGCCGCATATGAGTTGCACCAACAGGGGATATTTTAGCACGACCGCATGCAATTGTCAAGTGCTTTTTGGCAATTCACGAAAATTTTTGGATTTTTTGGGCGCGCCCTTCATACCGCCGGAGTTCCCGCACCGCCTGGCCGGATAGCACCAGCACCCCCAGCAGGTTCGGGATGGCCATCAGGCCGTTGAGAATATCCGCCGCGTTCCACACCGTTTCCAGGTGCAGGGCGCTGCCCAGCACCGCCGCGCCCAGATACAGGCAGCGGTAGGGGGCGACGCTCTTTTCGCCCAGCAGGTAGCGGCTGCCCTGTTCGCCGTAAAAGCTCCAGCCGGTCAGCGTCGCGAAGGCGAAGAGGGCGACGCTGAGTGACACAAAATAGGCGCCCCCCGCCCCAAAAACAGAGGCAAATGCCTGGCCGACGGCGGCGACGCCCGCTCCCCCGCCCCGGGGCGGCCAGTTGGGGCAGCACAGCAGCGCCAGCGCCGTCACGCTGCACATGAGGATGGTATCGATAAACACCTCGGCAATCCCCCAAAGCCCCTGCTGCGCTGGCTGCGTACCCGTGGCGGCGGCGTGGATCACGGCGGAGGAACCCAGGCCCGCTTCGTTGGAAAACACGCCGCGCGCCACGCCGTAGCGCAGCGCCTTGCGGAAGCCGTAGGCCGCGCCGCCCCCCGCCGCCGCCGGGAGGGTGAACGCTTCGCGGAAGATCGAACCCAGCGCCCCCGGGAGCGCCCGCCGCCGCAGCGCCAGGATCACAAGACAGGCCAGCAGGAACGCGCCCGTCATCAGCGGCACAAGGCGCTCGGTCACTTTGGCGATGCGCCCCACCCCGCCGAAGATCACCAGCGCCAACAGCAGCGCCAGCGCCAGCCCCACTGCGACGGGCGGCGGGCGCCATTTGCCCGCCAGGGCGGTCACCGCTTCCGCAATGGCGTTGGCCTGGGTCATGTTGCCCATGCCGAAGGCCGCCAGCGCCAGCAGCGCGGCATAAACGCCCGCCAGCGCCTTGCTCCCCAGGCCTTTGGAAAGGTAGGCCATGGGGCCGCCCATCCAGCCGCCGCCCGGCAGCGGCCAGCGGTATTTAGTCCCCAGGATGTTTTCCGCACAGCAGGTCATCATCCCCAGCCCGGCGGAAACCCACATCCAAAAGATCGCCCCCGGCCCGCCCAATTGCAGCGCCGTGGCCACGCCGACGATGTTCCCCGTGCCAAGGCAGGCGGCCAGGGCGGCGGCCATCGCCTGGCGCTGGGTGATGGCCTGTTTGCCGTCGCCGGCGGCGTCCTTTTGCTTGTGCAGGAGCGCGCCGAAGGTGCGGCTGACCCAAAAGGGCAGCCGCCGGAGCTGGAACCCCTTTGTGCGCAGCGTGAGGAAAGCGCCGGTGCATAAAAACGCCGCCAGCATCGGCGCACCCCAGACCACAGCGCCAAGTTGTTCCAACGCGGCGGCGAAGAAGGACGAAACCGCCAGAAAAAACGCCCCCTTTACGCAAAAATACAGTTGCGTTTTTGTGTGAATTACGTTATAATACTGTATGCGTGCAAATTTGCCCGCATTCAAAAATTATCGTATTGGGAGGAAATCAGCACATGAAAACACGCGTAGCATTTGTCGGCACCGGGGGACGTTCCGGGGTACACATTGAACGGCTCGTGAATTTCGAGGATGTGGAACTGGTCGGCTTCATGGATGTGATCCCGGAACGGGCGCAAGGCCGCTGCGCCCAGGCAGGGCAGGGCAAGGCATATGACGATTATAAGACGATGCTTGATGACGCGGCGCCGGAGGTGCTTTACGTCTGCGTACCGCCCGGGGAACACGGCGCGATTGAGCGTGAAGCCATCGCCCGCGGCATCCACCTGTTTGTTGAGAAGCCCATGGCGCTGGATCTGAAAGAAGCGGAAGAAATCGGCGCACTGGCGGCGGCAAAGAACCTCGTGACTTGCGTCGGCTTTCAGGATCGCTATCTGGATTTGGTGGAGCTGTGCCGCACCTGGATGCAGGGGCGCGAAGTCGGCCTGGTGGACGGCGCATGGGTGGGCGGTTTGCCCGGCGTCCCCTGGTACCCCAAGTATTCCACCTGCGGCGGCCAGATTGTGGAACAGAACATCCATATTTTTGACATGGTGCGCAACCTCTTCGGCGAACCGGCCAAGGTCTATTGCGCGGGCGGCCGTGGCATCATCCAACAGGAAGGCTACGACCTCCACGATTATTCCAGCGCGGTGATCACGATGCAAAGCGGCGTTGTCGTCACGCTGCACACCGGCTGCTACCGTGCGGACGGTGCGCCGAATTTCCCCAACGGCCTGAGCATCCACTGCACCGATTGCACCATCCGTTATTCCCTGCGCAACCAGGCTGTGTTTGAATCAAAGGACGAAAAGATTTTGCAGCGCTGGAAGCACGACTGGCAGACGGTGATGAACCGCACCTTCATCGATGCGGTGCGAACCGGCGATACCTCCGCCATCCGCTCGCCCTATGCCGATGCGCTCAAGTCGCTGCGGCTGTGTCTGGCGTGCAATGAATCCATGGAAACAGGCAATGTTGTTTTGATTGGCGACTGACGATTTTGCGGGGAATGGGGTACGGCGCTATGACTGATTACGGCTACATCAAGGTGGGGGCGATTTCGCCGCGGGTGGAAGTCGCCGCGCCGCAGCGGAACGCGGAATATATCCTCGAAAGCATCCGTGCGGCGCAAAGTGCGGGCGTGCAGGTGATGGTCTTCCCGGAGCTTTGCCTTTCGGGCTACACCTGCGCCGATCTCTTCGGCCAGGCGCTGCTGCTCGATGCGTGCGAAGCCGCCCTGGAGGTGATCCGCAGCGCGACGGAACAGAGCGCCGCGCTCATCGCCCTGGGGCTGCCCGTGCGGGCAAATGGGCGGCTCTTCAACTGCGCTGTTTTGCTACAGGGCGGGCGGCTGCTCGGCGCGGTGCCAAAGCGCTACCTGCCCAATGTGCGCGAATATTACGAAAAGCGCTGGTTCACCCCCGGCGACGCGCCTGACCTGGAATCCGACGGCTTTGTTCCCCTTTGCGGTCGGCAGATCCCCTTTGGGCAGCTGCTCTTTGATTTGGGCAGCTGCCGGGTGGGCGTGGAGCTTTGCGAAGACCTTTGGGTGCCCAACCCGCCTTCCGCCGCGCTGGCGCTGGCCGGGGCGGAGCTGATCCTCAACCTTTCAGCATCCGATGAAGAGGTGGCCAAGAACGAATACCGCCGGGCGCTGATCGCCCAGCAGAGCGGCCGTCTGCGCTGCGGTTACGCCTATGCCGGGGCAGGGGTGGGCGAAAGCAGCACCGATCTGCTGTTTTCCGGCGCGTGCTTCCTGGCCGAAAACGGGAACATCTTAACCGAAAACCGCCGCTTTGAGCCGGAGGGTTCGGCCATATACCAATGCCTGGATGTGGAACTGCTCCAGGCGGAGCGGCGCTTTGGCAGCTTTGGCGACGCGATGGCCGCGCAGCCGGGCGGCAGCGGAAAAACGCTGCGGCGGGTGGTCTGCACGCCCCCGCCGCCCCTGACCGCACAGGCCGTCACCCGCCGTTACGCCCCCCAGCCCTTTGTGCCGGGCAGCCTGTTGCTGCGGGGGGAGCGCTGCCGCGAAATTCTCGAAATCCAGACCGCCGCGCTGTGCAAACGCTTGCGCCACACCGGCCAGCGGCAGGTGATCCTCGGCCTTTCGGGCGGGCTGGATTCCACCCTGGCGCTGCTGGTGGCCAACCGGGCGGCACAGGCCATGGAATGGGAGCCGGAACAGGTGCTGGGCATCACCATGCCGGGCTTTGGCACCAGCGCCCACACGCGTGAAAATGTCGATCTCCTGGCGCGTTGCCTCGGCATCACCCTGTGGGAAATCGACATCCGCCCGGCGTGCGAGCTGCACATGCAGGATATTGGCCACGACCCCAACGAACACGACACCACCTATGAAAACATTCAGGCCAGGGAACGCACGCAGATCCTGATGGATTTGGCCAACCAGGAAAATGCGCTGCTCCTTGGCACCGGCGACCTCAGCGAGTTGGCGCTGGGCTGGTGCACCTTCAACGCCGACCACATGAGCATGTATAACCTCAACGGCAGCGTGCCGAAAACCCTGGTGCGCCATGTGGTGGAATACATCCTGGATGACAGCGACGAAGCCACCGCCCAGGCGCTGCGCAGGGTGCTGGAAACGCCCGTCAGCCCCGAACTGCTGCCGCCGGACGCCGACGGCGAAATCACGCAAAAAACAGAGGCGCTCCTGGGCAAATATGACGTGCATGACTTTTATCTTTACTATTTCTTCCGCTTTGGCTTTGCGCCGGAAAAGCTATACTTTTTGGCCAAACAGGCCTTTGCCGAAGACTTTAGCCCCGCGCAGCTGAAGGAATGGCTGCGCATCTTCCTGGCACGCTTCTTCTCGCAGCAATTCAAGCGATCCTGCCTGCCAGACGGCCCCAAAGTCGGCAGCGTAAGCCTGTCGCCCCGCGGCGACTGGCGGATGCCCTCCGACGCAGTAGCAGAACTGTGGCTGCGGCAGGTGGACGGGTTGGAGTGAGCGGGGGGGCTTTCCCATGTTCTGGCGCAAATTTTGTGCAGAGGCTTGCTTTTTTGCCGCGAACGGAGTATAATAAGGATAGAGCGAGGGGGCGATTCCAATGAACATCTTGTCCGCACGTAGCGATTACATCTTCAAGCTGCTTTTTGCAGACGAGCGCAATGCAGTGTGCCTTAAGAGTTTTCTCCATGCCGTGTTGGGCCTGCCGGAGTCGGAGTTGTGCGAATTGAGCATCGTTGATCCCTTCCTTCAAAAAGAGTGTGCCGACGACAAACTGGGCGTTTTAGATGTGAAGCTATCAACCGCTAGCGGCCAAATTGTCGATATTGAGATACAGCTTTGGTCTGTGCCGGATATGCGCAGCCGCATCAGTTATTACCTTGCCAACATGGTGACAGAGCAACTTGGCGCGGGCGATCCCTACAAGAAGTTGCGCCGTGCAATCAGTATTGTTATCACAGATTTTTCACTGATTGATGAATCGAAAAATCATCACACAATATTTCAGATGTTGGAACGCACAGAACACTTTCCATTCAACGATTTGATGGAGATCAATGTGCTGGATTTGACAAAGATCCCGCAGGATCACAGCGATGAACTGATTAACTGGATGAAATTTCTCAAAGCCGAGCAGGAGGAGGAGATGGAGATGCTCGCAAACACAAACCCCGCCATCGGGCAAGCCGTTGCTTATTTGCGCGAACTGAGTGCTGACGAGAAAACCCGTCTGCGCAATGAGTCGTATCTGAAAGCCCGGCGCGATGAATGGTCACGCATGGAAGGCGCAGAGAAGAAGGGGATTTTGGAAGGCAAGGCCGAGGTTGCCCGCAATATGGCTCTGTCAGGTGTCGATGTGGCGTCTATTGCAAAGTTCACCGGGTTGACTTCCACACAAATTGACGGGATTCTGCACGAAGTGATAGCACAATAGGTATCGTGTAAATTACCGTCCATCGCCCCTGCGGCGACTGGCGGATGCCCTCCGACACCTGATCAAAATTGCCTATTCCAAGCACAACCCCACAACAACAACAACAACAAACAACAACAGAAAGAAGGAACCCCCATGCCGTTTTGCGAAAAATGTGGCACCCCGCTGCACGATAGTGCTAAATTGTGTTCCAACTGTGGCGAATCTCAGTCTGTTTTACCCCCCCCCCCCCGCAAAATCCCCAGGAATTCCCGGTTTCGCAATTTAACCTGCCTGTAACGCCGACGATTGCAACACCTTTGCCGGCGAAAACAAAGAAGCCAAAAAACAAAAAAGGCAAAAAAATTCTTATTCCAATTATATGTTTCTTGGTTATTGCCGTTGTTGCCGGCGGTATCGGCCTTGGGCAACTGGCAAAAAACACAAAAGTGAAGAAGGAGTACACCGCTTCCTTTGCCTGGGCAAAAGCAAACGCGGGGCGCTTGCAAGGTGAATTGAGCGGAACCGGCGCCACCCTGTCAGATGATGGGATTGTCCATTTCGGCGGTTATGACTGGATCGTCCTTGCTGTTGAGGACGACAGAGCGCTCCTACTCAGCCAGTATACATTAAAAGAAAATGCAAACTACAATTTTGTTATCAAAGAAACGACTTGGGAAGACTGCTCCCTGCGGCAATATCTGAACGGCGAATTCTTAAACAGCTTCCCGGCTGCCGAACGCAGCAGAATTCTTTCCGTATCAAACAAGAACGAGGACAATCAACGAACCGGCGCCGATGGCGGAAACACCACCACCGACAATATATTTTTGTTGAGTATCAGCGAGGTTGTGCAGTATTTTGGCGACAGCGGAGCGCTATCCAGCGTAACGATGCCAAAGGACGATACAGACGCGATCAGTAGCTATTATTCCACTATGTATAGGAACAATCCGGAAAACTTTCGGTTGGATGATCAGTATAACGAAGCCCGACGTGCGATCAGCGCAAACCTTGTGCCGTCTGAATGGTGGCTGCGCTCGCCAGGGACATATGTAGACCAACTTGGATATATCCAATTTCATGGATTTAGTCAGGTATATATTGGCGTTCGACCTGCTTTTTGGCTGGATTTGCGCTAAATCTGTGTGCGCAATTAATAGCTGTGCTTTATTTCAGGCGCCTGGACACGGCACGCCGTGTCCCTACAAAGGTACATAAAAATACAGAGGTGCGTTGGCGCTTTATCTCGGTTTGTAGGGACACGGCGTGCCGTGTCCAGGTACCTGAAATGAAGCGCTGCTTTTAATTGAGGAACAGTATTAGCAACAACCCTGAAAAAGAATACACCACCCCGTGAACTACCGATCCCACGGTGAGGTTGTTTCTATTTGCGGCAACGAAGCAAAAACAGTTTCTTTCGGCAGCGCACAGTTTACACATTCGTCGTCTTCCTGCTGGTTCACAGCCCCGCAAGCGCAAAACCATACGTCCTCCTGCAACAGCGGCACATACTTGGCCTGTGCATTCGTTTCACGCACATACTGGTCTACCGATTCTTTTGAAAATACCGCTGCCAGCAGCTCTTGTTGCGACAAAGGTTCTTTTGTACTGCACGGCGCGGATTCTTTGGGGGCGCGTTGCGGGTCAGCGGGATCGCTTTGGCTTGGGTTTTCCTTTTCCGCAAGTCTGCCTACCTTCTCCACCAGTTCCCCAAAGCCATACAGCGGATAGGAACCAACAATGCAACCGGGGATCAAGATCAGCAGCACAATGATAGCCACCATCATGTCCCCCCATCTGCTACTCCCTGCGGCAACGATAAGGCAGATGAAGAGCGCAAACCCTGAAAGCATCGCACCGCCGATTCCAATTATCTTTGCCAATCCTTTGATTTTGCCGCCGATGTTGTTGTACATGGACTTGTTCTCCTTGAAAATTATTTTTGGATTTTTCTGATAGCCTCATTATATATCTTTGTTTTGTATATTGTCAAGAATTTTTCCATCCCATGAGCGCAGCGCGGGGGAGCATTTCGCTCCCCCGCGCCGCATTTTTTACGAACGTTCCTTTCTCAGTCTGCGGAATCGATCGGCAAATATCCGGCGGGGTCTTCCGGCAGGTCGCCCAGCTTCTGCAAGGTCAGGGTCGCATTCACGCCCTCTTGCAGGAGGAGCTTCACTTCCTTTTTGGAAAAGAGGATAAAGTGCAGGTGCGCGCCCGCGTCCACTGCGGCCAGCGTGGAACCTGCTGCGGCAAACGGTTCGCGGCAACTCACGCCCTGCGTCAGGACGCTGCCGGGAACCAACGCGCCATCGTTGGTGACTGCCAACTGGAGCTTGCCGCATTCCAGGCCTTCGCCGCGCAGCTGATAGCTGATCTCATAAACGCCCGCGCTTTCAGTCACGATGGAATGATGGTCGTCATACCACACGCCGAAGCCGGGCAGCAAATCGGAAAAGTGCAGGGCAACCACTTCATCGGGGTGCAGCTCAAAGGAGCCGAATTCGCCGTTGAACATGCCGCCAAAAGCAACCGCAGCGGCAGCGCCGGTTGCGCCCGTAGCGCCGCGCTCGCCGGGGATGCCGGGTACGCCCTGGATGCCCTGAATGCCTTGTGCGCCACGCTCACCACGCTCACCACGCTCGCCGCGTGCGCCGCGTTCACCGGGGATACCTTGCAGACCCTGCGTGCCGGTAGCGCCTGTTGCGCCGGGGATACCCTCGATGCCTTGTGCGCCACGCTCACCGCGCTCGCCACGTTCACCACGCACGCCCGGAATTCCTTGCAGACCCTGCGTGCCGGTTGCGCCTGTTGCGCCGCGCACGCCGGGGATGCCTTGCAAGCCCTGTGCGCCGCGTTCGCCGCGCACACCGGGGATACCCTGCAAGCCTTGGGTGCCTGTCGCGCCCGCCGGCCCTGTTATGCCGCGCGGGATGATGAAATCCAGATCGGCAAATTCGCGGGTGCCGTGGTTGAAGACGAGTGCATCGGTGCCGGGTGCGCCCGTGCGCGTCTGGCCAACCGTGATTTCAGCCGCCAGGCCTTGCTCGCCACGCTCGCCCGGTACGCCCTGGATGCCTTGGACGCCGCGTTCGCCGCGCTCACCGTTTTCACCCTGCACACCTTGAATGCCTTGGATGCCCTGGGCGCCCGTTGCGCCCGTCGCGCCGCGCATCCCCGGGATGCCTTGCAAGCCCTGTGCGCCCGTCACGCCCGGTGCGCCCGGACTCCCCGCTGCGCCTGTCGCGCCCTGCAACCCGGCCGCGCCCGCTTCGCCGCGTTCGCCCGGCAGACCCCGAACCCCCTGCACCCCGGCGGGGATGACAAAGGTCAGGGTCGCATCGGATTCCGTCCCGGAGTTCAGCACAGCGGCGGCGCTCCCCGGTTCGCCGGTGATGGTGCGCAGCACCTCAATTGTTGCCGCAAGCCCCGCGGGGCCTTGCAGCCCGGGCAGCCCCTGCGCCCCGGTGGCGCCAGTGTCACCCCGCGTGCCGGCCTGACCCGGCGCGCCTGTTGCCCCTGTTGGCCCCTGCGGCCCTGTTGGCCCCGTGGCAACCATCATTTACGCCCACCTGCACCGTTAAAAACAAAGCGAACCCTGTCGCAATGCGTATGCAGCCTTATGCCGCCTGTTCGCCTCGCCCGTTGATCTCTGCGAACTCCAATATCCGCGCTAACTCGTCTTGAAACCGAAAGTCTATCGTGA
>JAITNG010000201.1 GCA_031290595.1 Oscillospiraceae bacterium
TTCTGTTGCTATGAGAAAGGATGAAGCGGCCTATGGAAATGGAAATTATTATCAAAATCGCCGCCGTTGGCCTGATCGTCGCGGTGCTGCACCAGATCCTTTGCAAGATTGGGCGGGAAGAATACGCCATGCTGCTGGTGCTTGCGGGGATCGTTGTGATCATCATGATGCTCCTCCCCCAACTGGCCGGCCTGCTCGATGCTGTGCAGGGCGTGTTCCCCACGTAGCGCACGATACTTTTGCGATTTATCTTGGTAAAGTATTTCGCCCTTACAAACGGGGACAGGCCTTGGGCGTCAATGGTTCCTGCAAAAAAGTTTGTAAAGTTTCATCACTTTACATTGTGACCCTCGAAAAATTTGGAAAGGACAGGTCGTGCGATGGTTTGGAAGTTGGTTGCGGCGGCGGTGGCCGCCTCCGTTGCGGCGCTGGTGGTGCGGCAGGTCAAGCCGGAATTCGCCCTTTTTGTGCAATTGGGCGGCATGGTGGCCGTGGGGCTGCTGCTGCTTACGATTTTGCGCGATCTGCTCGCCACTGTGGATGGCCTGTTGCAATTCGCCCAGGGGACGGGCGCGTCTTTTTCGCTGCTGGCCAAGGGGCTGGGGGTCTGCATCACCACGCAGCTGGCAGCGGATATTTGCCGCGACAGCGGTTCGGCGGCGCTGGCGAACCTGGTGGAACTCGGCGGGCGGCTGCTGGTGCTTTCGCTGGCGCTGCCGCTGCTCAAAAGCGTAGCGGAACTGGCCGTCGGGCTGATGCGGGGTTGATTTTTGATGGACGACGGACGGTTTTTCGTTCAATAAAAAAGAGGTGAACATAATCATGGCCAAGCGCACAGTTCGCATTTTTATCCTCGTCAGCCTCCTGCTCACCTCCCTGACCACCTACGCCCACGCCAACGAAACTGCGCCACAGGCGACCAGCCCGCCGCAGGCGTTTGAGGCGCAGCTGGAGGCCAGCGGCGCGAACGGGCTGGCCGGCGCTTTGCCGCAGGATGCGCGTGAATCCCTGGCGCAGCTGGGGGTGGAGGGGATGGACTTTTATGCCGTGCTGGCGGCTTCGCCCCGCGATATTTTGCAACTGCTGTTTGATTTTTTGGGCGGCGGCATCGGCAAGGTGCTGGGCAGCGGTGCGCTGGCCATGGGCGCGGTCGTTCTGCTGGCGCTGCTGCTCAGTCTGCTGCCGGAAGACGAAAAAACCCGCCACACGCTGGAAGTCACGGGCAGCATGATGGCACTGCTGCTGCTGTTGCCCGGCCTTGCGGAGCTGATGCGCGGCGCGGTGGCGGTGGTCAGGGCGGGGAGCGACTTTTCGCTGCTGCTGATCCCCGTGCTGGCCGGGGTCATCACCGCCGCAGGGAACCCGATGCTGGCGCTGAGCTACCATTCGCTGGCGTTTGCGGCCGCGCAGGGGCTGGCGCAGCTGGCCGACGGCGTGGTCGTCCCCTGCACGGGGGTGGTGCTGGGGTTGAGCCTGGTGGATACCGCAGCGAAGGATGCGCACCTTTCCGCACTGGCGGAACTGATCAAAAAGGCGGTGATTGGCGTGTTTGCGCTGCTGGCCGGGCTGTTTTCGGCGCTGCTGGGCATCAAGAGCCTGATCGCCAACACAGCGGATGCGATGGTGCTGCGGGGCGTGAAGGTGGTGGCCGGGAGCGTCCCGGTGGTGGGCGGCGCTTTGAGCGAGGCCGCCGGGGCGATTTTGGGCAGCGTTGCGCTGGTCAAAGGCACCATCGGCGGGTTCGCGCTGCTGGCAGCCCTGGTGCTGTATGCCCCGATCCTGGCCGAGCTGCTGCTCTGGTCGGTGATGCTCAAGCTCCTGGCCGCGATGGGGGAACTCTTTGGGCAAAGCAATGCCGCCGCCGTCTTCAAAAACGTCGCCTACGCGGTCGCAATCCTGACGGCCTGTGTGGTTTTCAACGCCGCGCTGCTGCTGGTTTCCACCGGGCTGGTGATTTCGATCAGGAACCAGTGACCCGGACGGCTGATAATTTTGGGGGAGGTGATCTTGTTGGAAGCCCTGCGCACCTGGGCAATTTGCGTAGCCATTTCAGCGCTGGCGGCGGGGATCCTTTGGCTGCTCACGCCCAAAGGGTCGGTGCAAAAGGCGCTCCAGGCGCTGATTGCGGTGTTTTTGCTCTGCGCGTTCCTTTCGCCCCTCTTCACCCAAAGCGAAACCACCCTTGCATGGGTCGCCCCGGAACCGCAGAACGCCCCCGCCAGCCCGGAGCTGGAGAAGACGCTCCGCGAACAGCAGCGCCGGGCGGTGGAACAGGCGCTGACGCAACAGGCGCAAAATGTGCTGGCGGACCGGGGAATTGAGGGAGCGGAAATTTTGGTGCAGACGGATATTTTGGAGGACGGCAGCATAGAAATTGTAACGGTACAGGCAATGCTCCCTGCGGGCGACGTAAACCCGGAAACGATCCGCGCCGCACTGCGGGACGCCACCGGGCTGCCGCTAGAGCGCATTGTATGCGACACAAATTAAAAGAAATGTTGGTCAAGCAAAGGGGGAATCAAAGGGATGAAACGAAGCGAAGGCACCGATGGCGGCGGCCTGGCGGGGCTGCTGCAAAAGCTGAAGCTGGGTAAGTGGCACGCCATCGTGATTGCGGCGGGGCTGGTGGGCATTTTGCTGCTCTGCCTTTCCGCGCTCCCGGGGAAGGCGGACGCCAACAGCAGCGGCGGGGCGGAAAACATCCGCATTGACCTCACCGCATATGAGGAGCAAATTGAGAAGCGCCTGGGCGAACTGCTCGGTTCCATCGAAGGGGCGGGCGAAACCCGCGTGATGCTGACCCTGGACTGCGGCAGCGAACCCATCTATGCCACGCAGGGGAAATCCAACCAAAGCGCATCGGCGGCGGAAGGAACCAGCCAGGAAAGCTACAGCATGGAACGGGCATACGTGATCCTGGGCACCGGCAGCGGCGAAAAAGGCCTCGTCCTCAAAACCCTGGAACCCAAGGTGCGCGGCGTGGCGGTGCTTTGCCAGGGGGCGGATAGCACCCGCGTGCAGCAAAACATCGTTGCGGCGGTGACGGCGGTGCTGGGCGTCGGCAGCAACAAGGTCAGCGTCGGCAAACTTGCGTGAATCTTATGCTAAACCCAAAAATCAAAAACATTAACGGAGGGATCATCTTGAAAAAACTACTCAAAAAACGGCAGCTGATCATGGCGACCCTGGTGCTGGCGCTGGGCGCGGCGGTGTTCATCAACTGGTATTACACCAAACCTGCGGTGGAAGCCGACGGCAGGGCGATCACCGAAGCGGCGCAGGGCAACCCCGCCGCCGCCAATGAGGAAGAAAACCTCGGCGATTCCCAGTACGTCCACAACCCCTACAACACCCAGAACAGCGAATATTTCGCCGGGGCAAAGCTCAAGCGCAGCGCCGCCCACGATGAGGCGAAGGAAACCCTCAACGCCGTGATCACCAACGGCAGCGCCAGCGAAAAGGCCGTCGCCGACGCAGGTAAAGCGCTGCAAACCCTGGCCGAAAACATCAAGCTCGAAAGCGACTGTGAATCCCTCATCACCGCCAAAACGGGCAGCGAATGCCTGGTGGTGATCAGCGACGGCGCAGCGCAAGCAGTGCTGGGCGGCAAGGCGCTCGATGGCGCAATGGCGCTGCAAATCAAAGAAATCCTGGTGAGCAAAACCGGCCTGGGGTTCGAGAAGATTACGCTGGTGGAACTGGGCGGGTAGCATTTCAACCGCAAAAAAACAATCCAGCGCCGTGCGGGGAAGCCCCGCACGGCGCTGTGTTGGATCGCTTATCGAATATTACCTTGGCGATAATCGCTAAAATTCCGCCCACTCCACTTGTTATCTCAAAAAGCAAAAAATTTCGCTTTTCTGCTCTCTTACGGAATCCAATTATTTCAAACACCAAAAACAAAAGCACAACAGCTACAATTGTGACATAAAAAGCTGTCGGAGCAGTATGAAAGAAATATCCCATTTATAATCACCTCCAAGTGCGAGTTTCATGTCGATCACGCCTTTGATCAACTGTCGTTTATTCTGGAAGCACAAACGCAAAAACGAGAAGAGTAACTATGCAAATTCCTCCTATTATTCCAACCCACTTTAGGCGTTTCAAAAAGGTTCGCATTTCGTCTGATTTTATGTAACCTAGGCGATATTGGTTGATTGTCGTTCGGATTACAACAAATAACATCACAAGAAACCAAACAAGTGCCATGGCAAGACCAACGTTAATGTATTTATCTATTATATCGGCACGCTTTTCGAGAATAATCTTATAAAGTATCGCAAAAGCCCAACCTACTGCGCCCACAACATACAAAGAAATCCAATTTCGTTTTTCGGGTTTCCTGCAATCTTTCAAGATTCTAAAGGCGATAAAGATAATTACTGCGGAAGCAAGAACAAGGTAATAAGGCAGAGGCACATCATGAAGAAAGTATTGCATAAATCCTCCTTAACCGGAACTTCAATCTCGCTTGCTTCTATTCTCCGCTCCCTCTACGCTCATTATACCACCCGGCACAGCGTTTTGCAACACATTTTTGATTCGACAATCCAGCGCCAAACGAAAAACCCCGCACGGCGCTGTGTATTTGGGAAAGAACAGGAAAATATTTTGGAAATATTTTCAAAAAAATGCTTGACATTATATATATATATATAATAGATGCACCCACTGTCGAGGCTTGTCGCTTTCACTGGCTGAAGTTGTGGAGTATTTTATAGGAGATGTTATGTATGGAATGGATCAGCACAGGTGTCGGGCGCGTAGTTTTAGCAGCTGCGCTAGCCGCTTTGGTCGCGTTTCTTGGGTTCCTGGGCAAAAAAATCTTTGATAGCAAAAAGGCAGCAGGCAACGTAAACTCAGTCTATATTGGCGGGGATAATCTTGGAACTATCAAAAACAAAAATGTAACCAAAAACCAGAAGTTTGGTGGCTTGCTTGCTGTTGTTCTGCTCATTATCGTGCTGCCGCTGAATATTGTTTCCTGGCATGGCGGTGGCATTCCCAACGGAACATACAAGCCCATTGGCGAAAATGCGGCGTATACATATGACCTGATTATTGAAGGCGATCAGTTCACTCTGGGAGGTTATTTCCCGATCACACATAAATACAAATTAAAGAACGGCGTTATAACGCTGGGGAATGACAACGGCAGTATTGGTCTTCCTTATGTTTACGATAAGAAAACCAAACACATTGCGATGGAAATTGAAGGAACTGGCGTAAAAATCGAGTGGGAGCGGACGAAATAGCAACTGCAAACAAAAAACATTCCAGCGCCGTGCGGGGAAACCCCCGCACGGCGCCGCTTTGTTTTTGTCTGTTTTTTTGCAAATCCTTAGCCGCCAAGTAGGCCGCTAATCCCTCCGAAGAACGCCAACAGCGGGGCTAGGAATGTGGAAATGGATTCCAGCGCTTTTGCAATTGTTGCCAATGCATTGGATAATTCCACAATGTTTTGGAGCGATTCTCCACCGCCACCCTGCGTCAGCAGGTTCAACAGGCCATCCAGCATATTTGTGTTCCTCCTTTCCACGTGGCCGTTGTACCGGCCTCGCAATTTGATTATAACAGACCGCGCACCCCGCCGCAAGGGCAAAATCATGGAAAGTTTGGGGGAATCTTGCGTTGCGGCGTCTTGCTGGTAAGCTATCCCTTTAAAGCGTGATTATCATGGCATTTTCAGGTAATTCTTCGGGTTTTGCGTTTTGCCGTTGATGATCACTTCAAAATGCAGGTGCGGCCCGGTGGAATTCCCCGTGCTGCCCACACGCGCAATGGGCTGCCCTGCGGTGACGCGGTCGCCCGGGCTGACGGACATGGAGCCGGTGTAAAGGTGGGCGTAGCGGGTCTTGACCCCGTTGCCGTGGTTGATGACGATCTGGTTGCCGTAGCCGCTACCGGAGCGCGTCACGCTTTCCACCGTGCCATCCTTGGCGGCGACAACCAGCTTGCCGCTGGCGCCGCTGCCGGAAATATCCATCCCCGTGTGGAAGCCGCTGCTGCGGTAGCCGTAGGGCGACGTAATCGTCGAAAGCTGCGGGGTCGGCCAAACAAAGCCTTGGGCGGAAGGGTTGATGATGATCACTTCCCCCTTGGTCGTCACCACGCGGGTGCTTTTGCTGCCAATCAACACCTGCTCGGTCACCGGCGCCTTGGTGCGGACGCGGTCAATTTCCTCGCTCGCCGTCACTACGCCGTTGACGTATGTCACGATCTTTGTGACGATCTCCTCGCCCGGCACGCCTTTTGTTGTTATTTTTTGCTCGCCCTTATAATATTTATCAGAGTTTGTGTTGACGACTTCATATTTCACCGGCACCGTGCTGGTTTCGGTCTTGATCACTTTGATTTGGAGGAAGCTGATCTCCTGGGAGATGATCACTTTATCGCCCCCGTGGAGGTAGTTATCCACAAACTGCGGATTCAGCCGTTCCAGCCAGCGGGCGGTGGTGCCGTGCCGCGCCGCGATGCTATAGAGGGTGTCGTCCTCGGTCGCAATATCGGCCAGCTCGCCTTCTTTTGCGCCCGTCAGGAGCTTATTCAGCCCCTCGGCGTCCATCACCTTATCTGTCTGGGTGGGGTAGATGCTCTGCACCAGCTCGATTTTTTCCACAAACCCGATGCTATCCCCCGCGTCGATCCGCATCTGTTCCGCGTGTTCCTGTTTGATGGATTCCAGCACGCTGCTGGCGTCCGATTCATTCCTGACCACGGCCTCCAGTTTGCCATCCACATAAACGCCGCAGCCGTTGGCCATTTCTTCCGGGAAGTTCTGCCAAATGGTATCGCGCACGGTGTCTTCGTCAATCAGCGCGGCCTTTGATACCTCGACGATCTCATATTTTGCCGCCGCCGCGTAGCCTTCCGCGCCCTCTTCCACCGTAATATGGCTCAGTGCGGATTCCTGCGCCGCCAGGAACGCGGCCTCGTTGGCGACATACATCACCTGGCCGTTATAAGTCACTTTGAGCGCATAGGTTTTTTCGTTGACGTTCGCAATCACCACCAACAGCGCCACCAACGCGCCCACAGGCAACAATATATTGCTCGCCGTGCGGAAGATCAGCCGGTAATCGCGGAAAAATCCAATGGCCGTCTGCCAGGCCGACCGCTTCGCGCCGGGCGCAAGCAGGTGTTCCCGGTGCGCCGCCCGCACGGAATGCAGCGTCGTATGCAAGCGCTCGAATGTGACGTGATACACCGCCATCACGCTGGCACGCAACAGGAACCACAACGCCAACACCGGCCGCAACAGCACCGGCAGCATCCGCCTACGGAACAGCAGCAGCGGTCTTGCCGTCCGCAGCCCAAAATAATAAACATCACGCCAAAAAGTCTGCGCAATCGTCTGGTAAGGGATCTGATACAGCGGCACATCATCATTCCAAATAGCACCCAGAACCCCCAACGCCCCCTGCGGGGGGCTAGTTGGTTGTGCCGCAGCCGCCGTTGGCTTTTTTGCCGCCTGTGGCGCAGCCGCCGCTGGCTTTTTCGCCGCCTGTGGCGCAGCTGCCGCTAGCTTCTTCTTTGCAATATCAGCCTTGTCTTTTATGCTTGCAAGCAACGCCGCCCCAGGCGTTACCTGCGCTGGTTTTTTTGTCGCCTGTGGCTTGGTTGCCGCTGGCTTTTTTGTCGCCTGTGGCGCAGCTGCCGCTGGCTTTTTTGCCGCCTGTGGCGCAGCTGCCGCTGGCTTTTTTGTCGCCTGTGGCGTTGTTGCCGCTGGTTTCTTCTGTGCCGCCGGTTGCTTCTTGGCTTGCTGCGGCGCTGGCTTCTTTTCCACCTTTGGTTCTTCCTTT
>JAITNG010000207.1 GCA_031290595.1 Oscillospiraceae bacterium
GATTCCGGCACCAGGGGGAAGTCGGCTATCACGATGCAGATGGCGCGTTTGATGGCGCCGTAGGGGTCGCCGCTACGCATCTGCTCGGTGATCATGTTGGCCAGGTAATACGTCAGGCGACTGCGCATGGCCGGGATGTTGAGAATCTGTATTTCCACGTCGATCCGCGCCCCGCTTGCCGTTTCCAGTTTGACATCCAGGATGCCCAATTTATCGTCAGGGTTTTCGCGCTGCAACTGCGGGTCAATGATCTTGATGCTGGCGAATTCCTGTTCCGGCAGGTTCAGCACCGCCTTGAGGAAATCCTGCAAAAACGCAATCTTGCGCTCGTTGCCGAAGAGCAGCTTGAACACAACATCTGTTTTGGGCAGCAAAAGCGACTTGGCCATTGGCACCACCTCCCCTTCTATGCTTATTATACCGCAGTTGCGCGTAAAATGCAAGCGGTATATTTGGCAACAGCGCCCATACCTTTCGGCGTGGGCGCTGTTGCCGAAAGCTGGGGTGACTAGCATTGACGATAGGATGCTGGTTTGATTCAATATTTCAGGAAACATTACCATTGATGGTAGGCAGATCAGGTTGTGTTTTTTCAACCCAATCAATAACTTTTAATTTTAACCCTTTTGTCAAATGATACCCTTTGATTTTATTGATGATTTCTGCTTTGCTTGCAGTCTTCAGCTGTTCTTTTACGACAGCCTTTACAACAGCTTCGGTTCCAAACTCCGCCATATAGTGCATTAGCACGCCAACAACTCCAAGAGTAGCTATACCACCAAGCATACCAAACGGGCCTAACGCAGCTAATGCAGTAGTTATTGCCGCTGCACCTGCATAGCCCGATACGCTTATTGCGACAGCCAAGACAATTCCCGGAACACCAAGCGCTGCGACTTTTTTAATCAGTTCATCCATCTTCTATATCCTCCAATATTTTTGATAAATCCATTATAGCACATTCACACTTTAAAATCAAGTGTAAATTAAACGTGTATCAAATAATTCTTTCCCCATATATAATTTACACAGGGTCAACAAGTGTAAGGGGGAGAAAAACCATGGGTCTCAAGATAGAACGGGAAGAATTCGTGAACAAGACCTTTCGGCTGAATGTGAAACTGGTTCGGGAGGTTGAGGTGGTCTGCACGCAAAAGGATATTTCGATGAACCGCTTCGTGGATTTGGCATTGCGGTATGCGCTGGAGCATTTGGAAGACGAAGCGGACTAGCGTAATTCTACATTTAGAAATAAAAGCGACTTGTGCAAAGCTAAAATTTGACTGACGTGCTTTCTCGTGAAACAGGTGATGAAAGAACTACGCGCAACAGCACCCATGCCTCCCGGCATGGGCGCATTGCCATTAGGTTGCGTGCAAACCACCTGCCTCTATTATAGTAACGAATTGTTACGTTGTCAAGTTTTGTTTTGCGAAAAATGTAACTTATCGCTACAACGATTGAAAGCGACGCGCGAAAATGGTACTCTTCCAGGGGGAGGTGCTGAAATGATAGCTATTCGATTACGCTTGTTGCGGGAAGAAATGCAGGTCAATCAAGTTGATGTGGCGCGGCATTTGCGCATCACCCGTGAAGCATACTCCATGTATGAAACAGGCAAACGGCAGATGAACTATGAATCGCTGGATTTGCTGGCGGATTACTTTTGCGTCAGCGTGGATTACCTGTTGGGCAGAACCGCAGAGCGCGGCGCACTGCGCCCTGCCGAAGACTTCACCGCGAAAAACCCATCCCCCGGCGCTTAACGTGCCGGGGGATTTTTTGCTACCTCCGCCCGTTATCCCTCCGTCGTCCCGATGCAGGGCGCGAGCGCGGTGTAGACCGGCGAGAGCTTGTCGCACAGCAGTTGCACGAAGTCGGGCTGTTCCCGGGCGGCGGGGGGGAGAGGCGCGTTGGCGTTGGCCGCTGCGTTGCCTTCCAGCAGACGCAGGTGGGGGCGTTTGGTCGGCGGCGCTGGCGCCCCCTTGATTGCCGCAAAGCCTTCGGTGGGGCAGCGTCCGCCGGGGCTTTCTTTTTGCCGCAGGGGTAGGCGCAGGGTGCAGGTTGTTTGCCTCGCCGCCTCGTGCCAGAGCAGCGAACCCCGGTGCAGCCAGGCGATGCGCAGCATGGCGCTCACGCCGGAACCCGGTTGGGCGGCGGAAACGTGTAGGCGGGGGAGGTCGAGCGCACCCGCGCTTTCGGTGCGCAGGAGCAGGTAGCCTTCGCCGCCGCGCCCCGGCTTGGCGGCGCCGCGCTGTTCCAGGATCACGCGGATTTCCTGCCCGGTGGTGTGGCAGAACGCGTTGCAGATCGCTTCAAGCAGCAGCCAGCCGAGTTCCCTGGGCGCACAGGCGGCGCTGAAAGCCGCGTCGTCGGCTTCAAACAGCACGCTGCGCCCCAGGGAACTGAGCAGCAGGTCGGCGGCGGTGCAAATATCCTCGGCCAGCTCACGCAGCTCGCATGCACCGGGGCAAAAGGCGTCCTCGCCCGCTGTGGCTGCGCAGCCGTGGAGCAGACGGCGCAGCCGCAGGCGGCAAGCCAGCAGCATACTCTGGAGCTTTGCGTCGTATTTCAAATCCTGCCGGGCGGTCAGCGCACCCATCAGCAGGTGGAGCTGTTCGCGCAGGGGGGCTTCGTTGCCGGGTTCCGGCGGCAACTGCATCACTTGCCGGAAGGCGGCTTCCAGCTGCGCGGCGTTGGCGGTCGGTTCGGCTTGCATCCATTTTGTGTTCATGTAAAATAGTATGGCTTTGCGCAAACAAAAAATCGCTTTTTATTGAAACTGCCAAAACTTGACTGAACCGCGGCAAAGTAACGGATTTTACTTGCAAACAGGCGTGAAATGGGGTAAAATAGATATGTTGAATCCATGAAAATAATAAATTAGCAGGAGGTTTTTCACTATGGCAGTTAAGGTTGCAATCAACGGCTTCGGGCGCATCGGCCGCCTGGCGTTCCGCCAAATGTTTGGCGCACAGGGGTATGAAGTGGTCGCCATCAACGATCTCACCAGCCCCGCGATGCTGGCGCATCTGCTCAAGTATGACACCGCACAGGGTCGCTACGACGGCCACACCGTCGCCAGCGACGCGGATTCCATCACGGTGGACGGCCAAAAGATCACCATCTATTCCATCAAAGACCCGGTGGAGCTGCCATGGGGGCAACTGGGCGTCGATGTGGTGCTGGAATGCACCGGCTTTTTCGCCACCAAAGCGCTGGCTTCGGGGCACATCACGGCGGGCGCGAAAAAGGTCGTAATTTCCGCACCGGCGGATAAAGAAACCAAGACCGTCGTCTTCAGCGTCAACGAAGGCATCCTCAGCAAGGAAGACACCGTCGTTTCCGCCGCCAGCTGCACCACCAACTGCCTGGCTCCCGTGGCCAAGGTGCTCAACGAGTATGCCACCATCCAAAGCGGCATCATGACCACCGTCCATGCCTATACGGGCGATCAGATGATCCTCGACGGCCCCCACCGCAAAGGCGACTTCCGCCGCGCCCGTGCGGGTGCGCAAAACATCGTGCCGAATTCCACCGGCGCCGCCAAGGCCATCGGCCTGGTGATCCCCGCCCTCAACGGCAAGCTGATTGGCTCCGCCCAGCGCGTGCCGGTTTGCACGGGTTCCACCACGCTGCTTGTGGCCGTGGTCAAGGGCGCGGATGTGACCAAGGAAGGCATCAACGCCGCGATGAAAGCCGCTTCTTCCGCCAGCTTTGGCTACACCGAAGATGAAATCGTGTCTTCCGATGTGATCGGCATCACCTACGGCTCGCTCTTTGACGCCACGCAGACCCTGGTGGCCAAGATTGCCGACGACCTCTATCAGGTGCAGGTAGTCGCATGGTATGACAACGAAAACAGCTACACCAGCCAGATGGTGCGCACAATCAAATACTTTGCGGAACTGTAAGCAACTTTTGATGCGCAAGCAACCGCCCGCGCCGGGGATGGCGCGGGCGGTTTTTTTGTATCGCTCAATTTTTCTGAAAAAAACAAAAAACATTTCCGTTTTTTAGTTGACAAGCGGAAAATCATGTGATACACTTGTTTTAGCTAGAAAGGAGAGATTATATATGTGAAATAAAAAGTTCCACAAGATTCACAGTCTATACAAGTGAAAGGAGTATCGTAATGAAGATGAGCAAAAAGTGGTTTCGCTCCATTGTTGTCGTATTGTTGTTGAGTGCTTTGATGGCATCTATTGGCGTTGGCAGTTCGGCATTTGTCACCCCCAAGTGGGAGGCCGATACAACAGAATTCATGTATGATGAAGAAATTGCAGCCGCATGGGGGGATTCAGCTTTGTTTGAATCCGATGATTTTGCTGGGGTGTATATTAACAAGGGAAGACAAGTCGTATTTGTGTATGTTGATGGCAGTAAGGGCTACAAAGATGCTGTTTCCCGCTGCAAGTCAATGGGCGGTATGCTTGTTAGTGATGATGGGAACCTACGTCAGCCAATGTTGGTTCATGGCGCGACATATTCCTACAAGCAGTTGAATGAAGCACAGCAAATCTTTGTCGCCAAGGGGTACTTGAATTCCGAGATTTGTAGTTTTAGCGTGGATTACGAGAACAATTGCATTACAGTTGGTTTACTTGATTTGAGCAAGTGCAATAAAATACAGAAGCAGCTTGTGGCACTTGTAGAAGAAACTGTTGTAGGGGTAGATTCCGTAAAAGAAATTGTCAGTTTTGAGAAGGATGAAGATCCAATTACGTATTGCACGTCGGCAAATGGTTATTCGCAACTTAATGCTACGGTCAGTGGGGGAACTGGATATTTTAGTGGCGCAGTACGGTATACAAGCAGCACTTACGGCGATGGGTTTATAACAACTGGACATGGTCCCGCAGTAAATGCGATTGTATATGTTGGTTCTCAACGCATCGGAGTTGTCAAGGCAAAGTATCACAATGGCACAAATGATACAGCATTTGTAAAACTCGATAGTGGAAATACTTTTGTCCCAACAGATACTGCGGCCGAAGAAACGGATTCCAGTGTACCGGCTGTCGGTTCAACTATCTACGTCAGAGGATATAATACAAACCCAAAAGTATTAACGACAGTTCTCAGCAACACTTATTCTTACAATAATGCTCAAGATGGTATTACATGGTCAGATATGATTCGAGTAGATGTGGGTGTTCCCGGTGGATCAAGTGGAGGTGGCGCATTGGGTCGATTGCTTGACTTAGGTCGAACAAGAACAGTAATTGGAGTTATTTCTGCAACCAGTTCAACATCCACCGTGATCATTAAACGTGCAAAATTTAGCTACTAGATTCGAGTTTTTCCTTTTGATGCACAAGCAACCGCCCGCGCCGGGGATGGCGCGGGCGGTTTTTGGTGGAAGGAAAGCGCATGTTGCATTTTGCGTAAAATTATGCTATTATAGTATTAACAGGCTTGGACGATGAACTGACGCATCCCACCAAAAGCCCGATAAGGAGGCACCATGCCCGAACTGAAACAGGTTGAACTCTTTTGCGACGGCGCTTGCAGCGGCAACCCCGGCCCCGGGGGGTGGGGTACTATCCTGCGCTATGCCGGGCGCGAAAAAGAACTTTCCGGCGGGGCGGCGGCGACCACCAACAACCGCATGGAACTCACCGGCCTGATTGAAGGCTTGCGGGCGTTGAAGGAAAGCTGCCGCGTCACCGTCATGACGGATTCGGAATACGTGGCCAACGGGATCACCAAAGGCTGGGCGGCGGCGTGGAAGCGCAACGGCTGGGTCAAGAGCGACAAAAAGCCCGCCCTCAACCCCGACCTTTGGGACGCCCTTTTGGGGGAACTGGCGCGGCACACCGTGGAAGTGCGTTGGGTGCGCGGCCATGCGGGTCACGCCGAAAATGAGCGCTGCGATGCGCTGGCCGTGGCGCAGTCACAGGCCTACAAAGCCGGGGAGGGAAAGGCATGAGCCATTATTTTGCGGAAGACCCCGCCTTGCCGGACGACCTGCGCACGTTCGCCTATTACTACGGCAATCAAAAATTCATGCTCACCAGCAACAGCGGGGTGTTTTCGCCGGGGCATGTGGATCCTGCGACCGATCTGCTGCTCAAAACAGTGCCGCCCTTGCAGGGCAGCTTGCTCGACCTCGGCTGCGGCTATGGGGTGATTGGCATTGTGCTGGCCAAAGCCTTTGGGCTGGAAGCGACCCTGGCGGACGTCAACCGCCGCGCGCTGGATTGCGCGGCGCTCAACTGCCGGCAAAACGATGTTGCGGCGCAGGTTGTGCAATCGGATGGCTTTGCGCACATCCCCGGCCTGTTCGGTTGCATCACCCTCAACCCGCCGATTCATGCGGGGAAGGAAGTCGTCTACGGCCTCTTTGCCCAGGCGGCGCAGCACCTTGCCCCCGGCGGGGCGTTTTATGTTGTGATGCTCGAAAAGCACGGCGCACCCAGCGCAGCGCGGGCGCTATCGGCGCTTTTCGGCAACTGCGAAATACTCTATAAGAAAAAAGGGCATCGGGTGATGCGCTGCACAAAATCCTGATTGGGAGGGGCGAACCATCAACCAAGAACTGGCGCTGCGGCT
Source organism: Oscillospiraceae bacterium (assembly GCA_031290595.1). Lineage (GTDB taxonomy): Bacteria > Bacillota > Clostridia > Oscillospirales > Acutalibacteraceae > WRMQ01. The sequence continues at coordinate 6,556 of JAITNG010000207.1, forward strand.
GTTGGCCTGGTATGACCTGCACCGGCGTTCGCTCCCCTGGCGCGGGACGCGGGACGCTTACCGCATCTGGGTTTCGGAGATCATGCTCCAACAAACCCGTGCGGAAGCCGTGAAAGACTATTATGCCCGCTTCCTGGCGGCGCTGCCGGATATTGCCGCGCTCGCCGCCGTGGAAGAGGATCGTCTGCTCAAGCTCTGGGAGGGCTTGGGCTACTATAGCCGTGCGCGGAACCTCCGGCGGGCGGCGCAGATCATCGTGGAAGAACACGGCGGCGTTCTGCCCGCCGACCCGGAGGCGCTGCTCCGCCTGCCCGGTATTGGGCTGTATACGGCGGGCGCGGTGGCCTCCATCGCCTACGGCGTGCGCATCCCTGCGGTGGATGGCAACGCCCTGCGGGTGTGCCACCGCGTGAAGGGCAGCCGGGAGGACATTGCGCTGGAACAGGTGAAACGGGCGACCGCTGCGCAGTTGCTGGATGTTATGCCGCCCGACCGCCCCGGGGAATTCAACCAGGCCATGATGGACTTGGGGGCGACGGTGTGCTTGCCGGGCGCGGCGGCGCACTGCGGGGTTTGCCCCCTGCTGGCGGGCTGCGCGGCGTTCAGCCAGGGGATTGTGGCGGAGCTGCCGGTGAAATCGCCGCCACGCCCCCGCAAAATGGAGCAGCGCGTGGTGCTGCTCCTGCGCTGCGGGGATCGCTTTGCCCTGCGCAAACGCCCCGCCAAGGGGCTGCTGGCCGGGCTTTGGGAGCTGCCCAACGCCATCGATGCAGGTGCAACCCCCGCCTGGCAACCGCTTGCGGAAAACCTCGGCATTCCGCCGGAACAAATCCTTAGCGCCGAAAGCATCGGGGAAGCCAAGCACATCTTCACCCACATCGAATGGCACATGCAGGGGTTTTTGCTGTGTTTAGCGGATGCGCTGCAACTGCCCGGCCTGGTTTGGGTCACGCCTGAGGAGCTGGCGGAGCAGTATGCGCTCCCGAGTGCGTTTGCGGGGTTCCGGGGGGCAATCGCTTCGGGTTGCCGGGGAACCAACCCTTCTGCACACGTTTTTCCTGGTCAAACAGCTCTTTGATGCACCAGAGCAGGTTGCAGCCCAGCACGGCCAGCAGGGCGGAAGCCCACCAGGGCGACGGGGCGAGCGAACCGGCCAGGCAGCCCAGTCCGCCAACCAAAAACAGCGGCCAGCAGCCCTTGCCAAGGTGAAATTCCGCCTTGATGATCACCGGGTGCAGCGCACCGATGATAAAAAACGTGGCAAGGCCAACGATCATACCGGCAAATTGCATAGGGGTACCTCCTATATTTAAAATAAAGTTCATTTGAAAGCGCCACAGGCGGCTAGCTCGCCGCTAGGCGGGCGGCTGGCTCGCCGCTAGGCGTCCATCGTGTCGGCCATCCGCTGCCTGTGCGGCAGACCTGCCAGGCGCACGACTTCATCCAGGTTCAGTTGCATACACTTGGCGATGCGCGTGCCGTAATCCGGGTCGGCGCGGTAGCAGTGGGCGGCGTGGCGCAGACGCACGTTGGGGCGGACGCTGATCCCGTTTTGGCACATCGCGGCGTTGGTGTTCATCACCAGCGCCTGTTTTTGCTGCTCGCTCATCAGGCGATAGAGGCGGCCGGGCTGATCGAAGCAATCGTCGGTCTGGTCATCCTTGGGTTCGTAGTGATAAACGTCACCGGCGCTTTGCAGCGGCGGCTCCTGGTATTCCAGCTGCTGCCCCCACTCGTTCATGCCGTTGGGCTGGTAGGTGACGGTTGCGCCAAAGTTGCCGTCCACCCGCATGTGGCCGTCGCGGTGATAAGAATGCGCGGGGCATTTGGGCGCGTTGACGGGAATCTGGTGGGCGTTGACGCCGATGCGGTGGCGCTGTGCGTCGCCGTAGCTGAAGAGCCGCCCCTGGAGCATTTTATCCGGCGAAAAACCGACGCCCGGCACCACATGGGAGGGGTCAAAGGCCGCCTGTTCCACATCGGCAAAATAATTTTCGGGGTTGCGGTTGAGTTCCAGCACGCCAACCTCCATCAGCGGATACTCGCCGTGGAACCAAACCTTGGAAAGATCAAAGGGATTATAAGCGTGCTGCCGCGCCTGTTCTTCGCTCATGATTTGGATATACATCGTCCACTTGGGGCAGTTGCCGCGGTCAATCTCGTTGAACAAATCAATCTGGTGGCTATCCCGCGTCTGGGCGATCACCTCGGCGGCTTGCTGGTCGGTCAGGTTTTGGATGCCCTGCTGCGTCTTGAAGTGGAACTTGACCCAATGCCGCTCGTTTTGCGCGTTATAAAAGCTGAAGGTGTGGCTGCCGAAGCCATCCATGTGGCGGTAGCTGGCGGGGATGCCCCGGTCGCTCATGGTGATGGTCACCTGGTGCAGCGCTTCGGGCAGGGACGACCAGAAATCCCACTTGGCCTGGGGGTTGTTGAGGTTGGTTCTGGGGTCGCGCTTGATGGCGTGGTTGAGGTCGGGGAAGCGCAGGGGATCACGCAGAAAGAACACCGGCGTGTTGTTGCCAACCAGATCCCAGTTGCCCTCCTCGGTGTAATACTTCATGGCAAAGCCGCGGATGTCGCGATCCACATCGGATCCGCCGCGCTCGGCCGCCACCAGCGAAAAGCGCATGAAAATATCGGTCTGTTTGCCGACCTTTTCAAAAATTTTCGCCTTGGTGTATTGCGTAATATCCTGCGTGACGGTGAAGGCGCCAAACGCGCCGGAACCCTTGGCGTGCATTCGCCGCTCGGGGATCACCTCGCGGTCAAAATGCGCCAGCTTTTCCAGGTACCAAACATCCTGGAGCATCACGCCGCCCCGCGCACCATCGGTCAGCACGTTGGTGTTATCGGCCACAGGTGCGCCGGATTCACGCGTGAGCGCCTTGGCTTGTTGCACAGGCGGCGGCGTCTGCTGCGGTTTCGGTTGCTGCGGTTGTCTTTTTTGTGCCATACGATCATTCTCCTCGCAAAAAATAGTGTAACAGTATTTTGTGCGCCTTGCGGGGGAAATAAACCCTTTGTTTCACAAAGTTTATGCGGCATTGGGAAAGAACAGAAAATATTTTGGAAATATTTTCAAAAAAGGCTTGACATTATATATATATATATATATATAATGGTGTTGACGATTTTTTGTCAAATATATTCAGAGGAGAGAAGCAAATGAAAAACGCAAAACGCATCCTGGCAACGCTGTTGGCAGCACTGATGGTTTGCGGCTGCATGGCCGTGGGGGCAAGCGCAGCGGAGGACGACCAACTGCCGCTACCCGTGTTCACCGTGCAGCCAAAAGGCGAAACGCTGGAACTGAACCAAGAAACCACACTGAACGCCACCGTGGCGCTGCCCACGCTGCCCGAAGACACAACGGCACAACTGACGGCCACCTGGTATGTGAAAGACGAAGGCGAATCCGACTTTAGAGCATTAACTGTTTTCCACGGCGAAACCAACCAGCCTCTGACGGTAAACACCGCGACAATCAAGCATAGCCAAGCGGGAACGCACGAATTCTACGTCGAGGCATATTACGACCTCTCCACCGGCGGCAGGTCGCCGCTTGCAAAGAGCAATGTGGCCAAGATAACCGTAGAAAAATCAGTGGAGCAATCGTTTGAAGAATTCTTCAAACCGGTTGGAGATTTCTTCGGTGAGGCGTTTTTACCCCTGATATATCTGTTCATACCGGTCATTAACATTATAGTTTTTAATCGCTACATTTCAACCCCCATTACAGGCACGTCGTGGTTTGACCAAACCTTGCTGATTCTAGGCTTCCTCATTGGCTTTCCTATCTGGGTTTGGACAGGGGCGGACTCGGTTAGTTTGCCGTTGCCGTTGCCGTTAAAGTAACGCCCTCGCCCTTGTAACCGCCTCGCGCAAAAAGCAAACCGCGCCACCACCCCGTCACCGCTTCGCGGCAGGGTGGTGGCGCGGTGCGTTAGCGTGGTCAGAATAGCCTGACGGTATTTTGTGCGCCTTGCGGGGGAAATAAACCCTTTGTTTCACAAAGTTTATGTGGCATTTTGGGGAGAATAGAAAATATTTTGGCGAGATGTATTTTAAAGCCCCGGCACGCCCTACAAAAGTCCGGCCAAAGGCCGTTGGCGGTATTCCCTCTCAAACGGTTGTGGAAAAAGGAAAGTTTATTTTCCACCCCGGCGTGGCCATGCCGCGCCCTACTCCGATGGCGCC
>JAITNG010000013.1 GCA_031290595.1 Oscillospiraceae bacterium
CTATCCAAGCATATGGATCATTAACCGCTATAGCCATGTTTTTGAAGGCGACAACATAATAAGCCATCAAGGCCGCTGATTCATCATCTTCAGTCAGTGCTTGAGCAACGCTGCTGGGCGCTGCGCTTGAGCCAACCGCGAATGCACCGAGTGCCAGGAGCGTTGCCAGGAATGTTGCCAGGACTTTTTTCATCGTTTTCAAACCTATTTCCTCCCGTTTGCTAAATTTTGGTTTGTCCAATTTTAACACGCCTGCGGCGGCTAGTCAAGGTGCAAAAACTTATTCTACTATTCATATATATATATATATATAAGGCAAAATATTTGTGCAAAATAGACACCCCCCGCGCCAGCCATGCGGCCGGCGCGGGGGTGCTTGTTTCGTTTGCTTTTACGGGTTCAGCTATCGGAACCGGCGCAGTTTTCCCCGAAGGGGCAGCTTTCGCCGCAGGTGCCGCAGTCGCAGCCCAGGTGTTTGCCCTTCTTTTTATCGCGCGTGAGCTTCACTACAATGGCTGTTACGACGCCTAGCACCAGCAGCCCGATGGCGAGGGTTCCAAGGTTTGCGGTGATCCATGTGATCATGTGGCAACACTCCTCTTTGTGATTTTTGTTTTCGTGTTGGCCGGTTGCCGCCGCAGCAGCAGGAAGATGAACGCCAGAACAAGCGCAACGGCCACCGCCGTGCCAACCCCAAAGCTATGGGTTGCAATCGCATCCCAAAGCTGATATATGCTCAGTGAAACCAAATATGCAAACCCGCATTGGTAGCCGATGGCGATCCAGAACCACTTTGCGTTGTTCATTTCGCGCCTGATAGCGCCGATGGCCGCAAAGCAGGGGGCGCACAGCAGGTTGAACACCAGGAAGGAATAGGCCGCGCGGCTGGTGAAATGCCCGGCCAGCGCCGTCCAGATTTCGTTGCCGTTCTCGCTGACTTCGCCAAAGTTGAAGAGGATGCCGAAGGTGCCGACCACGTTTTCTTTGGCGATCAGGCCGGTGATGGCGGCCACGGCGGCTTGCCAGCTGCCCCAGCCCAGGGGCGCGAACAGCCAGGCGATGGCGTTGCCCACATTGGCCAAAAGGCTGTCGTTCATATCCACCATGCCGAACTTGCCGCCGGCAAAGCCGAAGCTCGCGGTGAACCAGACGAATATCGTCGCCAGCAGGATGATCGTCCCGGCCTTTTTGATGAACGACCAACCGCGTTCCCACATGCTGCGCAGGATGTTCAGCGGCGTCGGCAGGTGGTAGGCGGGCAGCTCCATCACGAAGGGAGCCACGTCGCCGGAAAACAGGCGCGTCTTTTTGAGTATGATGCCGGAACAGATGATGGCCGCCATGCCGATGAAGTAGGCGCTGGGCGCGACCCACCATGCGCCGCCGAAGAGCGCACCCGCAATCAAAGCGATGATGGGCAGCTTGGCGCCGCAGGGGATGAAGGTGGTTGTGATGATGGTTATTCGTCGATCCCGCTCATTTTCAATGGTGCGTGAGGCCATGATGCCCGGTATGCCGCAGCCCGTGCCGATGAGGATCGGGATGAAGCTCTTGCCGGAAAGGCCAAAGCGACGGAAAATACGATCCATGATGAAGGCGATGCGTGCCATGTAGCCACAGGCCTCCAAAAATGCCAGGAACATGAAGAGGATCAGCATCTGCGGCACAAAGCCAAGCACTGCGCCGACCCCGGCCACAACGCCATCCAAAATCAGCCCTTTGAGCCAATCGGTGCAATGCAGGGCATCCAGGAGTTTTTCAAGCAGCACCGGGATGCCGGGTACCCACACGCCAAAATCAGCCGGATCGGGTTCTTCGGCTTCCAGTGCCGCGCCAAAGCCTTCGGCGTCCACCGTCAGCGTTTCGGTTATTGCGCCGTCTTCGTCCTCAACTTCCGCTGTCGCGGTAATGTTTGCGGCAGCAGCTTCGCTTGCGAAAGCCGCAATCGTCGCTTCGTCCGGTTCCTCCGCTTCCAGGGTTTCCGTGATGGCGGCGGTGTCGATTCCGGCTTCCTCTGCGGCGGCGAGGTAGGCTTCCACTTTCAGCCCCTCCACCTCAAAATCACCCGCTGCTTCTTCGTAAGCCGCAGAACCGATGCCGACCAAATGCCAGCCATCCCCAAACACACCGTCATTTGCCCAGTCGGTCACAATCGTGCCGACGCTGGTGACGGAAACAAAGTAAACGATGAACATAATCACCGCGAAGATGGGCAGCGCCAACCAACGGTTGGTGACGACCTTATCGATTTTATCCGAAACGCTCAGTTTCCCCTTGTTCTTGATGGTCACGCAACCGCGGATGATGGAATCGATGTAGGTGTAGCGCTCCGCTGTGATGATGCTTTCGCTGTCGTCATCAAATTCCGCTTCGCGCTTTTGGATGTCGCGCTCAATGTGTTCCCGCTGTGCATCGGCCAGGCCGAGCCGTTCGACGATCTTCGCATCGCGCTCAAAGAGCTTGATGGAATACCAGCGCTGCTGCTCATCCGGCAAATCGTGGAGCAGCGCTTCTTCAATGTGCGCCAGGGTGTGTTCCACACTGCCGCTGAAGCTGTGCTGCGGGATCATTTTTTTGTTGTCTTCGGCGGCGGCTTTCACCGCTGCGGCGGCCGCTTCGGCAACGCCGGTGCCTTTGAGGGCGGAAATTTCGATCACCCGGCAGCCCAGTTCCTTCGCCAGCTGCGCGGTGTTGATCTTATCGCCGCTGCGGCGCACCACGTCCATCATGTTGACCGCCACCACCACCGGGATCCCCAGCTCCGTCAGCTGGGTGGTGAGGTAGAGGTTGCGCTCCAGGTTGGTGCCATCCACAATGTTGAGGATGGCGTCCGGGCGCTCGTCAATCAGGAAGTTGCGCGCGACCACCTCTTCCAGAGTATAGGGCGAAAGGGAATAGATGCCGGGCAGATCCACCACTGTCACGCTCTTATCCGCCTTGAGCTTGCCCTCCTTCTTTTCCACCGTCACGCCGGGCCAGTTGCCGACGAACTGGTTGGATCCCGTCAGGGCGTTGAAGAGGGTCGTTTTTCCGCTGTTGGGGTTGCCGGCCAGGGCAATTTTGTGTGGCATGTTGCATCCTCCTTGAAGTTAGTTTTGACTAATCGCGGGGCGTTGAAAAAGGCGTGCGCCCACAGGCGGCTGCGCCCCTTACGTTTTTGGCTCGACTTCGATCATTGCGGCGTCCTCTTTGCGCAGGGAAAGCTCATACCCCCGCACGGTGACTTCGATGGGGTCGCCCAGGGGCGCGACCTTGCGCACCTGGATTTCAACGCCTTTGACGATGCCCATGTCCATGATCCTGCGCTTGAGTGCGCCTTCGCCGCCCAGTTTGCGCACCTGCACAGTCTGCCCGGGTTTGATCTCTTTGAGTGTTTTTGGCATTTGCTTGTCCCCTTTCGTTATATCAGAATTTTGCTGGCCATTTCGCGGCTGATCGCCACGCGGGATTCCCGCACGCTGACGATGACGTTCCCGCTGATTTGGGTGATCACGGTCACCAGGCTCCCCGGCACGAAGCCGAGATTTTCCAAAAACTGCCGGGTCTCCGATTGCCCGCCTACTTTTTTGACGGAATTTTGTTCGCCTGCTTTAGCAAGTGTCAAGGGCATCATAGCCACCATCCTTCCGTACCGAAGCGCCGTTGCATCGGCCAACCATAGAGTTAGGCTCTGCTAACTGATACCAGTATAGCAGAGCCAGGAAGGTTTGTCAATGGTTTTTTGAATAAAAATTTACGCAGCGTTTACATTGCCTATCGCGTTTCAATTACCCTTCTGCGGGCGTATAGACGAAGGCGTACACCTCGCCCTCCTGGATCGGCGTATCGTTTGCCCCCGCGTTGGCGTATGCATCGCCCACGTAAAATGCCCAGTAGGCGTGGTCAATATTCCAATCCAGCCGGTGGCCGTTGACGGTGCCGATGATGCCGGCGCTGTCCTTTACAAAGCCGTCGAGCGCCAGCAGCGCCGCGCCGACGGTGGTTTCATCCGTGTGCACGGTGAAGGCTTCGACCGTGCCATCCTGCAAGCGGATTTCCAGGGCAAAGGCGGTGCTGCCCTCGCCCAAGTCGCCGCCCGTTTGGCCGGTGGGTGCGCCGCCGCCACAGGCGGTCAAAAACAGGGTGAAGGCCAGCGCCAGGGCGGCCAGGGCGGTTGTTGCGCTGCGTTTCATTGCAAAAGCTCCTTTTCCATTTTCAAAATAAAAAGATAGAAATAGAACAAAACGCCCCTTTGCAGAAGCGCTTGATTGTTCATGCATATCAGCCGTTGAGCTGCTTGGCCAGTGCGGATTTTTTGCGCGCGGCGTTGTTCTTGTGGATCAGCCCTTTGGCGGCTGCTTGATCCACCTTGCGGATGGCTTCTTTCACCACGGCGGCATCATCGGTCGCTTTGGCCTTCTTGATGACTGTTTTCAGCGCGGACTTGTGCGCCTTGTTGCGTTCGGCGCGGGCTTTGTTGACCAAAACGCGCTTCTTGGCAGATTTAATGTTCGGCATTGCTTGGCACCTCCTTTCCCCTTATACAAGAGAAAATTATAGCATAGTTTTGCGGAAAATGCAAGTCTTTTTTTCGCGTTGGCGCGGGCAACTTGTAAAATATTTTTATCAGCGCCGGTCTTCATAGAGTTTCAGCACGTTGAGCGCAACCTCGTGCTTGGTGATGCGCTGGTTCATCGCCTGGCGTTCCATGTGCTTGTGCGCCTGGGCTTCGCTCATGCCCAGGGCGGAAATCAGCACGCACTTTGCCCGGTTGATCAGCTTCATTTCACTGAGCTGCCGCTCCAGCTGGCGGTTTTGGTTCTGGAGCAGCCCCAGCCGGGTCTGCACCGCCTGCATCAGTTCAATGGAAGAGAGCAGCACCTGGCGGCTGACGGGCTTGGGCAGGAGCATCACGCCCAGGGGTTGCAGACGTTCGCGCATGGTGTCAAAGCGTTCCTGCGGCGCAAGCACCAGGATTTGCGCCTGGGTTTCCGCCGCCAGGGTTTTGGATAGGTGGATCCCCAGTTCATCGGCCAGGGGCGCGTTGAGGATGCAGTAATCGAAGGCTTCCCCTTCCTGGAGCAGCGCCAGCGCCTGCGCACTGCCCGAGCAGCTGCGCAGTTCGGTATCTGCCTGGGCGCGTAAAACTTCCTCAAAATACTGCCCGCCTTTTTCGGAACCCGAAACAAGCAAAAAACGCTGCAAGCCGTCGCCCCCTTCCTGGCCGGTTTATTTGTATCGGTTCAATAAATCGCGTATAAATCCGTGTAAGGATTGCTGCTGTTGGGCGTGAGGAGGAAATACGGGCTGCTTTCCAGCGCTGCAAGATCCGCCCCAAAGGCCGCGCTGAACTGTGCCAGCAGCGGTTGGAGCAGCGTCCTATCCGCTGCATCCGCCTTGCGGACGGCGACCTGCGCCGGCAGCTCCGGCGGCAGCACTTCGCCCCGGATGAACATGCGCCCGCCGTGCTGCCCGGTGCCGCAGAAGCGACCCAGCGGCGCCGCGCCCGCCTGGTTGCCCAGCCCCAGCACGACGATAATGCCCCCGGCCTGGTATTCCCCGAGGAAGTCGCCCGCACGGCCGCCAATCACCAGCTTGGGGCAGGTTTCGCCGTATTCCTTCATGTGGATCCCCGCGCGGTACCCGGCGTTGCCTTCCACAAGGATCACGCCGCCCCGCATCCCGTAGCCCGCCGCATCGCCGGTGGAGCCGTGGATGGTGATCGTCCCGCCGGACATCGTATCCCCCGTGGCGTCCTGGGCGTTGCCCCGCACGGTGATGCTGCTGCCCGCGCCCAGGTACGCCCCCAGCGCGTTGCCGGGTATCCCCTCAATTTCCACCCGGATGTCCTTGATCCCGGCGGCGATGTAACGCTGGCCAAGGCAATGCTCAATTTTTACGCTCTGCCCGGCGAGGGTGCGCAGCTGCTCCCCCAGGGCGGAAAAATGCATGGACTGCCCCTGCGGGGCGGCGTCGATTGTCGTTATCATGGTCACACCACCTGCTTTCTGAGCGCTTGCGCACGCACTTCGGGCGAAAAGGCGATCAAGCCCGGTTCCCGGCGCAGCTGTTGGAACTGCGCTTCCGGCAAAAGCGTGGCTTCGCGGATGAGCGCGGTGTAAATCCCCGCCCGCTCCGCCCGGCCAAGGAGGATATACCCCATCAGGCGCTGCGCAGAGGCGTCATAATAGAAACAGCGGTAGTTTTCGCCGTCAAAGTCTTCGTATTTCCCTTCAGCGCCGTCGTCAAAATAAATCCCTGCCGAAAGGATGTGCTTGCCAAAAAAGCCGATGGCATTTTCGGGGATCAGCGGCTCCGGCGCACAGGGCAGGGGAGCGCCCCCCGCGGCCATGTGCATCCCGGCGGCTTCGCCCTGCATATAGGCGTTGGGCAGCAGCGCCATCACCTTGTGCTGCCCGGTGCAGGCGTCGGGGCTTTCGGTGCAATCCCCGGCGGCATAGACGTGCGGCAGGTTGGTTTGCCCCAGCGTGTTGACCACAATCCCCCGGTTGGTTTCGCCCCCGGCGGCTTTCACCAGCGCGGTGTTCGCCCGCACCCCGGCGGCATAGACCAGCTGGTCAAACGCGATGGTTTCGCCGCTTTGCAGCTGCGCTTCGTAGCCGCCGCCCGGCAGCGTGCGGAACGCGGCGACGCTCGTCCCCAGCCGGAAGCCGACGCCGTTTGCTTCCAGGTGCGCCCGGATGATTGCGGCGGGCGTGGGCTTGAGGATGGAACTGAGCACCAGCGGCGCAAGATCAACAACGGTGATGTTTGCCGTGCGGCTGCGCAGACCCTCGGCGCATTTGAGGCCGATCAGCCCCGCGCCGATGATCAGCACCCGCGTGTTTTCGCCGACGCTTTCCAGCAAGGCCTCCGCATCCTGCAACTGCGTGAAGGTGCGCATATTCTGCACCTGCTCCAGCCCTTCGGCGGGGAAGACCACCGGGCTGGAACCTGTGGCGACCAGCAGGGTATCATAAGCGACGGTTTCGCCGCTTTCCAGCGCAACGGTCTGCGCGGCGGGGTCAATGGCCACAGCCGTTTTGCCCAGCAGCGCCGTGACGTTGTTGGCGGCATAAAAGTCATCCGGCCTGTATTTCATCCGCTGCCGGTCGGTCTTCCCGGCGATCAAATACGAAATCAGCGGACGGGAATAGGTGTGGTGCGGTTCGGATGCAATGAGCAATATATCATCCGTGCTATTTGTGCGGCGTATGCCCTCCACGCAGCCCACAGCGGCGGCAGAATTGCCGATAATCACGTGTTTCATGCGCTGGCCACCTCCGCTTCCTCTTCAAAAATGATCGCCCGGTTGGGGCAGTGCGCCACGCAGGCGGGGGCGCCGCCGGTGTTGTTTTGCAGGCAAAGCTCACATTTTTGCACCGCATGGCCGTCCGCCGAGGGCATCACCGCGCCATAGGGGCAAGCCAGCACACAGGTGAAGCAGCCGACGCACTTGTCTTTATCCACCCGCACCACGCCGCCTTCAACCGAAATCGCGCCGGTGATGCAGCTCTTTTTGCAATGCGGTTCTTCGCAGTGGCGGCAGGGGACGGCGAAGCTGATCCTGTCGTCCTCTTCCACCCGGATGCAGGGGCAGATGGCCGCGCCCTTGAGGGTTTTGGCCATGTCGCCGTTGCCAAGGTTGGCGTTGGCGCAATAATATTCGCAGAGGTGGCAACCAAGGCACCATTCCTCCCGGACGTAGATTTTTTTCATTATAGTTCACACCTCTCTTTGCGCAGCCCATTCGCTGCGCAAAATTGCATATTCGTATTGGTCGTCGGTTTCTTCATATTCATATTCCCGCAGAATCAAACGCGGGGTGGTGAGGGTCATGGGCGGCCTCCTTTATGGCTTTTTTTGATGTGTGGGTGTGGGGGGAAGAACCCCAGTCGACCGGGGCTTTAAAATACTCCTTGCCCCAAGCAACCCGTCCAACCCCAAGTGCGCCGCTCCCACCGCCTAAACCCCCGCGTGCTTGATTCCCAGTACGTCCAGTTCTTCCTGCGTCATGCCGACCCCGCGGAGCATCAGGCGGTTGCCGCGCAGCGCTTCCACGCTGTTGATGCCCATGCCGCCCATCACTTCCTTGAGTTCGTGCTGCCAGGCCTTGACCAGGTTCACCAGGTGTTCGGTGCCGACTTCCGGGTTCAGCCGCTTGACCAGATCGGGGCGCTGGGTGGCGATGCCCCAGTTGCACAGGCCGATGTGGCAGCTGCGGCAGAGGTGGCAGCCCAGCGCCAGCAGTGCGCCGGTGGCTATGTAGCACGCATCCGCCCCCAGGGCGATGGCCTTGATCCAATCCGTGCTGCTGCGGATGCTGCCGCCCACCACCAGCGATATATCGTCGCGGATCCCTTCTTCGCGCAAGCGGGCGTCAACGCTTGCCAGGGCAAGCTCGATGGGGATGCCCACGTTATCACGGATGCGGGTGGGCGCTGCGCCCGTGCCGCCCCGGAAGCCGTCGATGGCGATAATATCCGCCCCCGAACGCGCTACGCCGCTGGCGATGGCCGCCACGTTATGCACCGCCGCAATCTTCACGATGATGGGCTTGGTGTTGCCCGTGGCTTCTTTTAAGGAATAGACCAGCTGGCGCAAATCTTCAATGGAATAAATATCGTGGTGCGGGGCGGGGGAGATCGCGTCGGAGCCGTCGGGGGTCATCCGGGTGCGGGCGACTTCGCCGATGTTCTTCTTCCCGGGCAAATGCCCGCCGATGCCCGGCTTTGCGCCCTGCCCCATCTTGATTTCGACCGCCGCGCCCGCCATCAGATAATCGCCGTGGATGCCGAAGCGGCCGGAGGCCACCTGCACGATGGTGTTTGGGCCGTACTTATAAAAATCCCGGTGCAAACCGCCCTCGCCTGTGTTGTAGCAGATGCCAAGCGCCGTGGCCGCCCGCGCCAGGCTCGCGTGGGCGTTGTAACTGATGGAGCCGTAGCTCATGGCTGAAAACATCAGCGGCATGGTCAGGGTGATTTGCGGGGGCAGGTTTTCGGTGAGCCTCCCGTTGGCGTCGCGCACAAGGGGGATCGCCTTTTTGCCCAGGTATGTGCGGGTTTCCATCGGCTCGCGCAGGGGGTCAATCGAAGGATTGGTCACCTGGGAAGCGTTGAGCAAAATCCTGTCAAAATAATTGGGCAGGGGGCGGGGGTTCCCCATGGAAGAAAGCAGCACGCCGCCGGTGTTGGCCTGGAGGTACAGTTCCCGGATGGTGTCGTTGCTCCAGTTGGCGTTGGGGCGGAAGGTGTGCTGCGTCTGCACGATCTTGAGCGCTTTGGTGGGGCAGAGCGTCACGCAGCGGTGGCAGTTGACGCATTTTTCGTCATAACTTTCCATGCTGCCGCTGGCCGCGTCATAGCCGTGGGCGCAGTTGGCGCACTGCCGCTCACAGGCGCGGCAGGCGATGCACTTTTTTTCGCTGCGCACGATTTCAAATTCCGGGTGTACGTATAAATCCATTTTTAGGTTACACCTCTCTACTTTATTTTAGGCCAGCCGCACAATCACCGGCTGCCCTGCGTCGGGACTCCAGATGCCCCCGATTTCCGGGCAGATGGCGCGGATGGCGCATTCTTCGCTGGCGGCGTAGAAAAAGTCGCCGTGGTCGCCGCAGACCATCGAACGCAGCTTGAGCCGGTCGCCCAGCACCATCAGGCCGCCGGTGAAGCCCAGGAGGATTGAAAACGGCCCGGTCACCAGTAGGCTCGAAAAGCGCTTGCGCAAAAAGGTGTAGTAGTTCTTTTCCTCCTCCGGCATCCCGGCGATAGTGGACCAGAAGGGCGCGGCCATGACGGCGGCGGTTTCTTCCAGCGTCAGCCCCTGCCGCCGCGTGAGGTAATCGACGATGTAGGTGATCGCTTCGGTGTCGGTTTGCAGACTGCATTTGTAGCCGTACATCTCAAGGAAGCGCCGGTTCGCGTCGTAGGAGGAGATTTCGCCGTTGTGCACCACGGAATATTCCAACAGGCCGAAGGGGTGCGCACCGCCCCACCAGCCGGGGGTGTTGGTCGGGTAGCGCCCGTGCGCCGTCCAGCAATAGGCGCCGTAGTCTTCCAGGCGATAGAAGCGCCCCACGTCCTCCGGGTAGCCGTTGGCCTTGAAGATGCCCATGTTCTTCCCGCTTGAGAACACAAACGCCCCGTCAATTTCGCAGTTGATGCGCAGTGCGCAGCGCGAAACGTATTCCTGTTCCGTCAGCTGGCTCGCGCGCAGCCGGTCGGGCAGCGGGAGCAAGAAATAACGGTAAATCAGCGGCTCGTTTGTGATTTCCGGCATCTTGCGGGTGGGGATCTCGCCAAAACTGACGATGCTGAAATGCCGGTCCAGGAAGTTTTCGCACTTGCGCTGGGCGGCGGTATCATTAAAAAAGAAGTGGAAAGCGTAATACTCCGCGTATTCGGGGTAAATGCCGTAGCCCGCGAAGCCGCCGCCCAGGCCGTTGGAGCGGTCATGCATCACCTCAATGGAGCGGATGATGTCGTTCCCCGGCATCAATGCGCCGCAGCGGGAGAATACGCCCGCAATGGCGCAGCCGGAGGGGATGCGAATTTGGCCTTCGTTCAGCATAAAACCAATCCTTTCTGGAACACAGTGCATAAAAAACCACCTTGGGGGCGACAATGTTCCCCAGGGTGGTAGGACGTCATTGTCGAACGCAAATCCAGTTTTTTGTTTCCTCTATTGTACCGCAGGAAATGCAGGATTGTCAAGTAAAAATTGCAAAATCATTTAAAAAGGGGTGAATTGCGGCTCATTTTTCGCTTCTCTTAACGCTTTACGAAATTATGAACAAAATAAATTGCAGGTTTGAACAAGAATTAATGCAAAAGAAAAACTCCGCTCTGCGGGCAGCAGAGCGGAGCGGAAATTTTTGCCTTACCAGCGGAACAGGTCGGTCAGGGCGGATACGATCCAGTTGTATGCCGTTTGCAGGAACGCAAGCGCCTTCTGCCAGAAAGTCGGCTCTTCTGTATCAGCGCCGTAGCCCAGGTTTTGCGGCGCACTGACCCAATCCCTGGCGGCGTCGCCCACGCTGGCGTAGTATTGCTGCCCGCTGGTGAGGCCTTCGATGGTGACGGTGTGCCTGGTCGCCTGGAGCTCTTCGCCCAAAATCACCGCAACGCCAAGGTCGAGGGCGTTGACGGTGCAGGTGGTTTCCTCGGTTTCCGCCGTGATTTTCAGGCCGGTTGCCAAGGGTTGCTTGAGGCCGCCTTCACTGAGGCCGGTTGCAACCAGCACATCGGAACCCGTGACGCTGCGCTTGGTGAACCAGGTGATGACGGCGGACGTGCCGTCAACGCTGCGCACGGCGGAAACATCGAACGGCGCACGGAAATCGCGGTTTGTGCCGATTTCCACCGCTTCGGGGCCGTCGTAGACCAGCACCGCGTTCCGGTTGCCGGTGGGGTCGTGCGCCATGAGCATTTCGTAGATCACTTTGTTCAGCGAGCCGTTGAGGGCGTCCTTTATGTCGGCGGGCAGCGCCAGGCCTACGACGGGCTGCGCAACGCCGACCAGGCCTTTCACGCCCAAGGTTTTGAGCAGACCGGCCACGTAGCTGCGCGAAACCGTGCCGCGCAGCGCATCAAGCAGAACGTTCAGCAGGCAGCCGACGGTATCCTTGCTCAACTGGTTGACGAAGATGGATTGCGCGTTGAACTTCAGTGCGGGGAGCAGTTCGTCGGCGATCACGTCTTCAATCAGGATGCTGACCACCAGGTCAAGCACCTGATCCAGCAATGCGCCGGATTGCACACGGCTGATCACGTCCATAAAGAAAGCGTCCGTGGTGTAATCATCCACGTGGCCATAAATATAAGCCAGTGCGCTACAGCCAAAATCTTCAAAGGTGCCGGGTTTGCCGGGGTCGCCGAAGCCGAGGCTATCGATGAAGCGCGTGCAGGGCAGTTTGGAAACCGGGAGGGCAAAAACCCGGTCAATAACGCCTTCAATTACGGCGTTCAGGTGCGCGTCGTCGTTGATGTAAATTGTATCCACCTGCGCCAGCAGATCATCGATCAGGCCGGTGAGGTTCTTTGCGGAAAAGATGTTCCAGCTGCCCAGCGCCAGACTGCCGCCCAGCGCATCCGCCAGGCTCTGCTCAATGTCCGTCCCGGAAGCCTTCAGGAAAGCGCTGATGCCACCTGCGCGCTGGATGTTTTCCAGCTGGCCGTGCAGCATCCGTTCAATGGAAAGCGCCACGAAAGCCGAAAGCCCGCGGCCGTCCGCTGTGCCATAGGTCAGGTTGAACGCCGATTTGGTGAAGGGCTGCGGGTAGGTGACGCCACCTGCGGTAACGGGCAGCACTTCATCCGGCTGATAGGTATGCACGTCCGCCATGATCTTGCCCGCCTGTTCGCTGAACTTGATCTCGCGGAAGGTGCAGGGGAAGCTCTGGAGCGCGGCCATGCAGATGTCATACAGCGCTTCGCCGCTATCGCTGACGGCCTTGCCGATTTCTTCGACGTGGATATGTCCGCTGAGCGTGAAGTGCATCCCCGCATCGGCCAGGGTTTCGCGCACAACGCGGTAGTCGTCGAGCATGTAATCCAGGAACATGCTTTCTTCCAGCCCGATGTGTTCGGTCAGGTTGTGGTGCAGCATCCCGATGACGGGCTTGCCCGCCGCGTTGGCCTGGGCGCACTGGTCAAGGATCCATGCCATGGCGCCTTCGCCGATCATGCCCCCCGTCAAGGTACCTTCGCCGCCCACATAATCGGGGCTGTATTTGCAGCTGTCGATGGCGATGAGGCGGAAGCCGTCCAGGTCAGCGGCATACGAAAGGCCGCCGCCCTCCTCGCCGGCGGGCGGGGTATAGAACGCATCCGCAAGGTCATAGCCCAAATCGGCATAGATTTCACGGAAATCCGCAGGTGTGATGTAGCGTGCATCCTGGGATGTGCCGTCGGCATAGGTCTTCGCGCCGTGGTTGTATACATCGTGGTTGCCGGGGATCACCGCCACCTGAACGCCGGTATTCTGCTCGAATTCCAACAGATACTGCGCCAAACGGACGTGGCCGTCGTATTCGCCGTTGCGGGTCAGGTCGCCCGAAATCAGCAGATACTTCATGCCGTTGGTTTTGGCGTGTTCCGTCATGGCCGCCAGGCTGGAAATCAGCAGTCCCTCGGTCTGTTCGGTGATCTTGCCGTCGTTGGTGTTTTCCTGCCGGAAAGCGTCGCAGAAGTTCCCCGTCAGTTCTTTGGGGAAGATGTGGACGTCTGAAAGCACGCCGATCAGTATTTCAGGATCCCCGGCGGCGCTGACCGACGCAAACGGTACGCTCAACAGCACCAGCAACAAAGCCAGGAGCAGAGCGATGCATGACTTGGCCGATTTCCTCATGTGAAAATCCTCCCGCAAACAAAATTTATTTTCTCGCATGGATAGTATAACACAAGTTTTTTCGCTTTGCAAGCCTTTTTAGACCAGCTTATACAAACGAACTTCGCCTTCTGCGGCGGCGTAGCCTGCCAGCAGCGGCACGATGCCGGTGAAATGGGCGGATGCGTTGTGTTCGGCAATGGCGGCTTCGTCGCGCCACTGTTCGATGAAGGTGAGGGTGTTCGGGTCGGTAACGTCTTCATAAAGGTTATAGGCGATGCAGCCCGCCTCCGCCTGGCTGGCGGCAATCAGCGGCTGCACGGTGCGCTTGAAGGCTTCCGCCTCGCCGGGTTTCACAATGTTTTTTGCAACGATGGTAATCATAATAGAACCTCCCCAAATTTTGATATGACCATTATATACCATCGCGGGGCAAAAATCAATACAGGTGGATAAAAAATCGCA
>JAITNG010000120.1 GCA_031290595.1 Oscillospiraceae bacterium
AAACCAGCGCAGAGGATGGCCACAACCAACAGCGCAATGCCGATGCTCGGCACCGCTGTAGCCAGCGCAAGCCCCACCAAAAAGGCGGCGGCCAAAGCCCCGGCGCCATAACGCCCGCAAAACCTGCGCAAAGCCCATCACCCCCCAACAGTTTGCCGCTTACTTCATCCTATGCCGGGAAGGGGATTTTGGCGCAGGGTTTTTGCGGGGGGGAGGCTACGGCGCGTTGATAGCACCAAGGCCGCTTGTATTATTTTTTGTTTTTCAGCAGGGATTGTAAAACATCCTCCATAATGCGCAATTCCTTGCTATCGCATTGATTGAGAAGAACATTCACATCCCGCAATTGCCCTTCGCGTTCCCCTGTTAGGGGAAACAGTAATCGATCCAACGAAAGATCAAGTGCTTGCGTGATGTTGAAAAGAACCTCCACCGAAGGACCTCGATGCCCAGATTCTATATGCTTTTCGTGCGTTGGCGTGATGGTTACCTGTTCTGCCAACTGTTCCTGCGAAATGCCTTTGCGCAGCCGTGCTGCTCGGATAGCTAAACCCAACTCTTTCTCAGTCATAACCTGTTTGCTCCTTTTTTTATAGCTTACAGGATAAATTGGCTCTTGACAATTAGCTTAAAGAGATATATAATGGAGCTATTAGAGATTCCTCTAATAAAACGTTAATACCTCGAAAATTGAAAGGAGCAAAGAACGATGAAAAAGACAAATGGCAAAAAAATCCTAAGCGTGGTTCTGGCACTGGCAACACTGGCGGCAATGATGTCGTTTGGCGGAGCAATTACTGCTTCTGCGGCAACCGTGAGTGTGTTTCCAATCAAAGCGTACCCACGTTTTGCCGGAAAAACCTACGCAACCAATGGGACAAGTTGGGTAGGCGAGAATGATCTTTGTACAATCAAGTCCATTAGCGGCAATAGTTGCACTGTTGAATATCCGCTTGATAATGGCGGCTCTGTAACGCGCACGTTCGACGTCAGCACGTTTTTCAATTCAAAGATGGTAGTGAATGGGAACATCGCGAAAAGCGCTACCGTTTATCGACGCTCTGATAGTTCATCAACACTCGGCTCCGTGAATACAACTGGTGATACTTCGGTTTGGATCCTCGGTACCGCAGGAAATCGCAAACAAATTATTTATAAAGTCACAAATGCCTCCTATTACAAAATGGGTTGGGTTCCAAGCGATGCTGTGCGCGAGCAAAGCGGATCAACGCCTATACCTACTCCAACACCTACGCCTACATCCCCTGCGTCTGTAGCTGTAGCTTCAAGGCTAAATACTATCGCAAATACGTCAGGTTATCGTAACGGAACCAAATATGTTGGGAGCGCGCAATGCAAGGGTTTCGCTAATACCGTTTTCAACAAACTTTTTGGTGGTACCCTTCCTTCCACAGAAAATTCTTTGAGTTCCAGCGGCAAAGCCTATGCTTATAAGGTGGAAAGTAATTCAAATGTTAGTCAGGTGGGTCAGCTAAATGGCAAATACACTGGTGCGCAATTAAAATCTCTAATGTCGAATGCACGCCCGGGTGACGTGTTGCAGGTGTCAAAGGCAAAAAATAGTGGAGCGCACACCTATGTCATCATAAAATGTGATTCTGCTGGGATATATGTTTACGATGCAAATTATGATGGCAACAATACGATTCGATATAATGTAAAGGTTGCGTATGATTACATTGCAAGTATCCGTTTGGGTGGTGCGACACTTTATACGGCAAAAAACTACAAATAGAAAAAAACCAACTTTGGCAAACTAAAACAACCCGAAAACCCAAAACCCGGCGGGGCGCACCCAAGCGCCCCGCCGGTTCTCTTTTTATCCTCAATGACCTTGCCCGTCACTCCCGGGGCTTAATGTTGATCCCCACTGCCAGCCGCCCCAGTGCATCCAGGCAGCTGCGGCCGCAGAGCAGGTCGATGATCAGCTCGCACTGCTCCGGGTCGGCTGTATCCATTTTGCCGCCTGCATCGAGCGTGATGCCGTAGGTGGAGAGGAAATCCATGCGGGATTCAAACGAAAGCCCGGCGATGTGTTCGAGGATCTCGCGGTCAAAATCCAGGAATTTGCGCGTGTTTTTGCCGCCGAGCGCCGCAAGCTCCAGCTGCTCAAAGTTGCCGACCACGTCCGCCTGGGCGATTTGCTCCAAACGGCGGCCGCAAACGGCGGCCGGGCGGCTTTCCATGTCAAAATCCTTTTGGATGCTTTCGGCAAAAAAGAAGCAGCAGTCCTCCATCAGCAAAAAGTCCGTCTGCGGCATGAACTTCAGCAGCGGGGCTTCGCTTTCGGCGATCTCGCCGTTTTCGCCCTGGCAGAGCAGCGCTTTTGCCACGCTGAGGAAGGGGTTCGCCCGGCGGAGGAACAGCGCCTCCTTGGCGGCGGGGAGTTCGGCGGGCAGGGGAGCCGCGCTTTCGTCTTCTTCGCTCGCAGGGGCCTCTGCCTCCGCACGTTTGCGCCGCGCGTCCTCGGTTTCCACGCCGTAAAACGCGTAGCCCACGGGCTTGCTCACAACGCCGTTCACAAAATCTTCCGGCGCAAGCCGCTCGGCATTGCCGATGCCCAGCAGGATTTCCCGCAGCGGATCGCGGATCAGTTCATGCCCGCGTTCCAGCACGCCGATTTCCTCCTTGGGCAACAGGGGCGAATATTCCGAAATGGCGTGATCCGGCAGCGCTTTTTCGAGCAACTGCCGCGCCAGTTGTTCAATCCAGCGGCCAATCCCCCGCATTTCGCAGGTGTTCCAGCTCAGTTGAACGCCGTCGCGCGATTTGTGGGTGCTATAAAGGGCGAATGCCCAGTCGTAATCCTTCGGCTTTAAGCCACGAAGCGCCTCGGTCAATTGTTGTGCTTCCATGCGTTCCTCCCATAAATTGGTTTGATTGCCCGGTCGGGCGATATAGTATAGCACAAGCAGGGGGAAATTGCAAACGATTTTCCAAGAGATTCGCCGCGCAGCCGCAAAAATTGTGAAACTTCGTCGATAACGCCTTATAATTCCCAAAAGAAATTGACAGAACGCGCCGCATTGCGTATAATAGTGCGAATTTTGGATAAATTTTCCAAGCCAGTGAGGTGTTGTATGAATGTGGAAAAGCGCAAGCGCATCTATGCTGCGTTGTGCGTTGCGCTCATCATGGTTGCAGTGTGCGGCCTTGTGTCGCCCACTGCCCGGGCGGCTTTTGTGATGGATGGCGTGATTGGCGGCCTTGAATGGCTGGATACGCCCTCCTATGCGCTGGTTCACCCCGGCGGCGACGGCTTCAACGGCATTGATAATGCCGGGCTGCGCTATATTCTGATGCCCGAAACACAGTCCGTGGGGCTAGCCTGCCTCGGCCAAGCGCCGGGTGCGCAGGATGACGGCGCACTGGGGATCGTGTTTTATGTGGACGGGCGCGAAATCGCCGCCTGCCGCCAGGGGCGCGGCGCAACCTACGAAAGCGAAAACTACTTTTGTGAAGGCATTATCAATATATTGAAGCGCGGCGACGGCACGTATAACGTAGAAGGCGACTTCACCATCGAACTGCGCATCGGCTGCAAGAGCCAGGCGGCCTTCACTGCGCTGGAGCGCCTGGTCGTCCGCCTGCTGGACCCGAACGGCGAGCCTTCCAAGGATGTATCCTGCCCGCTGCGTGTGCCGGAGCCGGAAACGACCACGGTGCACACCACCACCACGCGTGAAATCACCACCAAAGCGCCCACCACCGAAAAAACGACAACAACAAAAACAACAACCACCAAAATAACGACAACAAAAACAACCACCACAAAAGCGACAACAACCATGGCAGTCACCACCCAAACCGCCGCTGGCGGGGCAAGCGTTGTTGGCACAACTGTGCCGTCGGCGCCGTCGGCGGGCGCTGAAACCGCACCGGCAACCCCGCCGCCGCAGAGCGTTGCGGCTCCGCAAGCAGCCCCGGCCGCCGGTTCCGGCAACGCCCAGGCCGGGCGACCGTTGGCTTCGCCCGCTTTGCCGGTGGAAGAAGCCCTGCCCGGCCGGCCGAACGAAACGCTTTGGGATTACCCCAGTTATACGCTCCCGGCGACCGCCGCACTACAGGCCGCCGCCGCGCAGGGTGCATCGCAAACGGCGCAATCCTCGCCCCGGCGCACAGCGCTGTTCGCTTGCGGCGGGGTTTCGCTGTTCGCCGCCGCGGGTATGCTGCTGCTTTGGCTCCGCGCAAATTGGGATTGCCCAAAAAACATGCAGGAACGCACCTAAAATGCCGGTAACTTTGGGGGTTTTGCAAAAGAGCTGCGCAAGTGCCAGAAAAAACAGTTGAAAAATCTGCGCAGGTATGCTATACTTTTTTGAAAGTTAGAAAAAGGGTGGGGAGCGGTAAGCAATGGATGAGTTCCATAGCATGTTTGATTTGGTCAAACAGAAGTTGCGGCAAGAACTTTCGGAAACGATTTTTGACGTTTGGCTCAGTGAGATGCAGCCAATCAGCCTGGAAGACGGCTGCGCCGTGCTGGCGCTGCCGGAATTCAAGCGGAAAATCACAGAGCAAAAGTTCATGGATCCGCTGCACAGGGCGTTTGAAGCCGCCCTGGGGTTCGATGTGGAAATCCGCCTGGTGGAATTCAGCGCAGCCATGGTTGCTGAACCCGCCGCAGTGCAGATTGCCCAACCGGCGGTGGGCAGTCGCCTGCCGCACGGCCATGAGGGCAATACCTTTGATACGTTCGTGGTCGGCGGTTCCAACAAGTTTGCCCATGCGGCCGCCCTGGCGGTGGCCGCCAGCCCCGGCAAGCTCTATAACCCGCTGTTTATCCACGGGAATTCCGGCCTGGGCAAGACCCATCTGCTCAGTGCGATTTTCCATGTGGTCAAGCGGAATGCCCCGCAGGTGAGTATTATCTTCACATCCGGCGAAGAATTCACCAACGAGATGATCCGTTTCCTCACGATCCGCAGCACGGAAGAGTTCCATCAAAAATACCGTAGCGCCGATGTGCTGCTGGTGGATGACGTGCAGTTCATCGCCGGGAAGGAAGCGACGCAGGAGGAGTTCTTTCACACCTTCAATGCGTTGATTCAAAACGGCAAGCAGGTGGTGCTGACCTCCGATAAGCCGCCCAAGGATATGGTTACGCTCGAAGACCGGCTCCGCAGCCGCTTTGACGCGGGGTTGATTGCCGACATTCAACCGCCGGATCTGGAAACCCGCATGGCCATCGTCAAGCGCAAGGCGCAGGATACCAGCTTCGATATTTCGGATGACATTGTGGATTTCATCGCCCGGCAGCTGAAAAACAACATCCGCCAGCTGGAAGGCGCGGTCAACCGGCTGGAAGCGCTGGTCACGCTGCGCGGGATGCAGCTGAACATGGTGACGGCGCAGCACGCCATCAGCGATATTGTGAGCGAAGACCGCCCCTTGCCCGTGACAATCGAGCGCATCATTGAAGAAGCGGCGCGGGCGTTCCAGTTGACCGGCACCGATCTGCGTTCCAAGCGCCGCAGTTCCGATGTTTCGCACGCACGGCAGGTGGCGATGTATATCATCAGCCAAATGACCGGCCAGCCCACCAAGGCCATCGGCAACGAGTTTCAGCGCGATCATTCCACGGTGGTCTATGCACTGCGCGAAATGCGCGAGGAACTCCAGCGCGACCCCGGGCTGCGCAAGGTCGTCAACGAAATCACAAAGAGCGTGCAGGAGAATTAGCCGATGAAATTCACCAAGATGCAGGGCGCCGGCAACGATTATATTTATATCAACTGTTTGAAAGAGCAGGTGGAAGACCCGGCTGCGCTGGCTGTGCGGGTCAGTGACCGGCATTTTGGCATTGGAGCCGACGGCCTGGTGCTGATTTGCCCTTCGGCTGTCGCTGATTTTAAGATGCGCATTTTCAACGCCGATGGCAGCGAGGCCAAAATGTGCGGCAACGCCACCCGGTGCGTAGCAAAATATGTTCACGACAACGGGCTGACAGCCAAGAATCCCGTCACGCTTGAAACACTGAGCGGCGTTAAAACCATTCAGGTCGCTTTTACGGACGGCAAAGTCACCTCCGCAAGGGTGGATATGGGTGCGCCGATCCTGTCGCCCGCCCGTATCCCGGTCGATTTGCCGGGCGAAACCGTTGTGGCGCAGCCCCTCCGGCTGCCGGATGGCGCTTGCCTCACCGTCACCTGCGTTTCGATGGGCAACCCCCACTGCGTCGCTTTTGTGGAAGACACGGCAAACTTCCCCCTGGAACAAACCGGTCCCCGGGTGGAGCGCCACCCCTGCTTCCCCGACCGGGTCAACGCAGAATTTGTGCGCTTGCTTGACCCGCTGCACATCGCCATGCGCGTGTGGGAACGCGGCAGCGGCGAAACCCTGGCCTGTGGCACAGGCGCGTGCGCCAGCGTGGCGGCTTGCATCCTGAATGGCTATTGCGCAAAAGATACCGACGTAACGGTCACACTGCGCGGCGGTGAACTGCTGATCCGCTGGGATTCTGTGCGCGATACAATATACATGACCGGCCCTGCGGAAGTCGTTTGCACGGGCGAGATTTTTTGAATTATTTTTATAGCACGGAGGGTATAGCGTGAAAATCAACGAAAACTTTGCCAAGCTCCAGAGTAGCTATCTTTTTAGCACCATCGGCAAAAAGGTGCGGGAATACCAGGCCGCGCACCCGGCGGCGGAGATTATCCGCCTGGGGATCGGCGACGTGACCCGGCCACTGCCGGCGGCTTCCATCGCGGCCATGCACGCCGCCGTGGAAGAGATGGCGCACGCCGAAACCTTCAAGGGCTACCCGACGGATATTGGCATCACCTTTTTGGAAGAGGCGATCCGGGCGGATTACGCGCTGCACGGCGTGGCGCTGGATCTGGACGAGATCTTCCTCAGCGACGGCGCAAAGAGCGACACCGGCAACATCGGCGATATTTTTGATAGCGCCAACACCGTCGCCGTCTGCGACCCGATTTACCCCGTCTATGTTGACACCAACGTGATGGCCGGGCGGGCAGGGGAACTGCTGCCGGACGGCCACTGGAACCGCTTTGTTTATCTGGATTGCACGGCTGCAACGGGGTTCATCCCCCAACTGCCGACGCAGCACGCCGATCTTGTGTACCTCTGTTCCCCCAACAACCCCACCGGCACCGCCATGAACGCCGCGCAGCTGCAAGCCTGGGTGGATTGGGCGAACAACAACGGCACTGTGCTGCTCTTCGACGGCGCATATGAAGCCTACATCACCGAAGACCTGCCCCGGAGCATCTACGAGATCCCCGGCGCGCAAACCTGCGCCATCGAGTTCCGCTCCTTCAGCAAAACGGCGGGCTTCACCGGCGTGCGCTGCGCCTATACCGTCGTCCCGAAGGCGCTCAAGGCGGGCGCAAGCCACCTGAATGCCCTGTGGGCGCGGCGGCAGGCGACCAAGTTCAACGGCGTTTCTTACATCACCCAGCGGGGCGCGGAGGCCACCTTCACACCCGCTGGCCGTGCGCAGGTGCGCGAAACCATCGCCTATTACCTGGCCAACGCGGGGGTCATCAAGGCGGGGCTGGAATCTGCGGGCTTCCAAACCTGGGGCGGCGTCAATTCCCCCTATGTGTGGCTCAAAGCCCCGGCGGGCCTGGGTTCGTGGGAACTGTTTGACCTGCTGCTCAACGAAGCCCAGGTGGTCGGCACCCCCGGCTCCGGCTTCGGCCCGGCAGGGGAGGGCTACTTCCGCCTGACGGGCTTCGGCACGGCAGAAAAAACAAAGCAAGCCGTGCAGCGCGTCCTGGCAGCGTTTTCCCCGGCTGTGCCGCAACGATTCTGATGAACAGGAGATTTTGCAGTTTGTGACGAACTCCGGGCGACTGCTAGTCGCCCCTACCAAAATTGCGCTAATAGCGCTATGGCGGTTGCGGTTAAACCGGCTATTAGCCGTTTTTTGGTAGGGGCGACTAGCAGTCGCCCGGAGCATTCTGATAAGCCAAATTCCAACCCGTAACAATATAGTATTGATGAAAAAATAAAAGGAGATCGACATGGCAAACGTAACATTCCGGGAAGACCTGTGCAAGGGCTGCGGGCTTTGCGTGGAGGCTTGCCCCAAAAAGATTGTATTGCTGGCTGCCGGACGGCTCAATGCCAAGGGATACCACCCCGCGCAGGTGGAACGCATGGAAGAATGCATCGGTTGCGCCTTTTGTGCAGCGATGTGCCCCGATTGCGTGATTACAGTTGAAAAATAAAGAAGAGGTGATTCTATGCGTGAAAAAGTATTGATGAAGGGGAACGAAGCGATTGCCGAAGCCGCGATTCTTTCCGGCTGCCGGCATTACTTTGGCTACCCCATCACCCCGCAGACGGAAATTGCGGCCTACATGGCCAAGCGGATGCCGAAGATCGACGGCTCCTTTTTGCAGGCGGAAAGCGAGATTGCCGCCATCAACATGGTGATTGGCGCGGCGGCGGCGGGGCGGCGGGCGATGACCTCCAGTTCCAGCCCCGGCATTGCGCTCAAGAGCGAAGGGCTTTCCTATTTGGCGGGCTGTGACCTGCCCGCGGTGGTGGTCAACATCCAGCGCGGCGGCCCCGGCCTTGGCGGCATCCAGCCTTCCCAGGCGGATTATTTTCAGGCGACCAAGGGCGGCGGACACGGGGATTACCGCATGGCGGTGATTGCCCCCAGCAGTGTGCAGGAAATGTTC
>JAITNG010000155.1 GCA_031290595.1 Oscillospiraceae bacterium
TGGGCGACGCAGTGGCGTTCTTTAAGCGATACATCCGCGCACAGGCAGGGGGATAAAAATGAAACGTATATTTCAACAAGGAGGAATCGAAGAATAATGCACAAAAACAACAATCGGGAGTGGCTGCAATTTTTGATACTACCCGCGGCTGCATTACTGTTTTTATTCATATTTTCAACGACATCAAGTCCTTTGTTTCCCAATCATTTTGGATCAGATTCTGCATACTTCTTGATGACAGGTCGGCAAATACTCCAAGGAGGCATACCCTATATTGATTTTTTTGATATGAAGGGGCCTGTTATCTTTTTTCTCTACGCACTGGGGCTTTCATTGCATGACAGCCGGTTGGGAATCTTTTTGCTCCAAGTTATTTTTATGTCAGCGTCATTTTTGCTGATCTATAACATTGCCCGTCAATTTGTGAGCATAAAAAAATCCATTCTTGCATTGTTGTTGTGCGGCGCTGTTTTGCTTGCCAACTTGGAGGGCGGCGGGCTGACAGAAGAACTGAACTTGCCTTTTATTCTGCTCCCATTATTTTTGTTTTGCAGGACGGGAAACACCCGGAACTGCGCCAGCCGCTTCCCGCCTCATTTAAGCTGGATTTACGGTTTTTGTTTTGGCGTGCTCATCCTGACCAGGCCAACGAATGCAGCGGTGCTGGTCGGCCTGGGTGTCTATGCACTTGTACTGTTGATCAAAGAACGGCAATTTGCCGTTTTGCTTAAAAACGCCGTTTCCTGTTTGATTGGTTTTGCCCTTGTGTTATTGCCGTTCACATTGTATTTTCTTGTTAAACACGCCTTGCATGAAGCCATAGTAGGCGCATTTATTCTTCCGCTTTTTTATGCTGGCGAATCCATAGGGAGCAAAAGCATCGGCGTCTGGATGGTAACATTGCTTAGTTTATCGCCTGCTCTTTGGGGATTGCTGGTGGGCTTTTTTGCCAGAAAGAATTCTAACGATCTTGGATGGCCGCTTGCACTTTCATCTGCTGCTGTTTTGGCGTTTTTCTCCTTCGGCTTTACATATCCTCATTATTTTATTATG
This sequence comes from Oscillospiraceae bacterium, assembly GCA_031290595.1. Lineage (GTDB taxonomy): Bacteria > Bacillota > Clostridia > Oscillospirales > Acutalibacteraceae > WRMQ01. The sequence goes on from JAITNG010000155.1 coordinate 1,054, forward strand.
ACACTTCCCGTGTTTTTGCTTGCTCTTATCGTAACCGAGCATTCTTTTTCCCGCGAAAAATTGCGCCTGGAGTTCCCCAAAGTCGCTAACTTGGTGCTTTGTTTTGTAGCCGGTGGATTCTTATTATTCTATTCTTCTTTACTCTATCCTACTATATTTGGGGTTGGAAAACTGATAAGAACAGCTTCATCATCAACATCTGTTTTTGAGAGCTTGCTTGCAGAGATTCCGCAGCAGGAAAGAGATGACGTTTGGGGATATGAGGTGGAATCCGCATGGTTTGCATCCACCGGGGTTTCTCCGTGTTACCGTTACAGTGCTTTTCAGGAACATTTTGCAGCGCTCTATCCGCAAATCAAGGAGGAGATGGATGAAATGCTGTTGACCCAGCCCCCAAAATGGATTCTTGTTGGCGGTAACAGTGAAACACGTTATGTGATTCTGCAAGACGTGCTTAACGCATCCTATCGCAAGGTTGCGTCCGCTAATTCGATTAGTCTATACCAGAATATTGCAGTTACATAAATTCAAAAAAGGTTGGGAGCCATTATTATGCAATACAGAAATTACGGCAGCATTTCCGGCGAAAAGATCAGTGCGCTCGGCTTTGGCTGTATGCGTCTGCCGGAGGTGGAGGCGGACGGCAAATGGCGCGTCGATGAAGAGAAATCCACCCCGCTGCTGCGCAGGGCAAAGGAACTGGGGGTCAATTATTTTGACACCGGCTATTACTATTGCCACCACAACAGCGAAAGCGCTGTTGGCAAGGCGGTCAAGCCCTTCCGCAGCGATGTTCTGCTTTCGACCAAGATCCCCATGGGCGAGTTGAAGGAGGCGGGCGACTACCGCCGTTGGCTGGAGCGGAGCCTCCGGGAGTTGGACACAGACTACGTCGATTTTTATCACTTTTGGAGCCTGGATAAAACCACCTTTGATGATAAGGTGATCGGCTTCAAACTGCTGGACGAAGCGCGCAAGGCCAAAGAGGAAGGTCTGATCCGCCACATCTCCTTTTCCTTCCATGATGATGCACAGGCCATCCGCCACATCATTGACCGGGGCGAAATCTTTGAAACCATGCTCGTGCAATACAATTTGTTGGATCGTTCCAATGAAGAGATGATAGCCTACGCCAGCGCCAAGGGGCTGGGCGTGGCGGCTATGGGGCCGGTGGGCGGCGGGCGGCTTGCGGCCCCCACGGAGCTTTACAGCCGCCTGACGGGCAAAGGGAGCCTGCCGACCTACGAACTGGCGCTGCGTTTTGTGCTGGGCAACCCGCACATCAACTGTGCGCTTTCCGGGATGCAGGATCTTGCAATGCTCGAAAAAAACATCCGCGTCGGCAGCGACGAAACGCCCCTGAACGCCGCAGAATGGCAACAGATCGGCGATGCGCTCGAAAAGCTCCGGCGCTTCAGCGACCTGTATTGCACCGGCTGCGCCTATTGCCAGCCCTGCCCCGCCGGGATCGACATCCCCAAAATCTTTAGCGCCTACACCTACCACAACGTCTATGAACTCCACAACCACGCCGCGCAGATGTTTGCCGAATACACCAAAAAGGGCGGCAATACGCTCAAAAGCTGCAAAAACTGCGGATTCTGCGAACGCAAATGCCCGCAGCACCTCTCCATCCGCCAGGAGCTTGCCCGCGTAGAAAGCGCTTTGGAAAAGCTGGGGGTACCGGCATGAGTGCAACCGCCACGCGCAGAGTTTTCGCCCGCCAAACTGTGTTTTCCCTGACCTCCGCCGCCGTGTTCCTGGCGCTGGGGGTGCTGTTGCCGCAGGTGTTCCACCTGGCGCTGGGGCAGGCGGGGGGGCAGCTCTTTTTGCCCATGCACCTTTCCGTGCTGCTGGCCGGGTGCTGCCTGGGCTGGCGCTTCGGTGCGCTGGTGGGGGCGATTACGCCCCTGCTGAGTTTCTTCCTCACGGGGATGCCCCCCGCGCCGATGCTCTTTATGATGATGGCGGAGCTGGCCATATATGGCGTCACCTGCGGTCTGCTGCGCCGGAAGGCAAAACTGCCGCTGCTGGTGGCGCTGCCCCTGGCGCTGGTCGCCGGGCGGCTGGCGTATGCCGCGCTGCTCCTGCTGCTGGTGGATTGGCTGCACCTGCTGCCCGGCGCCGGGGCGTTTTCCGTCCTGACGGCGGTGGCAGCGGGCTGGCCGGGGCTTTTGCTCCAGCTGGCGCTTGTGCCGCCGCTGAGCAAAGGGCTGGAAAAAGGAAGAGAGCGGCTCGGCTGATGGAAGAAACTACGCTGCAGGATGCACGGTTGGCCGCCGCCAAAGCAAAACTGCTGGCCGAAGCCCACACCTGCGCCCTTTGCACGGCTGCGGGCGCGTGGCACACCGCCAGCGCACACGGCATCCGCCCGCCGCTGCAATGGCTGCGGGCTGCCCCTGCTCTGCTCGGCGGCGCGACGGTGGCTGACCGGGTCGTCGGCCTGGCGGCGGCGATGCTCTATGCCCACGGCGGCATCCGGGCGATCTGGGCGCAGACCATGAGCGAACCCGCCCTTGCGTTCCTGGAGGCACAGGGCATTGTGGCCGCCCATGACCGCCTGGTGCCGGAAATCCGCAACCAGGCGGGCGACGGCCTTTGCCCCATGGAGCAAAAAGCCATGCAGTGCGCAACCGCCGCACAGGCATTTGCCCTGTTTGATGCGATGCTCCCCAAAGCCTGATATTCGCATAATCTGTCAAAACTCGTTATCCTATACATATTTCAATTCATTTAAGTTACAGCATTGTAAACATTTGCTATTGAATTTCCGTTCACTTCCGTAAAAAAAAGTAAAATATCGCTTGCCAAGGTTGCACAAAGGTGCTATAATACACTGTGAGGAACCATATGCGTCGCTGGAAAGCGGCTAGCTCCTTGCGCGAGAACAGCAACCCCTACCCCGGCAAAAAAAATAGACCAAAAGGAGGAAAAAGGATGAAGGCAATACTCGCATTTTTCTTGGCAATCCTGACGGCGTTGCTTGGCATCTTTGGCCTGGGCGGCATCATCGGCGGCGGCAGCAGCCCGGCCGAAGCCCCCGGCATCACCAACGGCGAATGGCTCAAGCTGATCGTCACATCGTTCAACATTGATACGCCTGATTACGCGACAGAGCCCTATTACGAAGCGATCCCGGCAACGGATGCATACTTTAAGTATGTGCAGATCAGCTACGAATGGGGCATCGTCGTTAAGACGGACGTGTTCAAGACGAGCGACCCCCTGCAACAGTCCTTCCTGGCTGTGACCGCAGTTCGCGCCGCGAACCTGGGTCTGGCCGGCGACGCATCCCTGGGCGCCCTGACCGGCGTTGCTAATGCCGAAGAGATCGCAGCCGCGATTGCCAACGGCATCATTGCACTGCAAAACGGTAAGTTCAAGGATGGCACAGTTTCGCTGCAAGACGCGCTGGCCGCGCTGAACAAAGCGCTGGACGCGTGGAAGAGCAAGACCCACGACCAGGCTTCGCTGGACGTCACGCTCAAGCAAAACGCTGCCAACCTGAGCACACAGGGTCTGTTTGATGACGAAGTTCCGACGGATGACACCGAACTGAAGGCGACCGATGTATTTGAGGAAGTGGCGTTCGCGGGCGATTTCTCCCCCGATCTGCGTGCTTCTTCCATCACCGACGCCAAAGGTGAAGTGCTCAACGACGGCGTTGTGGGCGACCCCAACTCCGCTTCCGTGCAGGGCATCGCAGGGCTGGACGGTTTCAGCCTGGCGGACCTGAAGAACTTCGACCTCAAAGCGCTGCTGGCAAAGGTGGATTGGAAAGCCCTGCTCAAGAAGATCAACTTCAGCTTTGACGTGCCGCTGGGCGACCAGAAGGTCAGCGTCAATGTTGCGGTGGTTGACGACGGCTTCCGCGCCAGCCTGAGCGGCCTCGTTTTTGAGGGCATCAATTTTTCCAAGAGCTATGAACTGTCCAACTTCCTGCTCAGCACGGATATGGACGTCAACCTGCTCGCGGGGAACGTCAAAAACACCTATGTCCGCCTGGGCTATGACCTGGTGGAAAAAACCGCCATCAGCGGTGGCTATGCCGGTTCTTTGACCGACATTGCACCCGCCGAAGGCGAAGCGCCCAAGGATGTCATCGATCGCCTGCAGGCGGGTCTGATCAACATGGTGAAAGGCACTGGCGGCACCGTCAACCTCTTCACCGCTGTTATCCCGATCCCGAACCTGCCCGCGCTGACCGTGACCATCACCTTCTCGCTGACGATCACTGTGGATGGCCAGATCAGCCTGACCGTGACCTCGAACGAACTCAAGGGCTTCGAGATCATCAACGGCAAGGCGCGTTTCCTGAACCAATCCATCGTCAAGTCCGAGAGCCTCTACGCCAATGCAAACGCCGAAGCGAAGGCCAACGTCAATGTTGACCTGAGCCTGCTGGGCTTCTGCCTGGTGGATGTGGGCGTCAGCGCCGGGATCGGCGCCACCGCCTATATCGACCTCCAGGTGAAAAACGCGAACGGCATTGCGACTTACAAGATTGACAACCTGCCCGCCGGTCTGGTGATCGACACCAAGATCCCCAGCAGCTATGATAATGTGACTTACACCGGCGAGGTGACGGTCTACTTCATACTGGAGATCTACTACGGCAGGAAGTCGGTCATCCTGAACTTGATTCCGGCGCAGTACCGTGACTTCAAGATTCTTGGCAGGAGCGGCTCCATTGCCGGTGACGCCGCTTCGCAAATCTACCACGGCACCTTCAGCAGCGATGGTTCCGAGAACCGTGTTTTCGGCAACGTCGTCTGATTCCGTACTTTGGGTTCCTCAAAAAATGCCATAGCAAACGCGGGGGGTCGCTGCAAAGCGACCCTCTGTTATTTTTTTTACAGATACCTGTAAAAAACACTTGACAAATGCAACAGGTACCGTTATAATATATGTAACGGTACCTGTTAATTCGTCTTGAAGGAGGAACACAAGCAATGGATGATATTTATTTAAAACTGGCGCGGCTGCAATGGCTGCTGCACATGCAGCAACTGCGGGGGGACGCGGCGCGCGACCCCACGGTGGACCCCAGCCGGGGGCAGGGGCGCATTTTGGCGGCGCTCAAGCTACAGGATGGCATCAGCGCCAAGGATTTGGCTTTTGTGTTGGGCATCACGGTGTCGTCGCTCAACGAACTGCTGGGCAAATTAGAAAAAAACGGCTATGTCACCCGGGCGTCTGCCGAGGACGATAAACGCATAATACTGGTAAGACTGACGGAAAAAGGGCGCGCCTTGGAACAGGCGGATACCCTGCCCGAAAGCGTATTCACCTGCTTTACGCCGGAAGAACTGCGCACCTTCGGGGAATACCTGGAACGCCTGACCATCGCCCTGGAAGAGGAAATTCACGACGTCCCGGGCTTCGACGCAGAACACATGGAACACATCCGCCGCCGCTTCGGCGAAAAATTCGACCATTTGAACGAGCATATGTTCCGCCATTATGGCCGTCGTTAGGGGGGTAACACAATGATCGCAATCGGAATCCTGATCTATTTTGGCATTCACCTTTGGCTGGAGCCAGGGGAAGCGCAAGAGGCCGCATAAATCCATAAAAAAACTTGCAATTTTCCCTGCATGGGGCTATAATAAGAATATTACACACGAAAGGAGCGTTCTTGGTATGCCGATTCGTATTGACGCCTCACTGCCCGCCCGCAATGTGCTGGAAATGGAGAATATTTTCGTGATGACCCGGGAACGCGCCGTTCACCAGGATATTCGCCCCCTGCGCATCGTGATCCTCAACCTGATGCCCACCAAGGTTGAAACCGAAACCCAGTTGCTCCGCCTGTTGAGCAACTCGCCCATCCAAGTGGATGTGGAACTGCTCCAAATGGCCACGCACACATCCAAAAACACCGCGCAGGAACACCTGCTGACCTTCTACCGCACCTTTGATGAAATCAAGGACCGCAAGTATGACGGCATGATCATCACCGGTGCGCCGGTGGAACAGATGCCCTTTGAGCAGGTGGACTACTGGCCGGAGCTGTGCGAAATTTTCACCTGGAGCCGCCGCCACGTCTATTCCACCTTCCACATCTGCTGGGGCGCACAGGCCGGGCTGTATTTCCACCACGGCGTGCCGAAATACCCGCTGGAACAAAAACTTTCCGGCGTGTATTCCCATCGTCTGCTCGATCCCATCCACCCCCTTGTGCGCGGGCTGGATGACGAATACATGGCGCCCCATTCGCGCTACACCGAAGTGCGGCGGCAGGATATTTATAAGGCCAAGAGCCTGCAAGTGCTGTCGTTTTCAGAACAGGCCGGGGTGCACCTGGTCGCCGATTTTTGCTGCCGCAACATCTATGCCACCGGGCATTCCGAATATGACCGGGAAACCCTGGCCAAGGAATACTTCCGCGATGTGGCCAAGGGGATCCACCCGGCGGTGCCGGTGAACTACTTCCCCGAAGACGACCCGCAGCGCACCCCCCGGATGCACTGGCGCAGCGCGGCGACGATCCTCTTCGCCAACTGGCTGAACTACTATGTCTACCAGCGCACGCCGTATGATCTTTCGGTGCTGTAGGTGCAACACAATACTATTCCTTATCTAAAAGCCGACCGTGCTGCGCTCCGCGCCACCACCCCGCCCCTTCGGGGCACCCCTCCCACGGAGGGGAATTTCCGAAGCCGTTGGGTTCGTGTGAAAAAATTCCCCTCCGTGGGAGGGGTGGCGCGAAGCGCCGGGGTGGTGGCGCGGAGCGCAGCACGGTCGGTTTTCAGATGCGGAACAGTATAACAGCCGGG
>JAITNG010000121.1 GCA_031290595.1 Oscillospiraceae bacterium
AAGTATAGCACATGCGCTGCGCAGACGCAAGGCTTTTTTGAAAAAATGGTGCTTGACATTTCGACATTTTTGTATTATCATACTATACACATATGATAAATATGAATAACAAAAATCGGAGAAAGACCATGCCACACAAAAATATTGATGCTGCGTTCGGCTTTGCCACCCGTGCGGTGCATGCGGGGAATGAAATCGACGCCGAAACCGGGGCGATCCGCCGCCCCATCACCATGGCCAACAGCTATGCGCTGCCCTATGATCCTTCGGATTTGAACTGGAGCAGCGCCGAAGGGCAGATTTACACCCGCAACGGCGGCGCGAATCAGCGTTATTTGCAGGAAAAGTTGCAGCAGCTCCACGGCGCGGAGGACTGCGTTGTGCTGGCTTCCGGCGTGGCGGCGCTGGCGGGCGTATTTTTTGCTGTGCTGCAAGCGGGGGACCATGTGGTGGTTTCGGATAGCACCTACATTGCGGCCTACCGCCTGTTGCATGAGCTGCTGCCGCAAAAATATAACGTGGAATCCACGCTGGTGGATTCCACGGATCTGGCGGCGGTCAAAGCTGCGGTTCGCCCAAACACAAAGTTAATCCATATTGAAACGCCCGCCAACCCTACGCTGAAAATCAGTGATATTCAAGCGATTGCGGCGCTGGCACACGCAAACGGCGCGTTGCTTTCGGTGGATAATACCTTTGCTTCGCCCTTCAACCAGCGGCCGACGGCGCTGGGTGCGGATTTCACCATCGAAAGCCTGACCAAATACATCAACGGCCACGGCGACGCGATGGGCGGCGCGGTGCTGGGGGCAAAGGCGCGCATCGATAAAATCCGTTCTGATGCCATGGTCAACCTGGGCGGCGCCATCAGCCCGTTCAACGCCTGGCTGATCATGCGCGGCGCGGTGACGCTGCCCCTGCGGATGCGCCAGCACAACGGGAGCGCCCAAAAAGTGGCGGAGTTCCTGCAAAACCAAGCACAGGTGCGCTTTGTTGCCTACCCGGGGCTGGCGGCGCATCCCGGCCACGCGGTGGCGCAAAAGCAGATGCCCGGCGGCTACGGCGGCGTGCTGGCCTTTGGGCTGCACGCGGGTCACGACGCGCACAATCAATTCGTCAGCCGCTTGCGCCTGATCACATCGGCGGTTTCGCTGGGGCATGACGAAAGCCTGATCGTCTTCCTGGGCGAAAACGACGAGCGCCAGCACCTCTACCCGGCGGAATTCCATGCGGGGTTCTTCCGGCTGAGTGTGGGGCTGGAGGACACGGAAGACGTCATCAACGATTTGCGGCAAGCGCTGGTGGGCTGAGGCTTACATCAGCTACCCCACGACCGCCCGCTGCACGGCTTCTTCCACCGCCCTTGCCGCCAGGATGCCCACGGCGTCCTGCCCGGCGTTGATTTCGCCGGAGCTTGCGGCAAACACCACATCGCCGTCATAGAGCGAATGCGCGGGGCGCACCGCCCGTGCGATGCCGTTTTGCCCCTGCGCGGCGATGCGGGTCATCTCCGCTTTGTTCAGGTTCGCATTGGTCATCACGCAAACCAGGATGGTGTTTTCGCCCTCCTGGTTTGTGTTTGTGGTGAAGAAATCCTGGTTGGCGGCATATTTGCGCAGGATCGCCGCTTCGCAATCCAAAAAGCGCCCGGCGGTATCCCTTGCGCCCGCAAGGATTTCGCCCTGCCGCACCACGTCGCCCACGCAGTTCACCGCCGCGACCGCGCCGACCAGCAGCGCACCCTGCCGCAGCAGCGCCGCCCCTACGCCGCCCGGCATGGCGCATTCCATGCCATAGGATTTGCCGATGCTTGCACCCGCGCCCGCACCGTATCCGCCCAGTTGCACGGGCTGTTCCAATAATGCATGTTCACAGGCCGCAACGCCCATGGCGGCGTCCGGGCGCACATCGCTGCGCCCGCACTTCAAATCAAAAAGAGCCGCCGCCACCACGTTGGGGATCTTTGTCACGCCAACATCGCGGCCAATGCGCTGCTGTTCCAGGAAGCGCATCACGCCGTCGGCGGCGGCAAGGCCAAAGCTGCTGCCGCCCGTGAGCAAAATGGCGTGGACGTGTTTGCGGTTGGCCGTCGGGTGCAGCGCGTCGGTGTCACGCGTGGCGGGGGAGCCGCCGCGCACATCCACGCCGCAGACCGCGCCCTGCGGGCAAAGGATCACGGTGCAGCCCGTCTTTGCGTCCAAATCCTGCGCATGGCCGACCCGGAAAGCCGGTAGCGCCGCAAAATCAACAGCATTCATGCCAGCGCCTCCGCAATCCCCGTCAGGATTTGCTCCACTTCGGCCATCGCGCCCCTGCCCACATCCCCACAGGCCAGGCGGCTGCTGCGCGGCGCAAGGATGCACACGCCGCGTTGCTGCAACAGGCGTAGGTTCGCCTGTGTCGCCGGGTGTTCCAGCATCGCCGTGTTCATGGCGGGCGCGAGCAGCAGGGGCTTTTGCGGGGGGTAGGCCAGCAGGACGGTGCTGAGCATGTCATCGGCAATGCCCTGCGCCAGCTTTGCAATGCTGTTCGCCGTGGCCGGGGCGACAATGGCCAAATCGGCGGTCTGTGCCAGCGATACGTGTTCCACCTGCACCTCGTTCAGGCGCTCAAACATATGGGTATGCACCTTGTTGCGCGTCAAAGTCTGGAAGGTCAGCGGCGTGACGAACGCGCACGCGCTCTGCGTCATGACGACGTGGACGCTGTGACCCGCCTTCACAAGGCCGCTGGCCAGTTCCGCCGCCTTATAGGCCGCGATGCTCCCGGTCACGCCGAGCAGAATGTTTGGCATAGTTGCACGATCCCTTCCGCGATTTCCGCTTTTGTCTGGTATTCCGCCAGCACGCCGCCTTCTTCCACCAGCCAGGCGTGGTGGCGGTCTGCGTCCGTTTCTTCGAGCAAATTCGCCAGCACATAGGTGCAGCGGTTGCTTTGCAGCAGCGTTTGCGCCGCCGCGAGCAGTTCATCGCGTGTCACGCCGCTGCGCAGTTTGAAGCCGATCAGCTTTGCCTGTGGGGCAATCTGTTGGATTTCCGCAATCACCTTGGGCGTTTGCCGCAGATGCACCAGGAGCTTTTCGTGCGCTGAACTGATCTTTTCCCCTGTTAAAATATTGCCCTGCGCGTCCGTTACGTATTCCACTGCGTAGTCGCTCACCGCCATGCTGTGCAGAACCCAGTCAACTGTATTTTCGTTGCAGAGCGCACGCAGCTTTTCCTGCAAGCTGCGCACGCTGCTGATGGCGTGCGCTTCAATGCCGGGCGTCTGGGGCAGCGCGGCCTGTCTGCCATGCACATACAGCACCCGGTGGCCTGCCAGCGCAAAGCGATCCGCCAACAGGCTGCCCAGCCGCCCCGTAGCGAAGTTGGTGATCCCGCGCACGCGGTCGATGGATTCCACCGTGCCGCCCGCCGTGATGAGAACGGTCATGCGCTTGCCTCGCTTTCAATGATTTGCCAAGTGAATAGATTATAGGACAGTTTGTCTATTTTGTCAAGCAAAGCCAAAAAACGCTTGACAAACGTGGGCTTTCAGGTGCATACTATAAAGTAATTTGGATTGAGAAAGGAAGAGTGTAACATTTGAAATCTCGGATTTACCGTTTGCTGGCGTTGCTGCTGGTTCTTTGCCTGTTTGTTTCCGCAGTCACGCTGCCCGCTGTTTCCGCTGAAGAAACAGTTGCCGTGGAGGAGGCGCCGCCCCAGGAGGATGAAATCTGGCCGCACAGCGCATTGCGGGCGTTTTGTGACCAAAACCTGTCGGATTTCTCGTTTTTGGGGTATCATTATCAGGCGGGGGAAGGCTATTTTTATAACGATAAAGAGGCTTTCCAGCATGTTTTTGGCTTCAACATACTCTATGATGTGTTTGCATTTGTGATGTTTTGCTACACCGATACCATCCGCTGCCAATTTGCATACGAGGGCAAAGACTATCTGGTGCAGCTGTGGAAGGGCGGTTATGGCATATGCCTGTTCACCGGCGGCGAAATCGGGTTGTATTCCAAGCCCGCAGACCGCCTGGGGGAGCATTATGACAGCGTTGAGGAAGCGGACTATATCGGCATGGAAATGTCGATATATAACGAAAACCGGCTGCAATTCACCCGCGCAATGGATACGCAGTGGTGGTGCACCGGCTATGCCTGGAGCTATCTGGATGGCTTTGCGCAGTCGCCGCGCACCGATTGCACCATGACGGCCGCGCTGGCGTTCCAGAACGCGGAAATGGCGGCGCTGTTCGCCGAACAGCTTGCCGCAAAAGGGTTCGTGCGCGTGGAAAGCGCACCGGCGTTTGATACGCCGGAACAATTCAGCGTTGACGGCAGCACCGTGCATCTTGCCTGGCGGGATATATGCGACCCGAACACCTAATTTATTATACACATATGATGAGGAGAAAAACGAATGTCGGCAATTTTGTCTATATTGATCTACCCCTTTCTCTTGCTGGTCAACCTGCTGTTCCCCGCGCAGGGGGCGGCTGCGGTTGCGCAGGGTTCGCTGGACGCCATCCCCGCGCCTGCGCTGCGGATGCAATTTGAGATGCCGCCCCGGGATGATCCTTTTTTTGAAGATCTGCCCTTTGTGCATGCATACGAGCGCACGGCGCTGCCCCAGGTGGATTGGGAGCAAATCCAGGCGCGCATGGACGCTGACGAAACTGCCGAGGCAAAGGACTGGTTCCGCTTTTTGGGCGATGAACTGATCCAAAGCGACTTCCAGCTGATTCTTTCCAACTACCCCCGCGTCGCCCTTGTGTATGACGCACAAACCGGTGATTTTAAAGGCATCACCGATGAAGGCGTGCTGCACCTTGGCTTCAGCTATAACATCAAATCCTCGTTTTTTTACGCCACCAAAAACCCGTGGATGCGCGTCGTTGGCTTCAACGAATTCTACGATTGGCTCGGCGATGACTTTTTTGGGATGTTCCAGCTGCTGACCCGGCGCGTTCGCTTCGCCTATGACGGGCGGGATTACCAGGTGCAGCTGTGGAAGGGCAAATATTTTTTGGATACCTGCATGGGTGCGGAAATCGGCTTTTATTACAAGCCACAGAGCCGCACGCAGCAGCACTATGACGCGCTCCCCCTGGCTGAAATGATGCCGATGACGATGAAGCTCTACAGCAACCGCGATCTTTACTTTGATCTTCCGGCGGAAGACCATTGGTGGGACGTCATGATGGTGCACCGCGTGCCCCGGGTGAATCCACATGCGGTGACGCTGGAAGGCAGCGTGGATTTTGCCAAAAACCCCGGTCTTGGCGAAGCCTTCTTTGCCGCGCTGCAAGAACAGTACCCCGATGTGACGCCGACCCAGGAGGGCAACGTGGTGTGGTTTTGCTGGCAGGCAACGGAAACGGTAGAATAACGGAGGATACATATGAACCGGCTGCGGGCATTTTGCAAACGGCGCAGGGTGCGCATTGCCGTCGCCCTGGCGCTGGTGGCCGCCCTCGCGGTGGCGCTGGTTTTGACGGTGGGGGCGGGCAAAAACCCTCTTGCAGAGGCCGAAGTGGTTTCGCTGCTTGTGTATCACACGGACGGAACGCCCTATGAAGGCGAAACCGATTCGGCCTATACGCGAGACATGTATACGATCCAGTCGCCCAAGGAGGCGGGGGAATACATTTATGCAGCGGAAATCACATACGAGCGCGGGAAGGTCACCTATGGCTGCAAAGTGATTGTTGTGCCGAAGTAAAGGGGGGGTTCGCCATGAAATACGTTTGGTTTTGGGTTGCCGGTGGGGCGGTGGGGCTGGCGCTGCTGCTGGCGGCGGTCTATTGCATCACGGTCTACATCTCGTTTTTGGTGCTGCTGGACGCCAAAAACCGCCTGGGCAAAGCCGTGATGGCACGCGTGATGCCAACCAATGATATTATTGATATGTTTCAGAACATCCCGGAAGGGGTGGTCAAGGCCATGGAACAAAGCAAGGCTTGGTGCGATGCGCACCCGCCGACCCGCTGGGCGGCGCAAAGCCGCGATGGGCTAAAACTGAACGGCTGGTTTTTTGAAAACCCGTCGCCCTCCCATAGCTACGTGATCTATATGCACGGCCACGGCATGAAGGCCGCCGACTTTTTCGTTTTCACCCTGCCCTTTATTGAACAGGGATTTTCGATGCTGCTGCCGGACGCCCGCGCCCACGGGGAAAGCGGAGGCCGCTACCGGGGCATGGGCTGGCTGGATTGCCCCGATCTGCTGGACTGGGTGGATGCGATCCTCGCCCGCGACCCGCAGGCAGAAATCATGCTTTCGGGCATCTCAATGGGCGGCAACACCGTTCTCAATGCCGCCGGGGTGGCGCTGCCGCCGCAGGTGAAATGCATCGTTTCCGATTGCCCGTTCACCTCAGTCCATGATGAAATTGAAACTGTGCTGCGCGATATGTTCCCGGTGCCTGTGGGGGCGCTGGCAAAATCCATGGGGCGGCTTGTGCAGAAGAAAGCGGGCTTTTCCGTCACAGAGGCTTCCACCCTGGAACAGGTGAAAAAGGCGACGCTGCCGCTGCTGATTTTTCACGGGGAAGACGATGATTTCGTCCCCTTTGCCTTTGGTAAGGCGATCCATGCGGCTGCGGCTTCGGCCGAAAAGCAGTTTTACCCCGTGCCGGGCGCCACCCACGGCGAAAGCGCCATCCGGGATTACGAGGGCTACCTGCGCACGATGTTTGATTTTGCACGGCGGCATATGGAACTGGGGGAAGTGAGCGCCAGGCGCGATTGTGGTTGCTGACGCGTTGCACTGCAACACGTCATTTTTTGCTTGCTTTTTAGCCGTTTTGGTTGTATACTATTAGCTAATAAAAAAAGAAACACGGGAGGAACAAAGATGAACGAAAAGAAAAAATTCTACCAAAAATGGTGGGTATGGCTGCTGGCGGCGCTGGCCATTGCCGCGGCGATACTGGCGATCCACCAATATGTGAAGTTGCAATCGACGCCGGACGAACCTGCATCTGTGCCGGAAAATCTAAAAACAGTCACCATCCAGGATCCGGAAAACACTGCGGCGGCGCATATATCCGAACAGAAGCCGGACGAGGGCGCGGACTTCACCGCCGCGATGGAAATCGTAGAAATCGGGCGCAGCGCGGAGGGGCAGCGCAGCGACGCGCTGTTCCGCTTCAAGTTGCCCGCCGGGATTTTGGCCGAACAGCTGCGCGAAGCATACTTTTACATTCGCTACCAGGCAGGTGATGAACCCACCCTGCGCGCCGTTGCCATGACGCAGAGCTGGTACACCGTCACCGGCACCTGGAACGAAGCGGGCGGTTCCATTGCAAACGACCCCAACCCGGCCACCGCCACAAAAGAAGCGGGGGACTGGTACAAAATCGACGTGACGGCGCTGGTGCAAGCCTGGCTTTCCGGCAAGAGCAACAACAACGGCTTTGCGGTTGAAGAAGCCGTCAACGGCAAAAGCGCCAGCTTTTATTCCACCATCAACGCCGAGCTTGCGCCGGAAAATTGCCCCAAGCTGGTGATCACCTACGCCGAAGCCACCGCGCCGCAGGGCGGGCGTTTGGGCAAATATGACTACGAAGAACAGGAAGTGGGCAACTGCTTTTCCTACGCGCTGCGCGACCACGATATGATTTTATACGATGATCTGTTTGACACGGCAGCATTGCAGACCGCCTATGACGCGGGCGGTGTGGAGGGCGGGCTTGCCTACGTGAAAGCGCAGGTTGCGCAGTATGTTGACCTGCACAAAGATGCGCTGCAAATTGCCGGTATGCGCGAACTCCCGGCCTACAACGCAAGCATCAGCGCGGACGAATACCGCATCGCGCTGCGCATCGGCTTCCGGGACCGCAGCTTCCAGGAGGGCATCCAGGTGGACGAAGATTTCGACTATCACTTCTGGGCGCAAATGGCGGACGGCACCTGGGCGGAAAAAACGCCGCAGGAAAATTCGCGCCTTGTCCCCGGTTCCAGCGCCGCCACCGACCCCGGCCAATATCCCTGGCATCAGGGCTACCTGTGGGGTTACGATAAGTGGAACGACTACTACACCAGCGATGTGGTGTATTTTGCAGTAACAAAGGCCGGGCAGGGGTTCACGGCGCATAAGGGCGGCGTGACAGGAAGCCTTCCTGAATAAGATCAGGCAAACGAATAAATAGGGGGCAATAAAAATGAAGAAAAAGCGCATCATCATAATCGTTGCCATCATAGTGGCGGTGATTCAGCTTTTCCCTCTACCAATTCAGTACAAAGACGGGGGTCCTGTTGCGTTTCGTTCGATTGTAAACCTATACAGCATAACAAGGCTCCATCAATTGCGTCCGGCCATCGAAGGTGGCTATGATGTCGGCATTGAAATTCGGGTACTCGGTATGAAGGTTTATCGAAACGTCAGGGTTAATACTGATTCTGTGCCGGACAATAGCGCCGAAACGGAGCCAGCCAGCGTTCGTGAATTGCTAACGTACAATGAGGATACATGGGATAGCACCGTTACTCTAGCTATCCCAGAGTTCGCCGGTGTAACATTCGAGTGTACGAGTGAAAAGCTAACAGCAAACGGCGAAGATTTGATTTGGGGAATGCCCATTTTCAACGTATATCTTGCGGATCTAAACGGCGATACTGTGCCGGAAATATGTGCAACCGTAAGCGTCGGTTCCGGCATTTCTGATGTGCGTGTTGCTGTATATGATTACTTCAACAAGAAGGCATATAACTTATCTGACCGAATGACTTTTGATTATCATCTATCCATCGAAGATGGCGAATTGATCGTGACGCAAACTCCATCATATATGCAACAGCCATATACTGATGAAATTAGCGGCAAGGGCAAATTAACCATCATTGACGACGAATTAATCGCAGACGGTATTGATAGAACGAAACCCTCATAATCTATGTCGGCACAGGCTTGTCAACTCGTGTAGACACTATCCGGCAAGCGGAAGATTAGATTGACGTGGTTGCTCGTATAAATGAGGTTGCGAAAAAACACATTAGCCTCTGGGGCAAACAAACCAAATATGAAGACAATGGTTTGAACGGGTTCTTGTGCATCGTGCTGTTCGGCTGGATTTGGATGGCGTTCTAAAATTTTATCGTCCCGGAACAATTTTTGCTCCGGGGCTTGCTTTTTTCCTGCGAACTGGAGTATAATAAGAAATAGAGAAAGGGGCGATTCCGATGAACATTTTGTCCACGCGCAGCGATTACATCATCAAGTTGCTGTTTTCTGATGAGCGTAACGCTGTGTGTCTCAAGAGCTTTCTGCACGCTGTGCTAAATTTGCCGGAGTCAGAGCTGCGCGAATTGAGCATCGTTGCCCCCTTCCTGTAAAAAGAATGCGCCGATGACAAGTTGGGCGTTCTGGATGTGAATATGACGATTCCATTGGTGGTGAAATTGAGGACAACCAAATAAACGTTATTAAATATGTTACGGTTTCCAATTCGTATATTGAAGAACAAGTAGATTATGTCGTAGAGTCAATCATATCGGCACTAAACGATTTCATACGCAGGCACAGCAAAAATATGTCAACTTTGGAATATATGATGACCAATGAATTGGATTACTGTATTTTTTTCTGCGCTAAAAACAGTAAAGACTTTGCAAAGTGTCATGCACCTCAAGGAAAACCATCTGGCGGAATGCATTTATGCATTAAGCAGGGGCGTTTTCGAGAACTACATGTATATGTGTAATATCAATTGTGATCCTGCGCTATTCTATAAAAAACTTTTGCCAAAGGTCGATGAAGAAAATTACACTTTTGCTGAACGATCTGATGGAAAAATTGATTTTAGAAATGTAATCAACAAACATACAGGGGCAAAAACATCTGTTGGGATTAATATTAGCGAGTTAAAGGAAAAGCTGCCTTACGATAATGATAGAGATTTATACACTGTTTTTTATCAATCGGCATGTCAGTACGTGCATGTTGACATAATGAGCGCAAAAAGCTATTTTTCCACGGTAAATCCATATGACGAAATTGATCGTTCGTTGATTGCGACGCTTATTACTTCAATCTTAGAGTTGAGATGGTGTACAAGGCGGACGCCGCCCAACAGCAGCACGAGGAACGCGCTGCAAACAAAGGACGCGGGCTGAAAATAGGTCGCGATCAGAAATTGGCGGATTACATTGAAGGAAAGATGAAAAATGAGCATTGGTCGCCGGACGCCATCATCGGAAACATCAAAAAAGAGGGTTTGCAATTCGAGACGAGCATCTGCACAAAGACGGTGT
>JAITNG010000064.1 GCA_031290595.1 Oscillospiraceae bacterium
TGTGTCCCCTCCAAACCGCCGGTGCCTGTGCAGCCCGGTATGGCAGCCAGCAGCGCCGCCGCCAGGCAGAGCGCCGCCAGGCGCCGTCCAGTTTTCTTCATGAAGCGATCCTCCTAAAAGCGCGGGATAGTATTTATGCGCGTTTCTCTGTCTTCTATTTTACCCCATTTTAATGCAATTTGCAACCCCTGCTGCAAATATTCTACAAACACTACCAAAATATACCGGGAAAGCGACGCGTGTGCGCCAATTTTTGGGCGGGATACGCGATGAAAAAAAAGCAACTTTGGGTGTAATGCGGATTGCAGCAAAGTGGTATGCTAGAGGCACAAAGAGAAAGAGAGAGGATGCAAAATGAACCAGACGCAAAACAGGCACTATTATGTGACGTGCCAACCCTGCCGCCAGCCCGGGTACGGGTGCTACATATCCTACGGGCTGGCGCTCAGGGGGGCGGAGCAGGGCTACAGCCTGCCCGATGTTTCGCCGCAGCGGCAGTTTGTGGAAGGGATTGCCGCACTCTTCAACCGCACGCAGCTTTCGCCGGTGCATATGTACGAAGTGGTTGAAGACATATTATCCTAGCGGAAAAGTGGGGTGTTTTTTGCGCTGCGATGGCATTGCTATCGCAGCGCAGTTTGCAATTTTTATTTGTAATAGCGTCACAAGTGGTTGACATTTGTGCAAAACGTGGTAAAATAAACTAGAGTACCCAAAGAATAACCAAAAGGAGGTAAGTCACTTGCTGGATCAAAAAACCCTTGCGTACATCAACATGTTCGCGATCTTGGGGGCGCTCGAAAATCTTTGCGAACTCGACCCGGAAGCGCGTGCGCTGATGACGAACAAAAAGCCCATCGCCCTGGCCTTTGAAGTCAAAGACGGCCCCAAGGCAACCCTGACCTTTTCAAACGGACGCGTCCGCGTCACCCCCGGCGTGCAGGAATGCGACATCCGCATCCCTGTCGGATCCTGCGAAAAATTCAATGCCGTCGTGGCCGGCACGGCGACCCCCGTCCCCGTCAAAGGGTTCCGTTACATCAACTTCCTGCTCAAGGATTTTGATGCGCTCTCCAAGCTGCTTGAAAAGCACCTGCGCCCTGCGGAGGAAGACTTGGCCGACCCGGCCTTTTTTGCCCGCAGCACGGAACTGATGCTCTATGTGATCGCCGTGGCGATTGCGCAAATCGGCGATTATGACGAAATCGGCAAATTCAGCGCGGATCACATTCCGGATGGCGAAGTCTGCTTTTCCATCAAGGATGGCCCTGCGGCGACCATCCGCAGCACGGGGCATGTGCTGGCAACCGAAAAGAAGCGCCCGCAAAGCCCCCGCGCCATCATGGAATTTGAGAACCTGGAGCTTGCCCGCGCCCTGTTTGACGGCAAAGTCAACGCCCTGGCCTGCATCGGCAACGGCAGCATCAGTATGCGCGGCATGATCAACATGATCGACAACCTGAACCGCATCCTGGATAGGGTTGCGCTGTATCTTGCGTAAGGAGCGTGCGGCAGTATGATGATCCGGCCTGTTTCCGCTGTGAACAAGGATTTTCACGAAATCTCCAGCTATTGCCACAAGCATGGCAAGCCCGTCTTTTTAACAAAAGAGGGGGAAGGGGATTTGGTGATCATGAGTTTTGACCGCTACCAGGCGCAGCAAGAGTTGATGGGGTTGCGGGCAAAGCTATTGGAAGCGGAACTGCAAGTTGAGCGCGGCGAAAAGCTCTTTACGATGGAAGAGATCCGGGCGCAGATGGAGGAATGGCGGAAAGATGAAGAAGTATGAGCTTCGCTTTACGCCAAGTGCGCGGGACGATTTGCATTCGATAGAGGGTTATATTGCGCAAGACCATCCGATTCCGGCGCATAAAATGCGGGAACGCATTGCTGCCAAGGCAGAGGAGTTGGCGATCTTCCCCGGCAGGGGGAAGTCGGCTTCGCTTCTTGGCTACTTTCAGCCTGAAATGCGCTTTGTTGCGGAAGGAAAATACTATATTTTCTATAAAGTAAGCGGGGATCAGGTGATTGTATACAGCATCGTTCACAGCGCCAGGGATATTGGCAGGTTGCTGACCCTGCTGGATTTTGACGAGCAAGATCAATGAGTATTTAAGGAGGAACCGTTAATGGAAGTTTACAAATTTGAAAAAAGCCGCGCGTGGTTTGACCGTGCCTGTAAGGTCATTCCATCCGGCGTTTATGGCCACCTCGGCCCGGCGGAAGGCAACTTCATCCCGGTGAGCAAATGGCCGCTGCTTGGTTCACGCGCCCAGGGGACGTACTTTTGGGATGTGGACGGCAACAAGTTCATCGATTACATGTGCGCCTACGGCCCCAACATCATGGGCTACAACGACCCCGATGTGGACGCCGCCGCGACGGAGCAGGCCAAAATCGGCAACTGCGTCACCTCGCCTTCCTATAAGATGGTCGAGCTTGCGGAACTGATGGTGGATACCGTCAAATCGGCGGACTGGGCATTCTTTGCCAAAAACGGCAACGATGTGACCACGGCGGCCATCATGACCGCCCGCGCCCACACGCACAAAAAGAAGATCGTCTTCGTCAACGGCTTCTATCACGGCGTTTCGCCCTGGACGCAGAAGATCGATTACCCCGGCGTTATCCCCGAAGATGTGGCCAACAACCTCTATGTGGATTGGAATGATTTTGAGGCGCTCGAAAAGCTGGTGGACGCCAACGACAACGAGATCGCCGCTTACATCGCCACCCCCTATATGCACGGCAATTACCTGGATAACGAGCTGCCCGCGCCGGGCTATTGGCAGAAGGTGCGCGAGCTTTGCAGCCGCAAGGGCATTGTGCTGATTGTGGATGACGTCCGCGCGGGTTTCCGCCTTGCAACGGAAGGCTCCGACGCCTATTATGGCTTTGAAGCCGATTTGATCACCTTCTGCAAGGCAATCGCCAACGGCTGGAATGTTTCCTGCCTGTGCGGCAAGGAATTCATCAAGGGCGCGGTCAGTTCCCTGAGCTACACCGGCTCCTATTGGATGAGCGCCGTCCCCTTTGCGGCGGGCATCGCCAACATCACCAAGATGCGCAGCATGAAGCTGCCGCAGATTTTGCGCGAAAAAGGCCTGAAGCTGACCAGCGGACTCCAGGCGGCGGCGGCAAACAACGGCGTCAGCCTCGTCGTCAGCGGCGAACCCGCGCTGTTCTACCTCCGCATTGCCAATGACGACAGCCTGTTCCTCCACCAGGAATGGATTGCCGAATGCGTGCAGCGCGGTGCGTTTTTTGCGGGGCATCACAACCACTTCATCAACTACGCCCTGGCCGATGAAGACATCGCCCTCACGCTCGAAATCGCAGACGAAGCCTTCAAAATCGTGGTGAAGAACCACCCGGAGGTTTTTTGACGGCGCAGCGGGGTATACTGTTCCTTCTCTGAAAAACACCACACATAAGCCCAACCGAGCCACCGCCCCGCCAACGCTTCGCGGCCTGGGTTCGTGTGAAAATTCCCCTCACGGGGAGGGGTGGCGCGAAGCGCCGGGGTGGTGGCGCGGAGCGCAGCGAGGTCGGCTCTTAGATGAGGAATAGCATTAGCGGCTAGCGTCGATGCCCTGGAACTTGTTCAGCCTTTTGGAGGTCAGAATGAATGCATAACAGACAGGCGTTTTTTGAACTTCCTTACAACCCCCTTTTGCGTGACCGTGCAAGGGAACTCAGAAAATCCGGGAACCTGAGCGAGGTCTTGCTGTGGCAACGGCTGAACAAGAAGCAATTCCGGGGCTATGATTTTGATCGGCAAAAGATCATTGGGAATTTTATTGTTGATTTTTATTGTTGCGATTGTGGCGTAGTAATTGAGGTGGATGGCAGTTCGCATCGGGATAAAGCCGAATATGATTTTGAGCGCCAGGCGTTCCTGGAGGGATTGCACCTTACGGTCATTCATGTTACCGCTGATGATGTGCTGCATCGGCTTGAGCAGGTGATGGAAATGTTATACGCACATCCTGCACTTAGGTGAATACCTTGGCGGCATGTGCGTCGAACGAGCCACCACCCCGGCGCTGCGCGCCACCCCTCCCACGGAGGGGAATTGTCACATGGAACCCAACGGCGTAGCACGGCTGGGCTTCTATCGGGGGTTCCGTCTTTATCATCTAGCATCTAATATCTACAATCTAACATCTAATTTAGGAGGGAAACAACATGGCACTCACCAAGCAGGAATGGCTGGCGCTGGAGGATAAGGCCTACCAGATGCGCCGCCTGTTGCTGGATACCTGCCACTGGGCCGGGAGCGGCCACATTGGCGGCGGCAACAGCGTGATGGATATGCTGGTCATTCTTTATCACCGCTACCTCAACATCAAGGTGGAAGACCCCGCCTGGGCGGATCGCGACCGCTTCATCCTCAGCAAGGGTCATGCGGGCATTGCCTACGCCCCCGTGCTGGTGGATAAGGGCTTCAACGACCCGGAGCAGCTCAAAACCTTCAACCTGACCAATTCCAAGATGGGCATTCACCTGGATTCCAACAAGGTGGTGGGCGTCGATGCTTCCACCGGCTCGCTGGGGCACGGGCTTTCCATCGCCCTTGGCACCGGCCTTGCCGCACGGGTGCAGGGCAAAAACTACAAAACCTATTGCATCATGGGCGACGGCGAGCTGGACGAAGGCTCCAACTGGGAAGCCGCCATGGCCATGGCGCACTTCAAGGTGACCAACGTCATCAGCTTTGTTGACCGCAACCACAACATGATCGACGGCAACACCGAAGAGATCATGGCGTTGGAACCCCTGGCGGATAAATGGACTGCCTTTGGCTTTGAGGTCAAGGTGATTGACGGCAACAACATCAGCCAACTGGCCGATGCGATTGATTTTGCCCTGGCCAACACCGGCGATAAACCTGTGATGATCATTGCCGACACCGTCAAGGGTGAAGGCATCGACTTCATTGAGGGCGATTACCGCTGGCATTATGGCGCAATGGCGGAAGAAAACTACGAAAAATCCAAAGAGAGCCTGGCACGGCACTACGAAGCGCGGAAGGCGCGCGCGGAAAAGGAGGGCAAATAATATGGCAGGCGGATTGACTTATACGGCTGTGGATTCCACTGCGCTTTCGACGGCGGAAGTCTATGGCAAAACCCTGGTGGAACTTGGCGAACAGCACCCCGAAATCGTGGCGCTGACGGCGGATCTGGGCAAATCCACCAAGATTGGCACCTTTGGCGAGCGTTTCCCGGAACGCTTTTTCAACGTCGGCATTGCGGAACAGAACATGGTGGGCATGGCCGCCGGCATGGCCAAGGCCGGGCTGGTTCCCTTCCTCTCTTCGTTCTCGCAGTTCGCATCCTGGCGTGTGGCGGATCAGCTGCACACCGATATTTGCTACCAGAACGTCAACGCGAAGATCATCGCCACCCACGGCGGCACCTCCTTTGGCCAGGCGGGTTCCACCCACCATGCCATTGTCGATTTCGCCCTGGTGCGCTCGCTCCCCAACATCACCCTGATTTGCCCGGCGGATGGCTACGAAACCGCCAACGCCGTGCGTGTGGCATACGAAACCCCCGGCCCGTTCTACATCCGCATCAACCGCGGCTTTGACCGTGTGGTCTATGAAAACGAGGACTACGGCTTTGCACTGGGCAAGGCGGTCGAGATGCGCCCCGGTACCGACATCACCGTGATCGCTTGCGGTTCCTGCGTCTTCCAGGCCATTTCGGCGGCGGATTTCCTCAAAAACGCCGACGGCCTCAGCGTGCGGGTGCTCAACATCCACACCCTCAAGCCCATCGATAAAGAAGCCATCCAAAAGGCCATCACGGATACCCGCCGCATCATTGTGGCGGAAGATCACAGCGTGATCGGCGGCCTGGGCGCCGCTGTGGCGGAGGTCATCGCGGAATACGGCAAGGGCTGCGCATTCAAGCGCCTGGGCGTGCAGGATTCCTTTGCCCCCATCGGCCTGCACGAGGATATTATGAGCATCCTCGGCATCGATTCCAACGGCATTGCCGAAGCGGTTCGCGCGGCGATGAAGATGGATTTTGAGCTGGACGACGACTGGGACGATGAGGTCTGATCGGCTGAAGATAAGGAGATATTTCTATGATTGCACAAGATACCGTGTTCAGCTATAAGATTTTCCTCAACGCCGCGCTGCCGCTGGTGAAGGTCATCGCGTCGGATATTCCGGCGCTTGCCCAAAAGTTTGAACAGGCGCACTGCGTCTTCCAGGTCAGCGCACTGGACCCCGACGCCCCCGGCGGCAAAGTCGCGACCCACTTCACCGTCAACAACGGCGAGTGGAAGGTCTGCGCCGATAAAGTGGCCACCAACGCGCAGGTGGAACTCCAGTTCAAGAGCATCGACGCCTTTGTGGGCTTCATGAAGGGCAAAATCGGCCCGGCTACGCTGCCCAAAATGCGCGGCGCGGTGAAGCACACCGGGATGTTCCTCGCCTTCATGCAGGTGCTGCTCAAAATGAGCTCCCTCCTGGGCGCAACCCAACCGCCGGAAGACGAAGAAACCAAGGTGCTGCTGGTCAAGAGCTTCTTCTACCTGCTTTCCAGCGGCGTCAGCTGCCTGAACAAAAACGGCCACGAGGGCGTGAACAGCTGGACGAAGCCCAGCCCCGACCGCGTGTATTCCTGGGCGGTGAACGGTCACCCGGAAGTCGCGGCCTATATCCGCATCAAGGCGGGCAAAAGCCGCGCCGGGCGCGGGGAATACAAGCGCGCCATGCCGTTCTTCACCCTGCGCTTCGATAACCTGGATAGCGCCCTGGGTACCCTGCTCGGCACGGACGACATGATGGACGCCACAAAAGCCGGCCGCCTGATCATGGACGGTGCGCCGGAATTCGGCGCCCAGCTGGGCGACTTCATGCTCACCGTGGCAGCCTACGCGAAGTAATTGGTTCATTTTAAGATGCATAAAGAGCCGGGAGCTGTTTGCTCCCGGCTCGCGGTGTTTGGTGGGTTTTTTGTAGGTAGCTGGACACGGCACGCCGTGTCCCTACAAAGGCACATAAAAATGCAAACGTGCATCGGGCGTTCATCTCGGTTTGTAGGGACACGGCGTGCCGTGTCCAGGTGCGTTAAGCGCACAAGATGAAACAAAAGATGAGTTTAGAACAACATCCAGA
>JAITNG010000124.1 GCA_031290595.1 Oscillospiraceae bacterium
TTTCTCCCTTTTCAAATTATATTTGCACGTTTGTGCAACGAAAGTATAGCACACGCGCGAGGGAAATGCAAGGCTTTTTTCAACAAAAAATGGCTGGTGACCGCTTTGTGAATGCGAGGTGCGAAATTCCCCTTCAAACAGCTCGCAACACCAATCAATGCATTTTATTATACAGCCTCCCACACAAGAAGTCAAGCAGACATCCAGCTTTTTTACCAAGCCAGGCGAATATTTTTCTATATTTTTTGTTGTGTATGGTGCTACAATTCATAAAGGAATTTTTGCAATGAAGCAAGGAAGAGGGGAGTATCACCATGACGGAGCGCGAGATTTTTCATGCTGCCATGCTTGGCGGCGGGGGTGCGCCGCGTTTACCGCGCATTGAGTGGGCGGCTTGGTGGGATAAAACCATTGCCCGGTGGGAAGGCGAGGGCTTCCCCAAACTGGGTTGGGAAGAAAGCCAGCGCCATTTTGGGCTGGACATAATGCGCTGCTTATGGGTGGCTACGGACGCGCCGCACATTGCAGACGAAGCGGATTACGAGCGGGTGCGGGATCATATTTTTACGCAGGAAAGAATTGCGAGCGCTGTCGCGCATGCGCAGTCGCTGCAAGCTGGTCACGCGCGCGGCGACTTCACGCTGCGCCTTGCGGTGGACGGCTTTTTCTGGTTCCCACGGCGGCTGTTTGGCATTGAGCCGCATATGTATGCCTTTTATGATTCCCCGGAACTGATGCACCGCATCAACAGCGATTTGCTGGCGTTCCACTTGCGTCTGCTGGATCAGCTGTTTGCCGTCGTCACGCCGGATCTGTTCAACCTGGCGGAGGATATGAGCTACAACCACGGGCCGATGCTTTCACAGGCGTGCTTTGAAGAATTTTTGCGACCGTATTATCTGCCCATTGCGGAAAAGCTGAAGGCGCACGGCGTGCCGTTTTTTGTGGATACCGACGGCCTTGTGGATCAACTGGTGCCGTGGCTGCTGGAAACCGGCGTGGAGGGGTTTCTGCCCCTGGAACGGCAATCCGGCGTGGATGTGAACGCCCTGCGGGCAAAATATCCGCAGCTGCTGATGCTGGGGGGTTACGATAAAATGGTGATGCACCAAGGCGAGGCCGCGATGCGTGCGGAATTTGAGCGTCTGCTGCCCCTGATGCGCAGCGGCGGCTTTGTGGCCAGCGTAGATCACCAAACCCCGCCGGGGGTGAGCTTTGCCGATTATCAGTTGTATATACAGTTGTTGCACGAATACACGGAACTATAATCTGAAGGAGGAGAAACCCCGATGCCCGATGACAGATACCTGACTTACATGGGTCTTGCGCCCAAGCGTGTGCCGCACTGGGAACATTGGTCGGATCCCGATGCAGAAACCTACCTGACGGGGATCGACTACTACGAGCACCCGCGCCTTTGCCGCCTGAAGTTCAACGAGCTGTACCCCGAATTTAGGCTGGGCATCCCCCGAACCGACGCCCCCAAGCCCCGCCCCAAAGAAGAAGCGGACGCCGACGCTCACGTAACCCGCTGGGGCGACAGCACAACCGCCACGTTCCAGCACGGCGAGGCCTTTTTCAATAGCCCGGAAGAGGTGTTTGCGTTCAGCCCCCTGGAACATGCGGCGGAGTTCAGAACCGATAAGATGCCCGACGTGGTGGAAAGCCTGGATTTCAGTTCCGAAGAAGCCATTGCCGCGACGCTCAAGCAGCGGAATCCGGGGCCGCGCAAGGACGGCGAAGCCAGCAGCGTCGGTTTTTATAACACGATGTTCATGTGGCCGCTGCTCACGTTTGGGTGGGAGCTGTTCATGGAATGCTGCCTGGACGAGCGCTTTGAACGCGTCATGGATGAATTTGCCGAAATCAACCGGCGGGTGTTCCGCGCGATTTCCAAGCTGCCCGTGAATTTTGTCGTCTGCCACGATGATATTGTGATGACCAACGGGCCTGTGTGTTCCCCCGCATGGATGCACAAGTATATCTTCCCGCGCTATGAGGAATACTGGGCGATGTGCAAGGCCGAGGGCAAGGAAGTCATTTTCATGGTGGACGGCAACGTGGACGCCTACGCCGAGGATGTTTTGGCCTGCGGCGCACGGGGCATTATCACAGAGCCATACACGGATTTCAAGACGCTGGCCAAAAAGCACCCCACGATGTTCCTGGCAGGGGAGGGGGACAACCGCGTTTTGCTGCGCAACGACCCCAAAGAAATCGAGGCCATGGTGAAATCCATGGCGCAAACCGCGCAGATATGCGGCGGCTACATGATGGACGTCGGCAACCACATCCCCTGGAACGTGCCGGGCGAAGCGGTGAAGCGCTACATCGAGTTTTCACGGGAGTACGCCATACGCCCGTGATCCAATAACAACAAAACACAAGAAGGAGTTACCCTATGCGTCAAATTTTTCGCACCACGGCCTACCAGGAAGAACGCGAGTTCATCTTTGGCGTGGCCAAAAAACCTGTCACCCTGGCCAACGGCATTTCCATCGGCGGCGGCATTGTCTACCCCGAAATCAACTTCACCCTGCCCACGATGCTCATTACGGAAGAAAGCCTCCCCGAAGTGCTGCACAATTACCGCGAAATCGCCGAGGGCATCTGCAAGCGCGCCAACGAGCTGGCTGTGCCGGGCTTTGTGGCCGAAATCGAAACCCTGCCCCCCATGACCTTTGAACCCCGCTGGGGCATCGAAGTGTGCAAAACCGTGGTGGATATTCTCAAGGAAAACGAAGCCAAATACGGCACAAAGGGCGCGGTGCGCATCACGCCCAACGACATCCGCGAGGGGCGCGATTTGGAACACATGTGGCACGGCAGGCACTGGGAGGCCATCCTGCAAACCTTTGAAGGCTGCGCCAATGCGGGCGCGGAACTGCTGGCCATCGAATCCGTCGGCGGCAAGGAACTGCACGACGAGGCGATCATGTATTGCGACATTGCCAAGTCGATTTATGCCCTGGCGGTACCCGGCTGCCGCGATATGGAACGGCTGTGGACGGCCATCGGCGGCATTGCGCAGCGCACAGGCACCGTTGCGGCGGGCGACACCGCCTGTGGTTTTGCCAACACGGCCATGGTGCTGGCGGAGCAAAACTACATCCCCAAAGTGTTTGCGGCGACGGTGCGCGTTGTTTCCGCCGTGCGCAGCTTGGTTGCCGCCGAATGCGGCGCACAGGGGCCGCACAAGGATTGCGGCTACGAAGGCGTATACGTCAAGGCCATTGCGGGTACCCCCATCGCCATGGAGGGGCGCACCGCCGCCTGTGCGCATCTTTCGCCCGTGGGCAATGTGGCCGGGTGCCTGTGCGACCTGTGGAGCAACGAATCCATTCAGAACATCAAGCTGCTGGGCGGCATGGCGCCCACGGTTTCGTTTGAACAGCTGGCCTACGACTGCCGCCTGTTCAACACGGCGAGCGAAAGAGGCGCTGACCCGGCGCTGCTGCTGCGGGATTTGCACGCGGATAGCGACAGCCGCCTTGACCCCCAGGCATATGTGCTGCGCCCCGATGTGGTGCTGGGGATTTCACGTGCGCTGGTGCAGGAAAACGGCGGGGATTACGCCCGCTGCAAGCTGGCCGCCGCTCTGGCGCTGGAAGAGATTCGCAAAGGCTTTGGCAAGGGCGAGCTGCTGCTGAGTGAAAAAGAGCAGGATTGGCTGGAGCAGCTCTCCGAAACGGTAGAAGACATGCCAAACGATGCAGAAGCGCTTTATGCGGAGCTTGACAGCGAGAAATATGACCCCGCAAAATATGACCTGTGAGGCGATTGCATGACCGGAAAAGAACGCATCGCCCGCATTTTGCGCCGTGAGCCGGTGGATCGCATCGGGATTCACGAGCATTTTTGGGGCGACACCGCCAAGGGGTGGAAGGACTACCTGAACGGCGAGGGCAACCTGGAGCGCTTTTGGGATCTGGACGTCTGCGAGTGTTGGCCGCTGAACCTGGTGGCCGACCTGGACGCCGGGAGCGTGATTGTGGCCGAGGACGAGAACACCGCCACCTACTATGACGGCAATCGCGCCACGCTGCGCAAGCACAAGTTCAAGGACGGCACGCCGGAACACGTTGATTTTTTTGTGAAGGACCGCGAAAACTGGGAGGCCTGGGCCAAGCCCCTGCTGTTGGCCGGTGCGTTGGATCGCCGCATCAATTATGCGGCGTATGAGCAGAGCCGGCAGATCGCAAATGAGGACGGGCGCTATTTTGTGTTGAGCGGCGTGAATGTTTTTGAGTTGATGACCTACCTTTGCGGGCATGAAAACCTGTTGGCGGGCATGGCGCTTGACCCGGAGTGGGTGGCCGACATGGTGGACGTCTACAGCCGGATGATCGTGGAGGCGCAGACCAGGCTGATCGAGAAATCGGGCTTGCCGGACGGCATCTGGTTTTATGACGACCTCGGTTACAAGGAGCATCCGTTCCTGTCGCCCGGCATGTATGACGAACTCGTTTTGCCCGGCCACAAGCGCACTATGGATTTTGCGCATGCGCTGGGGCTGCCCGTGATTCTGCACTCCTGCGGCTTTGTGGAACCCCTGGTGCCGGGGTTCATCGAAGCGGGGGTTGACTGCCTACAGGTCATCGAAATCAAGGCAGGCATGGATCTGCTCAAGCTACAGCGGCTGTATGGCGACAAGCTGTGCTTCATGGGCGGCATCGATGCGCGGGTGATTTGTTCCAACGATAAGGCGCTGATTGACGCGGAACTGGAGGCCAAAATCCCCGTCATGAAGCAGGGCGGCAACTTCATTATTCACAGCGACCATTCCGTACCCCCCACCGTGAAGCCCGAAATTTTTCGGTATTATCTGGAGCGTGCGGCGGCGCTTGGAAAATATTAGGAAGACAAGGATACCCAACCATTCCAATTCAAAAAATATAAATTAAAAGGAGAACAGACATGAGTACAGAAATTCTCGCAAACCTTTCCCTGGCGGTGCAAAAGGGCCGCGCCAAAGATGTGGAGGCTTTGATTGCACAGGGGCTGGCCGAAGACTTCACCGCGCAGCAGCTGCTGGAAGACGGCCTGCTGACCGGGATGAACCTGCTGGGGGTGCGCTTCAAGAACAACGAGGTGTTTGTACCCGAAGTGCTGATTGCCGCCCGTGCGCTCAACAAGGGGACCTTGCTGCTGAAAACCCAGCTGGTGGAAGAAGGCGTAAAGCCCATCGGCACGGTGGTGATCGGCACGGTGCAGGGCGACCTGCATGACATTGGCAAAAACCTGGTGCGCATGATGCTGGAGGGCAGCGGGTTCCAGGTGATCGACCTGGGGGTTGATGTTGCGCCGGAAACCTTTGTGGAAGCCGTGCGCGAACACAAGCCCCAAATCGTGGCGCTTTCGGCGCTGCTCACCACCACCATGGGCAGCCAGCGCGGGGTGATTGAAGCCCTGGAGGGAGCGGGTCTGCGCGGCACGGTGAAGGTGATGATCGGCGGCGCGCCCATCACCGAAGCCTACGCCAACGAAATTGGTGCGGACGCTTACACCGCCGATGCGGCTTCTGCGGCGCAAATGGCGAAATCGCTTGTGGCGGCCTGAACCTGATATTTTAATAAAAACATTGGACTTTTTGCCCGATCTGTGGTAAGCTGTAAGAAACGATTTTCCACGGAGGTGCAGCGCCATGGAACGGACGCTGGCAGACGGGGTCACCGGCAACGCAGTTGATTTATCCGCTGCGTTGGGTGTGTTTGTGCGTGTTTTTTGCTTTGAAGAGCGTGCCTTTTTGCCGGGCAGTGCGGAAGATTTTTGCCTGCGCTGCCCCTTGGCCTGTGGCGACGCTGCGGTCTGCGATAGCTTGTTGGCGCACCGCTTCGGTTGTTACGAAGCTGTGCGCTGGCATGGCGAATACATCTATTATTGCCCGGCCGGGTTGATTTTTGTGGCCACGCTGGTGGCGCAAAACGGCCGGCCTGCGCTGGCGTTTGTCACCGGCCCCGTGGTCATGGGGCAAGCGGACGACTGGCCGGAGTTTGAGGCGCATATGCAGGAAGCGGCCGCCCGTTTGCCGCAGCGCACCCCCGCCCAGGTGAATGCAGTCGCCCGGGTGCTTGCTTTGCTGGCAGCGGGCTTTGGCCGCCAAGCCCCCCCGGCCGAAGAAGCCGATTCCTTCTGGGAAGATGTGCGCGGCCCCGGCGGGTTGCCGAAAGGCTTTTTTGATGCGATTGATGTGCAGCAGCAGCTCAGCCGGATGATCCGGCAGGGCGACCGCGGCGGCACGGCGCAGATGATCAACCAGCTGCTGGGGGCGCTTTACCTGGGCGGCAGCGGCAACCTGCCCAAAATGAAGGATGGCGCACGGGAACTCCTCGCTCTGTTCCACCGGGCGGCGAAAGAAGGCGGCGCCTTCGTTGACCCCATTTTTGGCCAGAGCAGCGATTTTTCCGCGCAAATCGCGGGTTGCGCCACGCAGGATTCCCTTTCGGCCTTCCTGGTGGATATGTTCAACCGCTTTGTGGGCTATGTGTTTGATTTCACGCGCTTTGCCCATGCCGATGCGCTGGGCAAGGCGGCGGAATACATCCGCCAAAACGCCGCCGAAAAGATCACCCTGGCCGGTGTGGCGCGGGAAGTCGGGTTTTCGCCCAGCCACCTGAGCGCCGTTTGGAGCAGCGAAATGCGCGTCGGCTTCAGCGCCTATGTGCAGACGGTGCGCATCGAAAAAGCCAAGCAGCTGCTGCGCAAAAGCGGTCTGCCGCTGGTGCAGGTGGCGCAAAACGTCGGGTTTTCAGATCAAAGTTACTTCACAAAGGTGTTCACGCGGCTTTGCGGCGTTTCGCCCGCGCAATACCGCAGCAGTCAGATAGATCAAATCAGCAAAGGAGCGTAAGCCAATGAACAACGACGTCAAGATCCTGCGCGGCCTGGCCTATCAATATGCCGAGGCCATGCACAGCGAGCGCAACGCCCGCATTAAGCAGCTGTATATCGCCAGCAACGATTTGCATATGATCCGCCCCGTTGTGTGCATTGACGAAATCCCCTGGGGGCAGATAAATGTTGATGGTTCGATGGACTGCCTGTGTGAAGACGACGGGCTGCGCGGGGTGGAATGGGGGATGCGCGAGGCGCTGTTCCGGCGCAAATATCTGCCGGTGGATACCTATATCAATGAATACATCGGCGTGCAGCGGGCGGTGCACGTCACCGGCTGCGGCCTGGAAGTCGAGGAACACACCATAGCCAGCGAAACCGACACCAGCATTGTTTCGCACGAATTCACCGACCTGCTGGCGCTGGAGGACGCGCTGGAGCAGCTGCAAATGCCCGTGGTCACCTATGACCATGAAAAGACGATGGCCAAATTCAACAAAATCGGCGAGGCCATTGGCGACATCCTGCCTGTGCGCCTTTGCGGCACGAACGTCTATTACAACAGCGAATGGGATACAATCGCCCGTTACAGGGGCGTTATGCCGCTGCTGATGGATTTATATGACCGGCCGGAGCATTCCCACGCTGTGGCGCAGAAGTTTTTTGCGCTGGTTGCTTCGGAATTTGCGCAGAAGGAAGCCCTGGGGCTGCTGGATAGCGACGCCCCCCGGCTGCACTGCACCCCCGGCTTCACGGAAGATTTGCCCGCGCCCACCGATGGAAAGGTCACGCGCAAAAATCTTTGGGGGCGCGGCACGGCGCAGGCGTTTGGTTCCGTCAGCCCCGATATGCACGATGCATTCGACATCCAATACCAGATTGCGACCACGGGGAGCTGCGGCCTGGTCTATTACGGCTGTTGCGAACCGCTGCACAACAAGATCGATATAGTCGAAAAGATCCCGAACCTGCGCAAGATCGGCGTGACCCCCTGGGCGGATGTGGATGTTGCGACGGAAATCATCGGCGGGCGCTATGTGGTTTCCAACAAACCGAACCCCGCAGCCGTGGCCGTGGCGCACCTGGATGAAGACGAGCTGCGCCGGGAACTGGGCAAAACCCTTGCCGCCTGCAAACGCAACGGCGTGCGCGGGCTGGATATTACGCTCAAAGACATCAGCACCGTGCATCACAACCCGCAAAACCTCTTCCGTTGGGCGCAGATCGCCATGGAACTGGCGGAGGGATATTAAAATAATAGGAGCATGAAGATTACAATGAGCAACAAACAGGCGGCGTTGGATGTGATTCACCGCCGCAGCACGGGCGCGGGTGTTTTTTGGAGCGGGCGACCCGCGCACGATACCATTCCCCTCTATGCAAAGGAATGGGGCATTGCGCCCACCGCCGAAGCGATTTACGAAACCTTGCAGGACGACTGCCGCTACATCCCCATTGGGGGGTACCGGCACCCGGAGGGTTTGGCGGAGTGGAACCCCGGTTGGGGCATGGAGCGCAACCGCTCGCTGGGCGCGGCGGGCTGCTTTGCCGAGGCCGAAACCATGGCTGAGCTGGGCAACTACCCCTGGCCGGATGCGGCATACTACGATTTTTCTGAAACCTACGCCGCCATTGCGCGGCAATCGGATAAGCTCGTTTTTTCGGGGCCGTGGTGTACTCTGCTCACCACGCTCACCAACCACTTCGGTATGCAAAACTACTTCATGATGCTCTATGACAACCCCGCGCTCATTGAGGCGGTAACGGAGCGCTTTACGGATTACTATGTTTCGGTGATTCACAAGTTTTACAGCGGCGCCCCCACGGGCGAGGTGCTGTTCATCGGCATCGACCTGGGTACCCAGCGCGATCTGTTTTTATCCGCCGAACAGTTCCGGCGCTTTCTGCTGCCGTCCATTCGCAGGTTGATTGCGGCGGGCAAGCAATGCGGCAAGCAGGTGATGATGCACTCCTGCGGCTCCATCTATCGCATCATACCGGATCTGATTGACGCGGGCGTCGATATTCTGCACCCCTTACAGGCACAGGCGGCAGGTATGGCGGCCGCAGAGTTGGCGCAATACAAAAACGACATTGCGTTTTGCGGCGGCATTGATGCGCAGAGCTTCATCGTCAACGCCACGCCCGCGCAGGTGGCGGACGAAGTGCAGCGGGTCTACGGCCTTTTGGGGCCGAACATCATCATTTCGCCCAGCCACGAAGAGGTGCTGCCCAACGTACCCGCAGCCAACATGCTGGCCATGGCCAGCGCGGCCAAAGCGCTGCGCTGAACATAAAAAATCGAGGAGGAAGCGACATGAACAACCGTGAACGCGCCATGGCGGCGCTGCACTACGAACCCTATGACCACCTGCCGGTGGTGCACTTCGGCTATTGGGAGGAAACCCGGCAAAAGTTCCTGGAAGAGGGGCACATCACCGCAGAAGAAGCCCGCAGCGACCGCTTGACGGCACTGCGGCAGGGCTTTGATTTTGAATGGAGCGCCGGCAGCGGCATCAACACGGGGCTGCGCCCCGGTTTTGCACGCGAGGTCATCAAAGACCTGGGGAACGGTGCGCGGCACGTGCGCAACGGCGACGGTGTGGTGGTGCTGGAACGCGAAGGCGCGACGTCCATCCAGCAGGAAATTGCGCACCTTTTGGTTGACCGCTCAAGTTGGGAAGCGCATTACAAGCCCCGGTTGCAGTTCAGCGCCGAACGCGGCATTTCACAGACACACATCGATGCGCTTGCGGCAAAGGAAAAAGGCGAACACCCTACGGGGATTTTCATTGGCAGCCTTTACGGGAAATTCCGCGACTGGGCGGGCGTGACCGGGACGAGCTATATCTATGCCGACGACGAGGATCTCTATGCCGAGATCCTCAACACCTTGGGGGAGCTGCACTACCAGGTGCTGGAAGAAACCCTGCGCCGCTGCCCCAAAGGGCTGTTCGATTTTGCGCATTTTTGGGAGGACATCTGCTTCAAAACAGGGCCGCTGGTGATCCCCTCTGTGTTTGAAGAGCTGGTCGGCCCACACTACAAGCGTTTGACGGATTTGCTGCGCGCCCATGGCACCACGATTGTGAGCCTGGATTGCGACGGCTGCATCGATAGCTTGCTGCCCGTCTGGCTGCAAAACGGCGTGAACACCATGTTCCCCATCGAAGTGGGCACCTGGGAAGCGGAAATCGCCCCCTGGCGTGCAAAATACGGCAGGGAACTGCGGGGCGTTGGCGGCATGAACAAGAACGTATTTGCCCTGGATTTTGACGCAGTCGATGCGGAAATCGAGCGCTTGCGCCCGCTTGTGGCGCTGGGCGGCTATATCCCTTGCCCCGACCACCGCATTCCGCCCACCGCCAAGTGGGAAAACGTCGTTTATTATTGCAAACGGATGCGGGAAGTGTTTTAAGCGCGGTCGCCGTCCGCGCTGCTGACGGTATAGCCGGTGCTGCTGATCGCCCCGGCGATCTGTTCCCGGCTGACCGCAGCTGCGTCGTATTCCACAACGGCCAGCTTTTTGCGCTTGTTCGCCTTCACCTTTTTGACGCCGGGCAGTTTGCGCACGGCGTCCTGCACCGCGATTTCGCAGTGGCCGCAGGACATGCCTTCGACTTTTAAAGTGATTTTTTCCATGGTAACGCCTCCTGATTGATTTAGTTAGCTTTAAAAAGCAATGCATTATCGCAGGCACCTGGACACGGCACGCCGTGTCCAGGCACATCAAGAGGAACAGTGATCAATCCCGCCGCACAAAGCGCAGTTGGCAGCTGGCGTCGCCGTGGGCGATGGTTTGCGGCAGTTCCAGTGCGCAGCCGAAGGCGGCGGCGATGCCCGCGTCGCCGCACATGGCGTAGTCGCACAGCTTGCCGCAAACGGCATCGGGGCAACCCTGCGTCTGCCATGCGCGGAGCAAGGGGCAATAGTGGAAGTCAATATCGAGGTGGTCGTCGTCACAGCGGACGATTTTCATTTCAAAAATTTCGCGGGCAAAGTGGTGGAACAGCACCTGCTGCAAGCGGCGCAGGCTGCTGCTCCCCGCAGCGCGGCGGTGGTTTGCCCCCTGGTGGTCGCCGCAGCGGCGGATGGCCGCCGGGGCAAACGTAGCCGGATCCTGCCCGGCTTTTTCCGCCTCATCGCAGAGGAAATATAGCCACAGCGCCCGGTGTTCCATTTGATCCCGCAGGGCTGTGATGAACGGGTTGCGCCGGATGCGCGGCTCGTTTTTGATTTTGCTTTGTTCGTTCATGTTCTTTGACCCCCTATATGATTACGCTTTGCGAAATTTCTTCTTCCGTCAATGCTTTGCTGATCCACAGTTCATCAAACGAAAGCCCCGTCACGTCTTCGCAGACGGCGATTTCTTCCGGAGCACATGTGGCCATGCCGGATGCTCGCTTTTGTTTGATTTTCGCCTGGATCATGTTGTGGCGCTGGGCGTCCAGGTTGTATTTGCGCGTGGCAAAAAACAGGATGATGCAGCCGACGATGGGGATGATGCACAGCATGAACTTGACGGCGAACAGGGAAGCAAAGGTGGTTTTATCCGGCGAAGCGGTTTCCGCATCCAGGCCGAAGATGGATAGCACCGTGCCGAAACTGAGCGCGGCCGCGCCCTGCACCACCTTTTTGCCAAGGCTGAGTAGCCCCGCCGCCGCGCCCTCCCGCCTGCGTCCAAAAATGAGTTCATCCACATCGGGCAGTTCGGGGATCATGGTGCGGGGGATGAACGCCAGGCACGACGCGCCAAGCCCCGTCAAAAACAGGCCGACAAAATAAACCCAAATCGGCGTGCCGGGCGTGATGAAAAGGAAGATCACCGCCGCCGCAATTTCGAGCGGGAAATCCACGAGCATGGCGTGTTTTTTGGATTTTTTCTTCATCAGGAACACATTTAATATAAAAGAAAGCACGTTGCTTGCGCCCTCAAAGTTGATGCTCAAAAAAATCAGGGAAAGCGAGATGGAAAACACGTTATAATGCCGGTTGCCAAAGAGCATCAACAAAAAAATAATGCTGGATTCCGTTTGGACGTGAGCCACAAACATGCCGAACAGGCTCAAAAACAGGCAGCGGCGATAGAGCCGCGAGCGCAGCAGGTCTTTGTATTCGTGCAGCAGGCCTTTGATGGAAATGCGCCGCGCCGCAGCGGGCTGCGGGGTTTCCTTGGCGCCGAAGAAGGTGATCAGCGGCGAAATGGCGAACATGCCGCCCAGCACAAAGCCCAGCCACATGAAGTTTTTGGTCAGCCCCGGGTAATCCGCAGCCGTTTTGACCGGGATCAGCAATTCATAAATATACACGCTGAACGCGCCGGAAACGCCCTCCAAAAACGAGCGTGCCGACGTGTAATTTTCGCGCTTTTTGTAATCGCGCACCATGCGCGGCAGCAGGGCTTCATATGGCACAATGCCAATGGTGCTGGCGGTGCTGAAGAACATGTAAGCCAGCAGAAAATACAAAAACCGCGCGCCCTGCCCTTCGATCCCAAAGCAATACCAGAGCATGAAATACCCCAGCCAGATGGGCAAAATGCACGCGAGCAGCCAGGGGCGCGAGGCGCCAAAGCGCGTGCGCGTGCGATCCACGATCAGCCCCATCAGCGGGTCGGTTACGCCATCCCACACGCGTGAGGCGCTGGTCACAACGCCCGCAAGGATGGGCGAGAGCTTCATGGCGAACATCAAAAAGTTCATGTAATAGATGCCGTTGATGTCCGCTGCGGCGCTCATCATGTTGCCGATGGCGTAGGAACCGATGTGCCAGGCGGATGTTAGCTTGCGTTCTTTTGGCGGGATTTCGATGGATGCGTCAATTTCGCTGTTCATGTGTGCAACCCCTCATTTCATATTATTCCCATATGTATTATATTATATCTTGGAGGCGTTGTCAAGCTGAAATATTATTCTTGACAGCGGGCCGCTGCTGTGCTATAATTGCTTCTATAATCATACTATTCATATATGAAATGAAAAGCAGGAGGCGGCAGTATGTTGGAACAACTCAAGCAGGATCTTTGCACAAGCGAGCAATTCCGCGCCAGAAGAAGCCCGGGGGTCAAGAAGGAGTTCTATGCCTACATCAGCGCGTTTTTGAACGAGCGCGGCTGGCAGGGCAGGGCGGACGGCGACTTTAAGCAGATCACGAACCTGATCTTTGGCGACGAGCGCACGGCGAAGGTCATCCTCACCGCGCACTACGATACCTCCAAAACCGGCTACACCGCCCCCAATTTTTATGTGACCAGCCAAATCGGCTATGCGGCCGACTGGGTGATCGGCGTTGGGATTCTGGGCGTGGTGTTTGGCGGCGCGGCTGCGTGGTGGAAGAAAAAAGGCCCCCTCGCCGCCGCCGGGTGGATTGCCGCCATGGCGGCCTACACCGCCGCGAGCTTCACGGTCAACAACAAATTTAACTTTAACGACAACACCAGCGGGTGCATCGCCCTGCTGGGCATTGCCGATGCGATTGCCAGGCAGCGCCCGGATCTGCGCGGGCAAATCGCCATCGTCTTCACCGATCAGGAAGAAAACGGCGTGCGCGGCGCAAAAAAGCTCAACAAGCAGCTGCTGGGCAGCCTTTCGCCGGAAGACCTTTCAAAAAAGCTGCTGCTGAACTTCGACTGCGTCGGCGGGCGCGACCCGCTGTTCCGGCTGTATACCCGCTCGCAGGGGCTGGATATTGCCCGGCAGGTGCGTGCGCTTTCGCCCCGCGAAGATTTTTTGATTCACGAAACGAACCACTTCCCCTCCGATTCGCATCCGTTTAAGGCGTTCCCGGCGCTCTCGTTCATCAGCGTGAAGGCGGCCAAATTCCCCCCGAAGCTGGGGCTGGAAAAGCTGGGCGACACGCATACCAAACGGGATAATGTGCTGGATACCGGGATGGTGCAGGAATACGTGGACTTGGCCGTTCGGTTTTTGGGGGAATATCTGTGAAAAAGGTTTTCCTGCTTGCGGCGGCGTTGCTGCTGCTGGGCGGCTGCGGTGTGAAAGAAGCGGAAGTCCTGCCATCCACCGCTGCGCAGTCAACAGCACAGACCGGCACGCAGGCGCCACAGGCAGAACAAACAGAACAAGCGAATGCAACTGCGCCCTTGCCGGGCAGCGCAGCGACGGGTGTAGATGTTATCAACACAGACGGAACCGCGACGCAAGCCACTGCTGCGCCGGGCGCGGCGGCAAAAACGCCCACCAACGCCGATTACCTTGCGCTCTACACGGAAATCATGAACACCGCCAAGCGCGAAAAGATCGCGTTCAAAAAAGTGCAGTACCAGGAGGCGCCCAAGGAAAAGCGCAATGCAAACGGTCGTGCCGTGAAGATCCTGGAGCCGTTCCTTGGCGTGATGTTCACATCCAAGGATAAGGCCGAAAAGAACCCGGTGATTGCCCCGGCGGGCGGCAGTATGGAAGACTTCCCCGTGGTGCAAAGCGAGAAGGGCTGCTATCTGACGGATGCAAGCTGGGTGAAAAGCGCGGGCATCAAGACGCTGGCCAACGGCAACACGCAGCTCACGCTTGTGTTGAAAGACGAAAAGAACGCAGAGCCGTATTGGTGGACGAAGCGGGGCAACAGTTTGGGCGGCGTGTTTGATTTTGCCCGCAAGCAGGATTTTGACGACGCGCTTGCCTCCATGCCCATCCAAAACCCGCAATACGATTTGAATTACTACGACTGCACAGCTATCCTGGAATATAACCGTGCCAACAAATTCGTGCGCCTGGAACAATACACCCACGGCCTTGCCGTTGCGAGCTTCACGGTGCTGGGCGGGCGCAACGAGCTGCAATTTGTGGTGGATGACACGACGGTGATTACAGTCAATTGAAGGGTTTCTTTTTATGCCAATGACCATTGAAGAGCTGACCCAAAACCACCCCTGCTTTGCCCAGGGGGCGAAGATCAACAAGGGCAGGGTGCATCTGCCCGTCAGCCCCGGCTGCAACATCGCGTGCAAATTTTGCGACCGGCAGCTCAACGGCGTTGACCAGCGGCCGGGCGTGGCAAGCACGATCATCACCCCGGCGGAGGCGGTGGAGCTTGTGCGCCGGGCGGTGCGGCTTTGCCCGGAAATCGCTGTGGCGGGCGAGGCAGGGCCGGGGGATTCCCTCGCAACCCCGTATGCTTTGCAAGCGTTTCGGTTGATTCAGCAGGAGTTCCCCCACATCATCAAATGCATGAGCACAAACGGCTTGCAATTGCCTGCGTTTGCCGGTGAAATGATTGCGCTGGGGATCGATAGCCTGACCGTCACCGTCAATGCGGTTGACCCGGTGATCCTGGCGCAGATTGTGGAAGGCGTAGCCCCGGATCTGCTGATCCACAACCAGCTGGCCGGCATCGCAAAAATAAGCGCCGCCGGTGTTGCCGTCAAGGTGAACACGGTGCTGCTCCCCGGCGTCAACGCGCAGCATATTCCGAAAATCGCGCAGCGCGTTGCGGCCGCCGGTGCGCAGCGCATGAATATTATCCCGCTGATTCCGCAGCACAAGCTCAGTCATATCCGGGCGCCCGGCTGCCGGGAAGTAGCATGCGCCAGGGAAGCTGCGGAGCAGTATCTGCCGGTGTTCCGGCACTGCCAGCGCTGCCGGGCGGATGCGGCGGGGCTGCTGGGCGGGCAGGATTTTGCGCAGGAATTATACGGAACGCACGCAGCGGTTCAAAACACATTTTCACACGGGTAAGGAGTCTAAACTATATGGCGACACGGCAAATCGCAATCTATGGCAAGGGCGGGATCGGGAAATCCACCACCGCGCAGAATTTGACGGCCGGCCTGGCCGAGCGCGGCAAAAAGGTCATGGTGGTGGGCTGCGACCCCAAGGCGGATTCCACGCGGTTGCTGCTGGGCGGCCTGGCGCAGCGCACGGTGCTGGATACCTTGCGGCAAGCGGGGGAAATCACCGAACTCAAACACATTCTGCGCGAAGGCTTCGGCGGCATTCGCTGCGTCGAAAGCGGCGGCCCGGAACCGGGCGTGGGCTGCGCGGGGCGGGGGATCATCACCGCCATTGGTCTGTTGGAGCAGCTGGGCGCTTACACGGACGATTTGGATTATGTATTCTATGACGTGCTGGGCGACGTGGTGTGCGGCGGGTTTGCCATGCCGATCCGCGAGGGCAAGGCCAAGGAAATCTACATTGTGGCCAGCGGCGAAATGATGGCGCTTTATGCGGCGAACAACATCGCCAAGGGCATTGCAAAATTCGCCCGTTCGGGGGGCGTGCGGTTGGGGGGCATCCTGTGCAACAGCCGCAACGTGGACCGCGAAATTGATCTTTTGAAAGCGTTTTCCGCAGAACTTGGCACGCAGCTGCTCTATTTTATCCCCCGGGATAACATCGTGCAGCGGGCGGAAATCAACCGCAAAACCGTGATTCAATACGACCCGCAGGCGGCGCAGGCGGAGGAATACCGCCAACTGGCCGCCGCGATTGAAACCAACGAGCTGTTCACTATCCCCCAGCCCATGACGCAGGAACGCCTGGAAGAGATTTTGCTGAAGTTTGGCTTGGGGGACGGGGTAGAATACAGGATATAGAAGAGGAGGACGGGGCGTTATGGTATTGGTACTGCCGCGCCTGATTGTGGGCGCATTGGGGCTGGTTCTGGCGATTTTGACTTTGGTTTTGAAGAACAGGAAGGGGATCGCGGCACGCATCTTTGCGGCGCTGGGCGGCATTGGCGCGGTGGCGCTGCTGGTCAACGCAGTCAACCAGTTTGCGGATGCAAGCGACGCTGTGCGCGCGCTTTCATTGGTGCCTTGGCTGGCGCTGGGGGTTGTGCTGCTGGTGCAGTTTGTGCTGCTGGTGTTTGGCAAAAGCGCAAAACTGCACTGGCCTTTGGCGGGCGTCGCCCTGGTGCAGCTGGGCTTTGCGGTCTACACGCTCCTCACCCGCTGGGGGAATTTGCGCATCGGCGAGCCTTTGTGGCTGCAATTGCAGCTGGCGCTTGCGGCGCTGCTGCTGGTGGATTTTGTGCTGTTCCTGTTCGCGGCGCTCAAAAAACAGGCCGTCCTTCCTTCCGGCCTGGGGCAAAGCGATGCGCATTACGCCCGCCTGGGGCTGCAAAAAGGCAAGGTGGAGCCATGGGAGGACGGCGCACGCACGGATGGCGGCCCCGGTTCCTATGAATGGTGGTATTTTGATGCGCATTTGGATGACGGAACATCCCTGGTGCTGGTGTATTACACCAAGCGCATGATGCTCCCCGGCAAGCCGCTGCGCCCCTATGCCACGATTGATTTGGATACCCCCGACGGGCGGCACTTTGAAGAGCGGCTGGAAGTCGAGGGCATCCCGTTCAGCGCGGCAAAGGATAGGTGCGAGGTGCAGATCGGCCCGTGCTACATCAAGGGCGATTTGGATACATATGAAATTTATTTTAAAAATGACGTGTGCGAAGCGAAGGCGACGCTCAAGAGCAACGTGCCGCCCTGGCGCCCCGCAACCGGGCATATCTTTTTTGGCGAAAAGGATGAAAATTATTTTGCCTGGCTGCCCGCTGTGCCGGAAGGCAGCGTAACGGCGGAAATCACGGTGGACGGCGTGACGACGCAGCACACCGGCACAGGGTACCACGACCACAACTGGGGCGACGCCAACATGATGCAGCTGATGCACCACTGGTATTGGGGGCGCGCCCGCGTGGGGGAATACCGCATCATTTCGTCTTATATATATGGCGAAAAAAAGTATGGCTACAAGGAATACCCCATCTTTTTGGTGGCGCAGCCCGGGCGGCATATTGCCGATAATGGCAGTTATTTGCAATTCAAGCCCACGGGGGCATTTATCAATGCAGAAACGGGGAAGCCCGTGCATGGCACGCTTACGTATGAATACCACGAAAACGACACCCACCTGCGGGTGATTTACACACGCGAGAGCAGTATTATCAATTTTAAAATGATTGAACAGCTCAAGGGCGTGCAGCGGTTTGGGGCAAAGCTGATCGGCTTTGACGGCGCATACCACCGCTTTGCGGGCACTGTGACGGTGGAACGCCTGGAAGACGGCGCTGTTGTGGAACACACGGAAGCCCCGGCGCTCTGGGAACTGATGTATTTTGGGAAGGCGGTTCAATAAAATATGCCCATCCAATACGGCGGGATCCGGGAACTGCGCCCGGATACGGAAACTTTTAATGACTGGGGCGGCTCCAGCGCTGTGGCGGCGGAGCAGTTCCCGCGCAAATGCCTTGGCCGGGCGGATCGAACATTTTCACAGGGCTTGCAGTGCCAGCAGATCAATTCCGTCATGGCGCTGCTGAGCATGGAGGATGCGGCCTTTGTGGTGCATTCGCCCCTGGGTTGCGCGGGCTGTTGCTCGATGGCCAACGATTGGTTCCGGGTGGGGCAGCTGCACCGGGGCAACTTTGCCATGCGCAACGCGCGTGTTCTGGTCACCAACCTGGATGAAAAGGACGTCATTTTGGGCGGGGAGAAAAAACTGCGCCGCGCCCTGCATATGGCCTGGGAACGCTACGCACCCAAGCTGATCTTCGTGTTCACTTCGTGCGCTTCCGGGATCATCGGCGACGACGTGGACGCAATATCGCTGGAAGTCAACGAAGAGCTGCCCGGCACGATTATCGTCCCCATCCACTGCGAGGGCTTCAAATCCAAGGTCTGCGCCAGCGGCTACGACGCGGCGTTCATCGCCATGACGAAGCATATTTTGCAGGGGCAGCCAAAAGGGGAAACCATCCCCGGTCTGCTGAACTTGTTTGCGCCGCCCACGGTGAGCTTTATGGATCAGATGGAAATTGAGCGCATTTTGGGCGAAATCGGTATCCGCTGCAACTACATTCCCTTCTATTCTTCGCTGAAAAAGATTCGGGAGATCCCACAGGCACAGGCCAGCACGGCGATCTGCAAGGTCTTTGCCGATGAATTCATGAAGGAACTGCAAACGACCTACGGCATCCCGTATTCCCACACAATCATGCCCATCGGCACCCGCAACACGGATCGCTGGCTGCTGGGCGTGGCCAAAATCATGGGCAAAACAGTGGAGGCCGAGGCTTACATCGCCAAAGAAAAGGCGCAAATTGAGCCGCTGGTTGAGCGCTTGCATGCACGCTTGCAGGGCAAGACGGTGTTCATCACCGGCGGCACCGGGCGCACCTTTGCGGGCGCGGCGCTCATCGATGATTTTGGCATGAAGCTGGTGGGGATGCAGACCCCGACATACGACAACGACGCGCAAACGGACGTGGAGCAGCTGACGAATATCCACGGCGATTTTGTGTTGGATATTGCCAACATGATGCCCTTTGAACAGGTGAACCTGCTCAAAAAATTGCAGCCGGATCTGTTCCTGGGCGTGCCGATCTGGGCGGCCAGGCTGGGGATCCCCAACACCCATGTGCTGGATATTAAGCGCCCCACCATGGGCTACCGCAATTTGGTGTATCTGGGCAGCAAAATTGCCGCGGCGATTGAAAGCCCGGGTTACAGCAA
>JAITNG010000116.1 GCA_031290595.1 Oscillospiraceae bacterium
CGCGTGCTGGAAATCAACAGCAACCACCCGATCTGCCAAAAGCTAACCGCCCTGGCAGAGCAGCCGGAAACGCTCAAGCAATACGCGCTGCTGCTCTATAACCAGGCGCTGCTGATTGAAGGCTTCCCGGTGGAAGACGCAGTGGAATTTTCCAACGCCATCTGCAATTTGATGGTCAGTTAAGCTAGAATACGAGATGATTTTTTATGGCCGACATCATTTATACCTACGGCGGGCAGCCGTACCTCAACATCACCAACCAATGCCCCTGTGCCTGTGTGTTTTGCATCCGCAGCCAGCACGAGGGCGTAGGCAGCGCCCCGACGCTCTGGCACCAGCGGGATCCCGCCTGGGCGGAAATTGAACAGGCGCTGGAAGCCTTTGATTTTTCACAGGCCAGCGAAGCGGTGTTTTGCGGCTACGGGGAACCCTATTCCGCGCTGGAAAACCTCAAGCGTGCGGCGGCGTGGCTGCGGGCGCACTGCCCCGGCCTGGCGCTGCGGGTCAACACCAACGGCCTGGGCGATTTGATCCATGGCCGCCCCACGGCGCGGGAGCTGGAAGGCCTGGCGGATTCGCTTTCCATCAGCCTGAACGCCCCCAACGCCCAGCGCTACGCAGCGCTTTGCCGCCCGGCCTTCGGCTTGCCCAGCTTTGACGCCATGCTGCGCTTTGCGGCGGAAGCCAGGGATATTTACCCCCAAGTGGCGCTCAGCGTGGTGGACGTGATCCCCCCGGAAGAAATTGAGCAGTGCCGCGCAATCGCGGCGGAGTTGGGGCTGCCGCTCAAGGTGCGGCACATGACGTGAGGAAAAATTGCCGGGAGGAAACATATGATGCAGCTTGTTT
This sequence comes from Oscillospiraceae bacterium, assembly GCA_031290595.1. Lineage (GTDB taxonomy): Bacteria > Bacillota > Clostridia > Oscillospirales > Acutalibacteraceae > WRMQ01. The sequence goes on from JAITNG010000116.1 coordinate 850, forward strand.
TGCAAAAAGACGCCGTCCTGCACACGCGCAACCCCATGCTATACGGTCACTTTCTGGAACATTTTCACCGGCAGATTTACGGCGGGGTCTATGACCCGTCTTCCCCCTTTGCGGATGCGGACGGGTTCAGAACCGACGTAATCGAGGCGTTGCGCAACATCAAAACGCCGGTGATACGCTGGCCGGGCGGCTGTTTCGTTTCGGCGTATCACTGGAAAAAGGGCGTCGGGAAGAACCGCGTGCCGTATTTTGACAAGGCCTGGCGCATGGAAGAATCCAACGCGTTCGGCACGGATGAATTCATCAGGCTGTGCGAAAAAATCGGTTGTGCGCCGTATATCTGCACAAACGCCGGCACAGGCGACGCGGAAGAGATGAGCGACTGGGTGGAATACTGCAACCTCAAAACCGAGGGCGAATTTGCCAGAGCGCGCATCCAAAACGGCTACGAAAAACCCTACAATGTAAAATACTGGTCCATCGGCAATGAAAATTACGGCTCGTGGGAAATGGGCGCGAAGGAAGCGCATGAATGGAGCCGGTTGGTTTTGGAAAGCGCCAAGATGATGAAACGCGCAGATGCAGACATCAGCCTGAGCGCGGCGGCTCTGAACAACAAAAGCTGGAACACAACGCTTCTGCAAGCCGCAGGGCAATGGCTCGACTGGATTTCGATCCACCAGTATTGGGACGGTTTGTGGCGGGAAAACAACCCGTCGGATTATGAAACCTGCATGAATTTTGCGAATAACCTCACCAGTCAAATCGACAGCGTGCGCAGCCTGCTCACGGAAATGGGGCTGGAAAAGAAGATCAAAATCGCGTTCGACGAATGGAACCTACGCGCCTGGCACCACCCGAACCACGACGCACCGACCAGCGATAAAGAAAAATATCTTGCGCCACGCGATAAAAATGACCTCAACAGCACCTATACCATGGCGGACGCCGTGTTTTCCGCTTGCTTTTTGAATGCGCTTCTGCGCAATGCCGATATAGTCGGGATGGCGAATTTTGCGCCTGTGGTGAACACGCGCGGGGCGATTTTCACGCACAAAGACGGTATCGTAAAACGCTCCACGTATTACGTTTTTGAATTATACGCCAATTATATGTATGATCAGGTGATCGGATTCACCTGCAAAGACGGCGGTGATTCCGTTGATATTACGGCCACGAAGGATTCCCAAACAGGCGCCGTCGCCATCGCCGCCGTCAACAAGCATCCGGCGGATGCGGTGACAATCGAGATTGACGGCGTTTTGCCCGGAACCTGCGTCATACGCACGCTGAACGGGGAAAGCGCCGATGATTACAACGACGTCGGGCGCGATTCGGTGCGCATCAAAACAAGCAATGGAACGCCCGCCAGCGGAGGCCGCCTGACGGCCGAGCTCCCGCCGCATTCCGTTACTGTCATTTCGTTTGGATAAGGGGTGAACGCCATGCCGCAAAAGCCAGACCGGGGTTCCGCGCCGCAGCCGGATCATATCATGCTCAGTATTGCCGGGGATGCGAAAACTTCCATGTCCGTTATGTGGCGGACAGATGGTTCGCAGGGGGATTCCTATGCCCTTTGCCGCCCGGCGGATTCCGCGCAGGACGGCGCCTGGCGGCGCTTTGCGGCGGTGACGGAACCCTTCCAGAGCGATATTGACCGCAGCTGCCTGCACTGGGCGGCGATGGAAGGCCTTGCGCCGGGGACGAAATATGTTTATACCGTGGGGTCTGCCGCGCTCCGCAGCGCTGCGTTCACCTTTGCAACGGAGCCGGAGGCGCTGACGCGCTTCCGCTTTTTGCTGATTTCAGATCACCAGCAGAACCAGCCCTGGGGCAGCCCAAGCTACGAGCGCCCCCGCAGGGCGATTGCACAGGCGCTGGCGCAATACCCTGACGTGCGCTTCCTTCTCACCGCCGGGGATAATTGCGACAACGGGCAGAACGAAATTCAGTGGAACGGCATGTTTGCGGGGCTGCAAGGCGTCATTGAATCCCTGCCCTATATGATGACAACGGGCAACCATGATAACCGGGGCTACGTCAGCTATTTGCCGGAGCCGGTGGGCAAGTTTTATTTGGATCATGCGGATTTTTTTGACGCGCAGTTCACCCATGCCTACCCGCAAAACGGCCCCGCAGGGTTCCTGGGCGAAAACTATTCTTTTGATTATGGCAACGCCCATTTTTTGATCCTGGGCATCAACGCCCCGGAACAGGTTGCGCCGTGGGCGTATGCGGATTTGCGCGGCAGCGAAAAAACCTGGAAGCTCGGCTGCTACCACTTCCCCATTTACCCCGTGATGCCCGAAGGCCAGAACGACGACGCATACCCCTGGTTGCGCTCGCCTATTGAGCAGGGGCGGCTGGACGTCCTCTTTGCCGGGCATGAGCATTCCCTGGCCAGAACCTACCCCCTGCTGGGCGACGAACTCTTCGACCGCCCCAGCCAGGGCGTTGTGCATTATATTGCGGGCAACGCAGGTGCAAATATCTATTGTTCCAACGCCCGCAAGGTGTGGCACAGCGCCTTTTATCCGCAGGAAGAACCCCTGTGCATGGTGCATCTGTGCGAAGTTGACTGCGAAAAGCTGACCGTCACCGCCCTGTTGGAGGACGGCCGCATCGCCGACGTTTTTTGCCTTGATAAGCAACAGGATTCGATCACGCCCGCCGCCCTTGCGCCGGTTTATCACCGCTGCAAGCTGAGCTTCAAGGGGCAGATGCTGGAATTCATCGCCCGTGGCGTAGCGCCGCAGCAGTGGGAGGGGCGTTGGTTTGCCCCGGTGGGCGTGCTGGCACAGGCCATCGGCGGCGCGGTGGAAAAGCGCCCCGGTGCGCTGCGCATCGCCCTCTATGGCCACACCCTGGAATGCGCCGAGGGCAGCGAAACGGCGACGCTCGACGGCGGCACGCTCGCCCTCTCCGCCCCCTGCCGGCGCGGGGATCAGGGCCAGCTCTACCTTGCGGCGGAGGACGTTTGCGCCGCATTCGGCATGAAATACCAGTTCGCCGCGCGGAACAACTTCCTCAATTTTGATCACCCGTCCGAAAACCACGCGCTTTCGGCGCAGCCGTAAGGGGGGGAACCCTACCGCCCCAGCAGCGCTTCTACCCCGGCGCAGAGTTCCTGCGCGGTTTCCATATCCTGCGCTTCGGCCAGCACGTGCACCAGGCGGCCGCTTTTGCCCGGGGTGATCAGCAGCCGTCCGTTTTCTTTGCGCAGCACCACGCCTTCGCGGGCGGCTTCAAGCAGGGCGTCGCTTTCGCCGAATATTTTTGTCAGCATCGAAGGCGGGCAGGGGAGGGTGAAGCTCTTTTTTTCAACATAAAACGGCGGTAGGCGGTCGCTGAGCTGCGCCAGGCTTGCGCGTTGCTGCTTCATCACCGCCAGCAGTTTGACCGCACGGAAGAGGCCGTCGCGTACCCACAGCTGCCGTGCGGAAAGCCGCCGCGCCGCCGAATCCGACTGATCCGCCGGGCTGGTCAAATAGCGGAAGGCGCTGCGCCCGGCAGCGGCGGCCAGGGCGTCAAGCATTTCCGGCGCATCGTAGGGCAGGGCGAGGTCGCTGCCTTGCTCCAGTTCCTGCTGGCAGCACAGCGCCAGCAGCCGTTCGGCGGAATATTGCCGCCCGTTTTCTTCCGCCGTCAATTCTGTGCCGGTGGCGTTGAGTTCCAGCAGCGGCCCGTGTTCCAGGCCGCAGCCCAGGCGTTCCAGGCAGTCTTCCAGCACGCTTTGCACCTGTGCGTTCGCGCTGTGGATCCTTGCGTTCATCCCCTGGAGTTCTTCCGGGGCTTGCTTCATCATTTCGCGGCTATACATCATGCGGATGCTGCTCATATCGGCAATATCCTTACAGGCGCTGCCGGAACAGCGGTGGAATTCCGCGCGGCGTAGACGGTTTTCGATCTCGCGTTCCAGGTAACGCGGCACGCTCAGGCCGCCTTCGCCGCAGACGCGGATGCAGGGCTGCCGCCCCCCGTGGACGAAGACGCCCACCCCCAGCCCGCAAAAGGCCGTGAAGAACGAGAGCTGCGCTTCAAAGCAATCGCTGAAGCTCCACACATGGCTGCCCGCGCTCATCAGCCCGCTCATGAGCGCGAGCATCAGCGCCTTTGCACTGCTGGTGCCGTCGCAGGCGATCCCGGCTTTTTTGCAGCTCTTTACGCTGCCGATGGCCGCGCCCAGGGCGGCGCAGGTTTCCGGCGTGAGGGGCATCCCGTCCTCGCCGCCGATCCCGCCGTCATCAAAGACGTTGGGTGCGCAGCTGCCGTATTTGAGGTGATCCTGCAAAACGGCGTGGCTTTCCACCTGCTTTTGCGGCCAGACCGAAACATCCGGCTGCACGCTTGCGCCCGCGCCGATGATGGCGCCGCTGCCCACCGCGCTGCCCTCAAACAGCCCCGCGCCCCGCCGCACCGCCGCGCCCGCGCAAACCAGCGCCCCGGTCAGTGAAGCCTGGGCGGAAACACGGACGTTTTGCAGCAGCACGCTGCCGCGCACCTTCGCGCCCTCGCCAATCAGGCAACCGTCGTCCACCACCGCGTGGGGGCCGACCACCGCGCCTTCGGCGATCTCCACTTCCTCGCCCAGGTAGACCGGCGGGATCAGCTGAAAATCCCCCCGGGGCATGGCGCCGCGCAAAAAGACGCCCGCCTGTTCCTGCGGCGCTGCCGGGAGGGCGCACTGCACCCGCCGCTCCAGCATATCCCGCTGGCAGCGCAGGTACGCCCCCAGGTCGCCGATGTCGCACCAGTAGCCTTCCGCCGTGCAGCAATAAACGTCCTCCCCCCGCTCCATCAGCAGCGGAAAGAGATCTTTGGCAAAATCGAACGCGCCGCCCTCCGGCACCAGCGCCAGGCAGTCGGGGCGGATCATATAGATGCCCGTGTTGGCGATGTTTGTGGTCACCTGCCCCCAGGCGGGTTTTTCGACGAACCCCAGCACCCGTCCGTCCTCCGCCGTTTGCAGCAAGCCGTATTCGCGCGGGTCTTCCACCGCGCTGCCGACGATGGTCACCGCCGCGCCCTTGTCTTCGTGGAACCGCCTGACCCTGGCAAGGTCGAGGTCGCACATCGCGTCGCCGCTGATCACCAGGAAGGATTCCGTCCAATCCCGCGCGGCCAGGGCGACCCCGCCCGCCGTGCCGAGCGGGCGTTCTTCGGTGACGAACGCCAGATCCAGCTGCCGGTAAGCGCCGCTGCGGTATTGTTCGGCAATCATGCCGCCAAGGTAGCCCAGGGTCAGCGTCGCCGCATGGAAGCCGTGCCGGATCAGCAGGTCAAAGATATATTCCAGCACCGGTTTGCCGCACAGGCGCGCCAGGGGTTTGGGCAGGTTGCAGGTCAGGGGTCGCAGGCGGCTGCCCTCGCCCCCCGCCATAATGACAGCCTTCATAAAATGTGAACCGCCCTCTCTTGCAATATTTTCTATATTCTAGCTTAGTATGGAAATATTGGCGGATAAATATGCAAAATCCTGCTGCAACACGCATATATCTCAAAACGGGAGGGATGCGCACATGGAAAGCTGCCCGGAATATTGCATCTATTTTGCGCAGCAGAAGGTGGCGCAGCTCTATCGCCAGCTGCCGGAAGCCTGCGTTGTGGCCCGCAAGGCCAGCCGCAACACAAGCGAACACGGCCTCTATGACATCCAGCTGCCGCCGCCGCAAAGGGACGGCGGCGACGCCAAAAAGCAGCCCTACCTCAGCCACAGCGGGCAGGATCGCACCTGCACCGCCTACCAGGAAGCGGTGTTTGAAAAAAACGAGATGTACCAGCTCCGGCGGGTGCTGCGCTGCCTGCGCCGGGCGGGGCGCTTGCAGCCGCTGCCCTGCGCCGCCGCCTGCCCCGGCATGTTCTATTCGTTTTGCGCTTGCTTTGCCGCCGAAGCCGCCGCCGCGCCCCCGGCGGGGATCCTGCTGTATGCCGCCTGTGGCAGGGGGCTGCGGCTGTGCTGCGAGCCGGGCGCCTTCACCGGCGGCGATGCGGAAACCCTCCGGCGGCTGGTTTGGGCGGAGGGCGGCACGCTTCCGCTGGGCGGCGTGCTGCTTTGCCTGGCCACAGGGGCGGATTTTGTGGCCGGATTGCCACTTTATTTGTCAATTCGGAAAAATAAATGAAATTCCAATAAAAATATCGTATAAGCACTTGACAAATGCGTTCAGTGTATGTTTAATTAGAGGTAAGGAATTTATATCACCAGAAAGAGAGGAACCCCGAAATGATTTTTGAGCGTGTACAAAAGATTATTTGCGAACAGTTTGACCTTGAGCCGGAGCAGATCACAGAGGCCACGACGCTGGAGGACGTCAACGCCGACAGCCTGGACGTCTATGACCTTGCCCAAAGCCTGGAAGCCGCCTTTGATGTGGAGTTCCATGAAGAGGACATGGAGGAACTCAAGAGCATAGGCGACATCGTCCGTTTTATCGAAAATAACTAACGAAATGTTTTGAAAGAGTGAGAACACACATGGCGGAACAGAACAAGCAGAAGAAGCAGGTGGAAGAGATCACCTCCATGGAGGAAGATTTTGCCCAGTGGTACACCGACGTGGTCAAGAAGGCGGAGCTGGTGGAATACACCAGCGTCAAGGGTTGCATGGTGATCCGCCCCTACGGCTACGCGATCTGGGAAAATATCCAGCGCATCCTGGATGGAATGTTCAAGGCGACGGGGCACGAGAACGTCTATATGCCCCTCTTCATCCCGGAAAGCCTGTTGGAAAAAGAGAAGGATCACGTGGCGGGCTTCGCGCCGGAGGTGGCCTGGGTCACCCACGGCGGCAAGGAACCCCTGGAAGAGCGCCTGTGCGTCCGGCCGACTTCCGAAACACTCTTCTGCGAGCATTATGCCCACATCATCCAGTCGCACCGCGATTTGCCGAAGCTCTATAACCAGTGGGTCAGCGTCGTGCGGTGGGAAAAAACGACGCGTCCCTTCCTGCGCACACGCGAATTCCTTTGGCAGGAAGGCCACACCTGCCACGCCACGGCGGAGGAGGCCTGGGAAGAAACCCGGCGGATGCTGGACGTCTACGCCACTTTTGCCGAAGAAAGCCTGGCGATCCCCGTGATCAAAGGCCCCAAGACCGAGAGCGACAAGTTTGCCGGCGCGGTCAGTACCCTGGCCATTGAAGCGCTGATGCACGACGGCAAGGCGCTCCAGGCCGGCACCAGCCACTATTTTGGCGACGGCTTCGCCAAGGCGTTCGGGATTCAATACACCAACAAAGAAAACACGCTCACCTACCCCCACCAAACCTCCTGGGGCGTGAGCACCCGCATCATTGGCGCGATCATCATGACGCACGGGGACGACAACGGCCTTGTGCTGCCCCCCGCCGTTGCGCCGGTGCAGGTGGTGGTGATCCCCGTTGCGGCGCACAAGCCCGGCGTGCTGGAAGCTGCGCGGGCGCTCACCGAGCGCCTGAACGGCTTTGCGCGGGCGAAGATGGACGACAGCGACAATTCACCCGGCTGGAAGTTTGCGCAATACGAGATGAAGGGCGTCCCCCTGCGGCTGGAACTCGGCCCCCGCGATATTGAGCAGGGGCAGTGCGTCCTGGTGCGGCGGGATTCCGGCGAAAAAATCACCGTCCCCCTGGCGGAGCTGGAAACGGTGATCCCCGCGCAGCTCAAAGCGCTGCACGATGCGCTCTACCAAAAGGCGCTGGCCAACCGCGCAAGCCACACCTACCGCTGCACGAGCCTGGAACAGATCCAGCAGGCGCTGCGCACGCAGGGCGACGGCTTTGTTTACGCTATGTGGTGCGGCGATGAGGCCTGTGAAGACGCCGTCAAGGAAGCCACCGGCGTGGGGTCGCGCTGCATCCCCTTTGAACAGGAACAGGTTGCCGAAACCTGCGTCTGCTGCGGCAAGCCCGCAAAGCACATGGTCTGCTGGGCGGTCGCCTATTGATTTGCCAATCAACGGCAGGGAACAAATTTTGTTGCATTTTGCCGCCGGATGTGGTATGATGGATATAGAAGGGAGGGTTCGCCAATGGAAAACGCAGAATGGATCATCTGGCTGGCGCTGCTGATTGGCAGCATTGTGCTGGAGTCCCTTTCGATGCAGCTGTTCTCGATTTGGTTCGCCGCAGGGGCGCTGGTGGCGCTGATCGCTACGCTTTTGGGTGCGGAGGTCTGGCTTGAGGTGACGCTGTTTGTCGTGGTAACGGCGGCCAGCCTTGCCGCCACGCGTCCGCTGGTCAAAAAGCTGATGCGCGGCAAAGTGCAGCCCACAAACGCCGACAGCAACATCGGCAAAACCGGCATCGTGATTGAGGCAATCGACAACCGCAGAGGCCTTGGCCAAATCAAGGTGGGCGGCGTCACCTGGACGGCGCGCAGCCTTACGGACGACGCGGTGATCCCCGTGGAACAACTGGTGGAGGTCAAGGAAATCCAGGGCGTGAAGGCGATGGTCATCCTCGCCGGCGCGGCCGATGCAACCGTTACAACAACAACAAAATAAGGAGGAAACAACTTATGTTATGGGCAGTTTTAGGCGTTCTGGTTCTTTTCCTGGTCATCCTGATTGCGGTCAATATTCGCATTGTGCCGCAGTCGGAAGCATACGTCGTCGAGCGCCTGGGCGCTTTCAAAGAAACATGGCAGACGGGTCTGCATGTCAAAATCCCTTTCCTGGAGCGCATCGCCAAGCAGATTTCACTCAAGGAGCAGGTGGTGGACTTCAAACCCCAGCCGGTGATCACCAAGGATAACGTGACGATTCAGATTGACACCGTCGTGTTTTATCAGATCACCGACCCCAAGCTCTATTGCTACGGCGTTGACCGCCCGCTGATGGCGATTGAAAACCTGACGGCGACCACGCTGCGCAACATCATCGGCGATTTGGAGCTGGATCACACGCTCACTTCGCGCGATACCATCAATGTGAAGATCCGCGTCGTGTTGGATGAAGCCACCGACCCCTGGGGCATCAAGGTCACACGCGTGGAGCTGAAGAACATCCTCCCGCCGCACGAAATCCAGGACGCCATGGAAAAGCAGATGAAGGCCGAACGCCAGCGCCGCGAAGCGATCCTGCGCGCAGAAGGCGAAAAATCCGCAAAAATCCTGGCTGCCGAGGGCGAAAAAGAGAAGCAGATCACCGAAGCCGAAGGCGAAAAGGGCGCGGCAATCCTGCGTGCGGAAGCCCGCAAGGAAGCCCGCATCCGCGAAGCCGAGGGCGAGGCGGAAGCCATCCTATCCGTGCAAAAGGCGCGTGCTGAAGCCATCCGGCTGATCAACATGGCCGCCCCGGGCGAAGGCTACCTCACGCTGCAATCGCTGGAAGCCTTCACCAAGGCCGCCAACGGCCAGGCCACCAAGATCATCATCCCCAGCGAAATCCAGGGCATCGCGGGGCTGGCCAAAGGGATCATTGAAGCGGTGAAATAAGCGGCATAACA
>JAITNG010000136.1 GCA_031290595.1 Oscillospiraceae bacterium
ACAAGGAAAACGAGCAGGTGCTGCACGCAATCCAGGCGCACCACGGCGATGTGGAGTGCAAGACGATTTTGGCGTGCCTGGTGCAGGCGGCGGATGCGGTTTCGGCCGCAAGGCCGGGCGCACGGCGCGAGAACCTGCAAAACTACATCAAACGGCTTGAAAAGCTGGAAGAGCTTGCAACATCCTTCGCCGGCGTGGAACGATCCTTTGCCATGCAGGCCGGGCGCGAGGTGCGCATCATGGTCAAGCCCGAACAGATTTCGGATGACCAGATGGTGCTGCTTGCCCGCGATATTGCGCAAAAAATCGAAAAGGATATGGAATATCCCGGCCAGATCAAGGTGCATCTGATCCGCGAAAGCAGAGCCAGCGAAATCGCAAAATAGGGAAGCTGGAATGTATTGATTGGCAAGCGGCGGCTTCTGAACCAGAAGCCGCCGCTTTTTTTACAAAAAAAATTTATGTTTTGCGGAACCCAGAGCCTTGCTCACCTGTCTTATATTATGTTGAGGGGGTGAGTCGCAAGTGTTGGACGACTTGATTCGGGTCGCGCTGCAAGAAGCAGCGGGCAAATGCAAAATACCCGAGGCGGTTGACCAGCAAATCTGGAGCCGCATTATACAGGGCGGCGAGCCCAGATCAGGGGGAACAGCGGATGGATAGAGAAACCATAGGGAAACTTGCCGGCGAAGCCGCGCAAGGGAACCAGGACGCGTTTCAGCAGCTGTATCAGCTGACGAAACAGCGGGCATATTTTGTCGCCATTTCCATCACAAAGAACGAGGCGGATGCGCAGGATATTGTGCAGGAAAGCTACCTCAAGGCCTTCCAGAACATCGGCCAGCTGGAACAGCCCGAAAGTTTTTTGGGCTGGCTCAGTAAGATCACGGCGAACCAGGCGAAAAACTACATCAGCCGGAAGCGGCCGACCTCTTTTGCGGAATACAACGACGAAAATGCGCTGGATTGGCAGGAAGAAACGGATCGCGACTTCCTCCCGGATGAACGGCTTGACCTGGAAGAAACCAAGCGCATCATTGCGCAGCTGGTGAGCGAACTGCCGGGGGATCAACGCCTGTGCGTGCTGATGCACTATTTTGACGAGATGGAAGTTGAGGCAATCGCCCAAACGCTGGAAATCCCCGAAGGCACCGTCAAAAGCAGACTCAGCCGCGCCAGAGGGAAGCTGCTGCTCATGCTGGAACAGGCGCAAAGCAAAGGGCTGAAGCTCTATGGCCTTGCACCCATTCCGCTGCTCATGTATCTCCTCCGGGCGCTTGCGCAGGATTCCGCCGGTGCGGGCGACCGGTTGCCACCTCTGCTTTTGGGCGCTGCGGCCGCGGGTACGGCTGCCGCTGCGGGTACCACCGCCTCCTCCTCTGGCAGCGCTGGAACCGGGGCTGCTGTGGCCGCCGTGGGTGCGCTTCCCAAGGTGATTGCGGCAGTTGCGGTTGTCGGGCTTGCCATAGGCGGCACGGCGGTGGGTATCACAGTGGCAAAGCGTTATGCGGAAAAGAGAGCCGAAACGGCTCCCGGCGCCGAATGGACAGCCCCCGCAGGACCCGCGACCGAAGCATCGGATTTCAGCTTTGATGTGAACGCGACGTGGGATGAACAGTTTCCGCCGCAACCAACTGAATCCACACCGGCCAACGGCACCGGCGCAGCGCAGCCCGGCAGCGAAGCACGCACCTCCGCTGCGGGTGGTGCCGCCGCCGCGCCCGGCAACAGCACCGCCAACGGTACCCCTGCAACGCAACAGCCGAACACACCGCCCGGCCAGACCGCGCAAGACCCAGGCACGGCAGGGCAATCGGCGACCGCGCCAAACAGCAGTTACACATCCGCAAGCCAGGCGCAAAGCAGCGCCGCAACAACAACAACCGCCGCCACCAACGCTGCGGGGACTTCCGCGGCGACCGCTTCTGCGGCAACAGCGCCGCCGACGCAGCCGCCCGCCGCAAACGATGAATTTGTGCTTTCCGGCGACGACAACGGCGATGGTTATATCACCAAATATCTTGGCAGCGGCGGAACCGTTGTGGTACCGGCAAAGATCAACGGCGAAGCGGTCAAGGGCATCGGCAAATATGTGTTCACGTCGAACGCGAGCATCCGGGAAGTGACCATCAGCGAAGGGATTGAGAGCATTGGCATAAGCGCCTTTAGCAACTGTGCCAACTTGCAGTATGTGACGATCCCGCGCAGCGTCACCGCCATCGACGACCTGGCGTTTAACGCGTCACCGGTGAAGATTCGCTGCTACAAGGATTCCTTTGCGGAAACCTTCGCCACCAAAAACAAGATACCAATCGAGTATATTTCGTAGCCTGTGGCACGCAGCCACGAGGTCACTTTGAAAGCGGCACAGCCGCAAAAACGCAGCTTGGAAGGGTTTGCGAAAATAGACAAGAGCAGCGGGTCGGATGTCCCGCTGCTCTTGGTTCTTGTGCTGTTCTGCAATAAAAACATTATTATAAAGCCCCGGCGTGCCCGAGGCACGCCCTACAAAAGTCCGGCCAAAGGCCGTTTACAGAATTCCCTCTTAAATGGTTGTTGAATAGGGAAAATTTATTTTCCACCCCGGCGTGGCCATGCCGCGCCCTACTCCGATGCGGCCAGTGGCCGTTTTGACAACAAAACCAACCAGCAG
>JAITNG010000074.1 GCA_031290595.1 Oscillospiraceae bacterium
GCCGTTCGCTTCGGTACGCCGGAGCTGCACCCTCTGAGCGAGTGGGAAAAACCGACCAAGGCCTGGTTCTATGACGAAGACGGCTGGGTGTATTATGGCGATATACTCAAGCCCGGCGAAATGACGCCCCTGCTGCTGGCCAACTTTTATGTTTTGCCCGATAGCCCGCTGGCCGGGGGGGAAGAAAACCGCTACCGCCTGCTGGTGCGCCCGCAGAGCGTTGCGCTGGATTTGAAGGGCGGCTTTGAGGCAAACCGCGCATTTGTGCTGGCGGTGTGGAACACCCAGGCGGAGCTGTTCGGCCTTGGCACCAACCAGATCAGCCAAACGGCGGCCAATTTTTCGCTGGCGATGCTCAAGGCGGCAAAGCTGAAATAACAACGAAGGGGAGGTGGAATCCTATGCGCCAAAAGCGCGTTGCTGTCATCAACGATATTTGCGGCCTGGGGCGCTGCTCGCTGGCTGCGGCGCTGCCGGTGCTTTCGGTGCTGGGGGTGCAGCCCTGCCCCGTCCCCACCGCTGTGCTGACCAACCAAACCGGCTACGAAAGCTACGCGCTGCTGGATTGCGAACCGCTGCTGCGCCGCTTCCCGGCAGAATGGCGCAAGCGGGGGCTACGGCTGGATGCGATCAGCACCGGCTTTTTTGCTTCCGTGGGGCAAGTGGAAGCCGCACGCGCCCTCCTGGAATCGTTTCGATGTGCAGCCGGTGGCGACTGCTTTTTGCTGGTTGACCCTGTGCTGGGCGACCATGGCAAATTGTATTCCGTGGTCAATCCGCCGCTGCTGGCGGCGGTGACGGCGCTGGCGGCGCTGGCGGACGTCCTCACCCCCAACGTGACCGAAGCCTGTCTGCTCACCGGCGAAAGCTGGGCGGTGTTTGAAACCGCCAGCGAAGCCGAACAGCTTTTGGTTTTGGAACGCATGGGCAGCAAGCTCCTGGCGGGCAACGCAAACCTGGTGACAATCACCGGCTGGCGCAGAGGCGACGAAGTCTGCACCCTGCTGTTTTTGGCCGGCGACAACGAACCTTCCGCCGCCGTCTATGCCAGCCCTGCCGTGGCGGGGAGCTATTCCGGCACAGGCGATCTTTTTGCGGCGGCGCTGTGCGGGTTGCTGTTGCAGGGCGCACCGCCCAAGGAAGCCCTACGGCGCATCACCCGCTTTTTGGAAGCCGCACTCCGCGCAGCGGCAGAAGAAGGCGCACCCGGCGCAGACGGCATACCCTTTGAGCCATGTTTGGGGTTGCTGCTGGATTTTTAGAGGGCTTATGCTGATCTTCATCTAAAGACCAACCGTGCTGCGCTCCGCGCCACCACCCCGGCGCTTCGCGCCACCCCTCCCACGGAGGGGAATTGTCACGCGAACCCAACGGCTACGGAAATTCCCCTCCCGGGGAGGGTGTACCCATCGTCAACTCCGTTGACGAGAGCGGCGGGGTGGTGGCGCGGAGCGCAGCACGTTCGGCCTTTATACTATTCTTTGATTAAAAGCAGTGCTTCATTTTTATGCGCCTGGACACGGCACGCCGTGTCCCTACAAACCGGGATGAAACGCCAACGTACCTCTGATTTTTTGTACACCTTTGTAGGGACACGGCGTGCCGTGTCCAGGTGCCTGAAACTTTTAGATGAACCTAACTAAAACTTTTGGAGGATCCCGGATGAAGCCAAGCAAAAAGCAAATCAAAAACCCCGCGCCGCTGCACCTGACCCTCACCGCCGTGCTGGCTGCGCTGATCGCCGTGTTCACGGCCTACATCGGCCATATCCCGCTGCCGGGCAATGCGGGTTATCTGCACTTTGGCGATGCGCTGATCTTTTTGGCGGCGTGCCTGTTGCCCAGGCCCTACGCCATGGTAGCGGCGGCCATTGGCGGCGGCTTGGCCGACCTGCTGACCTTCCCAATCTACACCATCCCCACCGTGATCATCAAAGCGCTCATCATTGTGGGGTTCAGCAGCAAGCGGCTCAAAATCACAGATTGGCGCAATCTGCTGGCGCTCCTGCCCGCTTTCGTGATCAGTGCCGTGGGCTATTTTGCCGCGCAGCTGATCCTCTGGCCCGGCCAGGCCGCATGGCGCGGTCTGCTGTTCACGAGCTTCACAGGCAGCCTGATCCAATGGGGCGGCAGCGCGGTGATCTTCGTTGCGCTGGGCTTTGCGCTGGATAAGACGAAGATCAAAAAAATCATTGGCAACAAGTAATAAAACCAGGAGGTTCCCATGCCCACCAACACCTACGAATCCCCCTTGAATGCCCGGTATGCCAGCAAGGAGATGCAGTATCTTTTTTCGGCCGATTTCAAGTTCCGCACCTGGCGCAGGCTTTGGATTGCCCTGGCCGAAGCGGAGCTGGAGCTGGGGCTGGACGCCATCCGGCAAGAACAGATTGACGAAATGAAGGCTCATGCGCAGGAAATCAACTATGATGTGGCAACTGCGCGTGAAAATCTGGTGCGGCACGATGTGATGGCGCACGTCTTTGCCTTTGGGGAACAATGCCCCCTGGCAAAGCCGATCATCCACCTGGGCGCGACCAGCTGCTATGTGGGCGACAACACCGATTTGATCACCATGACCGAAGCGCTGGTTTTGCTGCACAAAAAGCTGCTCAACGTCATCGCTGCGCTGGCAAAGTTTGCGGAAGCCTATAAGGCTTTGCCCTGCCTGGCCTTCACGCACTTCCAGCCAGCGCAGCCCACGACCGTGGGCAAACGCGCTGCGCTGTGGCTCCAGGAATTGCTGCTGGATGAAGAGGCCATCGGCCACCAGGCGGGGGAGATGCGGCTGCTTGGCAGCAAAGGCACCACCGGCACCCAGGCCAGCTTTTTGGAGCTGTTCGGCGGCGACCATCAAAAATGCAGGGCGCTCGATGCGATTGTGGCGCAAAAGGCGGGCTTCCCCGGCTGCTACCCCGTCGCGGGGCAGACCTACAGCCGCAAGGTGGATAGCCAGGTGCTGAATGTGCTTTCCGGCGTCGCGCAATCCGCCGCCAAGTTCGCAACGGATCTGCGGCTGCTCCAGCACCTCAAGGAAATGGAGGAACCCTTTGAGAAGAACCAGATCGGCTCCTCCGCCATGGCATATAAGCGCAACCCCATGCGCAGCGAGCGCATCTGTTCCCTGGCGCGCTATGTTGTCGCCGATGCTCTCAACCCCGCCATGACGGCTTCCAGCCAGTGGTTTGAGCGCACGCTGGATGATTCGGCCAACAAGCGCATCGCCGTGGCCGAAGCCTTCCTTGCAACGGACGCTATTTTGGAGCTGTATCTCAACATTGCGCAGGATATGGTGGTTTACCCCAAAATGATCGAAAAGCGCCTTTGGGCGGAGCTGCCCTTCATGGCGACCGAAAACATCCTGATGGGCGCGGTCAAGCGCGGCGGCGACCGGCAGGAACTCCACGAGCGCATCCGCGTGCATTCCCAGGCGGCGGCCAGGCAGGTCAAGCAGGAAGGCGGCGAAAACGACCTCCTCCCCCGCATCGCCGCCGACCCCGCGTTTGCCCTGTCGCTAACCGAACTGGAAGGAATGCTGCAACCCGCCCGGTTTGTGGGGCGCGCCCCGCAGCAAGTCGAAGAATTCCTGGCGGAGCAAATCCGGCCCCTGCTCAAAAAGCACAAGGACTGGCTAGGCATTTCCGCAGAAATACGCTTTTAGACGCTTCGCGCTGTCATTTTCAGGTTATATTAAAAATTTTTTTGGAGGTGTATTTCTTATGCAGAACATACCGTTCACGGGCGACCACCGGCAGACGATTGCGATTATTTTGATTGCCGTGTTGGTGCTGGGCGCAGCCGGGCTGGGTTACATCATCTTCTGCCGCCGGCAGGAAGAAAAGGACGACGCGCAACAAGCCGCCGAAGACGCGGCAGAAACAGCGCAGAGCGAAGAAACCCCAACGGACGAGGTGTAAAAACAACACATGAAAAAATATGCCGCCGTTTTGTTTGATTTTGACGGCACGTTTGCTGATTCCAGCGAAGGCATCCTGGCCAGCGCCAACGAAGCCTTCGCCGCCCTCGGCTACCCTGCGTGGGAAATGCCCGCGTTCCGCCGCTTTTTGGGGCCTTCGCTGCAAGATAGCATGATGCGTTTCGCCGGGATGTCGCCGGAAGAAGCGCAACGCGCCATTGCAATTTACCGTGCGTCCTATGTGGCGGGCAATTGTTTGCGCCTACGCATTTTTGACGGCATGGAAGAATTGCTCCGGCGCCTGACCGCCGAAAATATCCCCGTCGCCATCGCCAGCTCCAAGATCACGACGTACCTGGAAAAAATTTTGCAGAGCGTTGGCTACCGGCACTATTTCACGGCGGTGGTCGGCGCCGAACCGACGAGCATGGAAAACGACAAAACCCACCTGCTGCAAAAGGCGGCGGCAGACTGCGGCGCAGCGCCGGAAGACTGCCTGATGGTCGGCGACAGGTACTTTGACATGGAAGCCGCCAAGGCGCTGGGGATGCAAGCCGCCGGGGTACTTTACGGCTTTGGCGAAAAAGAAGAGCTTCTGGCAGCGGGCGCAGATTTCCTGGCCGCAAGCTGCAAGGAGCTGGAAGCGGTTATTTTTGGCGGCGGGTAAGGGGATTCTGCATCCCAAAAACCCGACCGTGCTACGCTCCGCGCCACCACCCCCGGCGGAGGGGAATTGTCACACGTCCCAACGGCTCCACCCTCACGGGGAGGCCGAGCAGATGACCCTTGAAAAAACAACAAAAATGTTGTTTTTTCAGTTGAACTATGATATAATTCTATAGATGTGTTTAGCATGGAGCATCAATACAAAGATGATTTACAGCAGGAGGAAAATTTGATGTCTGATGAAATTAAGGTAGAAGATTTAGAAGATGAAAACGAATCCTATTCGGATGATTCTCTGTTTAATATCCGTTCCTGGGGAGCGGACTTGTCGTTCAGAGAGTTAAGCACGATGTACAAAGAAAATGATCTAGTGAAGCCAGAA
>JAITNG010000099.1 GCA_031290595.1 Oscillospiraceae bacterium
AACCTTGAGAACCTGACGGTTTGGCACCTGCTGACCATGACGGCGGGGAAGCTCCCCAGCCCCATGGCGGATAAGGGCAAAAACCGCTGGGTGGCGGATTATGCCGAATCCAAGTGGCAGTATGCCCCCGGCGAAGGCTGGAATTACTGCAACGAGAATATTTACATCCTTTGCGTGATTTTGCACCGGCTTTGCGGCGAAAGCGTGACCGATTACCTGATGCCGCGCCTGTTTGCGCCGTTGGATATTCCCCGCCCGTTTTGGGAAACCGACGGCAACGGAATTGAAAGCGGCGGTTGGGGGCTTTATTTGACGACGGAATCCTTCGCCAAGCTCATGCTTTGCTACCAGCAGGGCGGCGTATACAAGGGGCAACAGGTTCTCCCCGCCGGTTGGGTGGAAGAAGCGACGCGCAGCCATGCGCAGAACAGCGGTTCCGATGCACACAGCCACGCGGGCTACGGCTATTGCTTCTGGCGGAACAGCTACCCCGGGTCTTACCGTGCGGACGGCGTGTTTTCGCAATTGGGGCTGGTGTTCCCGGAACAGGAAGCCGTTGTGATCACCACGGCGGGCGAAATTTCCGCCGATAAAACGCTGGATTGCCTGATGCGCCACCTGCCGGGTATCTTTTTGGAAGAAGGCGAGGCAGCGCAGCCCCTGCCCGCGCCCGAAGCGCTGCGTCTGCCCGCGCTGCCGGAGCTTTATAAAACGCCCCGCAGCACGGCGCTGGAACGCCAGCTTGAGGGGAAGATGATCGAGTTCAACCAGGCGCCGCAGATGGTGCCGCAAATGCTGGGCTACCCCGTCAGCGTGCTGCCCCTGGCGGTGTTCTTCATGAGCGCTGATAAAGCGGGGAACATCAACCACGTGCGTTTCCGCTTCCAGGAAGACACGCTGAAGTTCAGCTGGTCGGAAGGCGCGGAGCGCAACACCGTGCTTTGCGGCATGGATGGCAAGGCACGCAAATGCGCCATCTGCCTGGGGGGGATTCAGTTCACAGTGGCCTGTTCCGCCGCATGGGAAGGCGGTTCGCGCCTGCACCTGTGGATCCGCCCGCTGGAATCCGTGGCGCAGCGCCGCATGACCTTCACCTTCCGCGGGAACCTGGTGCGGATGCTGCCCCGCAGCGCACCGAGCATGGCGACGGTGGGGGAATACATCAGCCGTTTTGTTTCCACAATGGTACCCAACCCGGCCATCGCCACACTGATGAACAACACCATGAGCAAAATCGCCATTGTGGCAGAGCCGCTGCACTTTGGGGTGATCAAGGAAAACTAGCCACAAGGAGGCCGCTATGCCAGCCTTTCAGCTCCATTCGGAATTTTCCCCCACGGGCGACCAGCCACAGGCCATTGCGGCGTTGCTTGCAGGTCTGCGGGCAGGGGAGGCGACCCAGACCCTTTTGGGGGTCACGGGTTCCGGCAAAACCTTCACCATGGCCAACCTGATTGCGCAGGAAAACCGGCCGACCCTTGTGCTGGCGCACAACAAGACCCTGGCGGCGCAGCTCTGCGGCGAATTCCGGGAATTCTTCCCCAACAACGCCGTGGAATACTTCGTCAGCTACTACGACTACTACCAGCCCGAAGCCTACATCGCTTCCACCGATACGTATATTGAAAAAGATTCTTCTATCAATGATGAAATTGATAAGCTCCGCCATTCGGCGACCTCCGCGCTTTCGGAGCGGCGGGATGTGATCATCGTGGCCAGCGTTTCGTGCATCTATTCGCTGGGCAACCCGATTGATTACCGCAACATGGTGGTTTCGTTGCGGCCGGGGATGCAAAAGAGCCGGGATGCTTTGATCGCCAAGCTGGTTGAAATCCGCTATGAGCGCAACGACATCAGCTTCACCCGCAACAAGTTCCGCGTCCGGGGGGATGTGGTGGAAATCTTCCCCGCCCATTCCAACGAAGTCGCGGTGCGGGTGGAATTCTTTGGCGACGAGGTGGAGCGCATCTGCGAGATCACCGCACTGACGGGGGATATACGCGCGACGCTCCAGCATGTGGCGATTTATCCGGCTTCGCACTATGTGGTTTCGCCGGAACGTCTGGAAGAATCCATCACGACCATCCAGGCCGAAATGGTGGATCAGGTGGCGCGCTTTGAGGCCGAGGGCAAGCTGATTGAAGCCCAGCGGATCAAGCAGCGCACGCTCTATGACATGGAACTGCTGCGCGAAACGGGCTTTTGCAAGGGGATCGAAAACTATTCCCGCGTGATGGCGGGGCGTGCGGCGGGTTCCGCGCCCTTCACGCTGCTGGATTTCTTCCCCGAAGATTTTCTGCTGTTCGTTGATGAATCCCACGTGATGCTGCCGCAGGTGCGGGCGATGTTCGCCGGCGACCGCGCCCGGAAGGATATTCTGGTGCAATACGGCTTCCGTCTGCCTTCGGCTTACGACAACCGCCCGCTGAACTTTGATGAATTCTGGGAACGGCTGGGGCAGAAGATCTTCGTCAGCGCAACGCCGAGCGAATTTGAATACACCAACAGCGGCGCTGTGGCGGAGCAGATCATCCGCCCCACGGGGCTGGTGGATCCGGAGGTGGAGGTGCGCCCCACCCGGGGGCAGATTGACGACCTGATTTCCGAAATCAACCTGCGGGTGGCGCGCAAGGAGCGCGTGCTGGTCACCACCCTGACCAAGCGCATGGCGGAAGACCTGACCGCCTATTTTGACAAAGTGGGCGTCCGCGTGCGTTACATGCACAGCGATGTGCAGACGATGGAGCGTATGGAGATCATACGCGATTTGCGCCTGGGGGAATTTGATGTGCTGGTGGGCATCAACCTGCTGCGCGAAGGGCTGGATCTGCCGGAGGTTTCGCTCGTTGCGATCCTGGATGCGGACAAGGAGGGGTTCCTTCGCTCGCAGACTTCCCTGATCCAGACCATAGGCCGGGCGGCGCGCAACGCCGAAGGCCGGGTGATCATGTATGCCGACGAGGTCACGCCTTCGATGGAACGCGCACTGCTGGAAACCCAGCGCCGCCGCGAAAAGCAGCTGGCCTACAACGAAGCCAACGGCGTCACGCCGCAAACGATCCGCAAGGATGTGCGCGACGTGCTGGAAATCACGGGCAAGGTACCCAAAGAAAAAACGGGTCGTGCGTTCACCAAGCAGCTCAACCGGGAGGAACGCGAAATGATGATCCGGCAGCTGACGGTGGAAATGAAAGCAGCCGCGAAGCTCCTGGAATTTGAGCACGCGGCCTATTTGCGGGATCGGATTGAAGAGCTGCGGAAGGGGTAAACTACTTTTGCGCCCGTATATACGGGATCATTGCCAGGGCGGCTTTTGCTCCCTCTGCGACGGCCAGGGCGACCTGGGCGAAGGAGCCGGTGCAATCCCCGGCGGCAAAAAGGCCGGGCAGCGCAGTTTCCTGCTTCGCGTTGACCGGGATGGCGTTTTGTTCCAGCCGCAGCCCCAGCTTGTTGGCAAGATCCCCCGCCGAAGCCGAACCCAGGGCGACGAAAAGGCCGTCAAGCGCAAGTGTTTCGCCGTCTTCCAGGGTGACGCTTTGCAGCTGCTCTTCCCCTTGCAGACGTGCGACGGGCCGGCGCAGCACCGTCACGCCTTCCGGCGGCGCAAATTCCGGCTCTGCACCGTGGGTGAGCAGCGTTACGCGCCCGGCCAGGGGCAGCAGTTCTTCCAGCTCGTGGCGGGCATACGCGCCGTTGCCCAGCACGGCGACCGATTTGCCGCGGTAGAGGAAGGCGTCGCACACGGCGCAATAGCTGACCCCGTGGCCTTCCAAGGCCTGGATGCCCGCAATGGCGGGCGCGGCTTTGGCCTTGCCAGTGGCCAGCAGGGCGGTTGTGGCGGCGAGGGTCTGCCCCGTGGCCAGCCTCGCGGCAAAGCGGCCGTCTTCCAGCCAGTCCAGGGCGAGGACTTCGTCTTCGCGCAGCTCTGCGCCCAGCGTGCGGCACTGGCTGCGGCCAACTTCCACAAGCGCTTGCCCGCTGAGGGGCTGGGGGAGGCCGTAGTAATTTTCAATTTTTTCCGCCCGGTGCAGTGCGCCGCTATCCTTGCCGACGACGGCCACGCGCAGCCCTGCGCGGCAGAGGTAAAGCGCCGCCGAGCAGCCCGCAGGCCCCTGGCCGATGATCACCGCATCCATGTTGTTTGTATCCATTTGGCGCTTTTTGCCCTCCATGTGCATATTTTGAATCAGAACAAGAAAAGGAGCTGGAATATTATGCCAATCGTGGTCAAAACCAATTCATTTGAAACTGAGGTTCTCAAATCCAAACAGCCCGTGCTGGTGGATTTTTGGGGCGCACGCTGTATGCCCTGCAAGATGCAGCGGCCGATTTTGCTGGAACTTGCGGAGGAATACGCAGGGCAGCTGAAAATCTGCATGTTCAACACCGATCAGGAAGAAGGGGAGAGCGAGGCGGAATACCAGGAAAAGTTCAAGACAATCCTGGAATACAAGGTCATGAACCTGCCGACGCTTTTGCTCTTCCAGGGCGGGAAGGCGGTGCGCAGCCTGGTCGGCCTGCACACCAAGGGGGAACTGCGCGAGATCCTGCGCGAAGAGGGCTTAGAGCTTAATCAGCAGCACGCCGGCGATGGCGAGGACGGCTGAACCGATCAGCAGTGCCAGCAGCAGACGCTGCCGTGTTTTGTCATCCATGGGGCAAATCCTCCTTCTCATGCAACTAGTATACACAGTTTTGCGCCCAAAGTCAACCGGGGATCGGCACGGAAATGAAGTGAAATCCCCAGCAAGTTGCATAAAGAATGAAATTTCCTTTTTCGCTTCTTTGGATTTCTCTCCGAACTTGAGCGAAAGCCGTTGACTGCTGGCGAAAACGTGATATAATAAACATATCAAAGATTCGTGCGGCAGGAAGTGGCGCGCCGCGGCGGAGAACCATATTCATAAGGTGGGAGAGAAACAAAACATGTATTCCAAAGAAGTAACGGTTCAAAATCACGTTGGCCTCCATGCACGCCCCGCTACGTTTTTCATTCAAAAAGCAAACGAGTTCAAATCCTCTATCTGGGTTGAGCGCGAAGACCGCCGCGTCAACGCCAAGAGCTTGCTCGGCGTACTTTCCCTGGGCATCGTCGGCGGGACGGACATACGCATCCTGGCCGGCGGCGCGGATGAAGAAAGCGCTGTGGAAGAACTGGTCAAGTTGGTGAACTCCGGCTTTGCGGAGCAGTAAGCCACAAGTAGCTATGAATCTCCAACTGCCCGAACTGCGCAAAAAAGCGATGGCGCTGCCGCTGCTGCCTGGGGTTTACCTCATGAAGGATAGCAAGGGCGGCGTCATTTATGTTGGCAAAGCCAAGGTGCTCAAAAACCGGGTCAGCCAGTATTTTGGCTCCCCCACCAACCACGATGAAAAAGTGCGCGCCATGGTGGAACGGGTCGCCGCGTTCGACTACATCGTCGTGGATTCCGAATTTGAAGCGCTGGTGCTGGAATGCTCCCTGATCAAGCAGCACGCGCCAAAATATAACATCCTGCTCAAGGATGACAAAGGGTACCGCTACATCCGCTGCACAGGCGGAGCATGGCCGGTTCTTTCCGTTGCCAAGCAAAAGCATGAGGACGGCGCGGAATACCTGGGACCTTACACCAACGGCTATGCCGTCAACCCCGTGATGGAAGAGGTGCGCCAGATTTTTCGCTTGCCCGATTGCAGCAAGTGCTTCCCGCGTGACGTGGGCAAGGGTCGCCCCTGCCTGCGCTATTTTATTGAACTGTGCGCCGCGCCCTGCGCCCGCAAGATCAGCCGGGAAGCCTACGCCCAGAGCGTGGCGGATGCGGTGGAATACATCCGCCGGGGCAGCAGCCAGAGCATCGTGCTGCTGCGGGCGGAGATGGAGCAAGCGGCCGAAGCGCTGGATTTTGAACGCGCCGCCCGCTTGCGCGACCGCATCAAGGCGATGGAGGCGCTGCGCGAAAAGCAGCACGTTGTGAGCATCACAGTGGAAGAGCAGGACGTGTTTGCCCTGGCGGCGGAGCAGAGCCAGGCTTGCTGGGCGGTGCTGCGCTTCCGTGGCGGCAGATTGGCCGAAAGCGAGCATTTCTTCCTGGAACGCCCGGAATCCTTCCCCGAAGCGCGGCAGGAGCTGCTGGAGCGTTATTATGCCATGCGGGGTGAGGATTTGCCCCGCCGCGTGCTGCTGGACGATGAAGCAACCGGCATGGAACTGCTTGCGCAGTGGCTGGGCGCACAGGCGGGTCACCGGGTGCCGGTGCAGACTGCGCAGCGCGGCGAACCGCTGCGCCTGGTGGAGCTATGCCGCAAAAATGCGCTCGAAAAGCTGGCGCAGCGCACAGGCCGCCAGAGCAAAAGCATCGCCGGGCTGGAAGAACTGGCATCGCTACTCGGCTTGCCCGCCCCGCCGGAATACATTGAAGCCTACGATATTTCGCACACCGGCGGCAGCGATAATGTTGCGGGGATGGTGGTGTTCCAGGGCGGCACACCGCTGAAGGCGGCCTACAAGCGCTTTGCCATCAAGAGCTTCACCGGGCAGGATGATTATGCTTCCATGGCCGAGGTGCTGACTCGCCGCTTCAGTCGCTGGCAGGAAGAAAAGGAAACGGGGGAGGGGTTTGGCCGCTTGCCCGATCTGATTTTGCTGGATGGCGGCATCGGCCAGGTGCACGCGGTGGAGCCGGTGCTGCACGCGTTCGGGCTGACGGTTCCGCTCTTTGGCATGGTGAAGGATGGCCGCCACCGCACGCGGGCAATCGCATCCGGCGGCGGCGAAATCGCTTTCAACGCCACGCGGCAGGCCTTCGCCCTGGTCACAACGATCCAGGATGAGGTGCATCGCTTCGCCGTGGCATACCACCATCAAAAGCACCAAAAGCGCAGCCTAAGCTCCGCCCTGACGGAAATCCCCGGCATCGGCGAAACACGCGCAAAAAATCTGCTGCGGGAATTCAAGACCATGAAAGCCATTGGCGAAGCCGATGAAGCCACCCTGGCCAAGGCCAAAGGGATGAACGCCGCAGCGGCCAAGGCAGTTTATGCGGCCATGCACAGCGGGTGATGCTATATTAAAGATCAATAGAAAGAATGTGTGCGTATGCGCGAACCCGTTTTGCGCGTTCAAAATCTTTGTAAGCGCTATGGCGATGTGGTGGCTGTGGAAAATCTTTCCTTCACCGTGGAGGAGGGGACGCTGTTTGCCCTGCTGGGGGTCAACGGTGCGGGCAAAAGCACCACCATCAACATCCTTTGCTCCATCCTGCCCAAGGAGGGCGGCAGCGTCGTTGTGGATGGCGTTGACCTGGACGCAGCGCCTGCGGCGGTGAAGGAAAAGACCGGCATCGTCTTCCAGGGTTCGGTGCTGGACGACCGCCTCACCGTGCGGGATAACCTGCTTTGCCGCGCCGCGCTTTATGGCTTTGCGCAAGCGGAATGCAAGCGGCGCGTGGCCGCCGTGAGCGAAACGCTGGAACTGGGCGAAATCCTTGCGCGGCCTTACGGGAAGCTCAGCGGCGGGCAGCGGCGGCGGGTGGATATTGCCCGGGCGCTGCTCAACCGGCCGCGCATCCTCTTTTTGGATGAACCGACCACCGGCCTGGACCCCGCGACCCGCCAAAAGGTCTGGGGCGCCATCGACGCGCTGCGCGGTGCGGGCATGACCATCTTTTTGACCACCCATTACATGGAAGAAACCGCCGGGGCGGATCAGGTGGTGATCCTCAACCGGGGCAAAATTGTTGCAGAAGGCACGCCGGATGCCCTCAAGAACCGCTATGCGTTCGATACCCTGCGTTTGATTTGCCCGCAGACGGCGCAAACCGAAGCAGTTCTGGCAGCGGCGGGGCAGGTGTTCAGCTACCGCAACGGCTACAATCTCAGGATTGCGAACGGCGGCGCGGCATTGGATTTTTTGAACGCCCACCGTGCGCAGTTCCCGGATTTTGAAATACGCAAGGGCAGCATGGACGATGTGTTCCTGAACGCAACAGGGGAGGAACTCGTATGAATACAAACGTGATCACCGCGCTTGTGCGCCGGAACATCAAGCTGTTTTTGAAGGATAAGATGACGCTCTTTTTTACCTTCCTGGGGCCTTTTATCATCCTGCTGCTCAACCTGCTTTTCATCCGCAAGGTGGAAGTCGATTCCCTTCGCCAGGCGGTGGCGGGGCTGCCGGTCACGGATGCGCTGCTGGGCAACCTGGCCGATAGCTACTGCATCGCGGGGATACTGGCGGTTTCGGCGCTGACGGTGGCGCTCAACAGCTCCATGACCCGCGTGGCGGATGAAAACCGCCACGTGGCGGACGACTTCAAAGCCGCGCCCGTCAAGGCCTGGAAGGTGGATTTGGCCTACTTCCTTTCCAGCTTTGTGCTAACAGTTGCGCTCTGCGCCCTGGTGCTGGTGATCGGCCTGGTCTACCTTGCCGCCCAGGGCATGGCCATTGATGCGGGCGTTGTGCTGCGCGGCGTAGGGTTGCTGCTGCTTTCCTGCCTTTCTTCCACCGCCTTCATGACCTTCCTGTTCCGCTTCTTCAAAACCACACAGGCCTGTGGCGCGTTTTCCGGCATCGTTTCAGCGTTGAGCGGCTTTGCCGTGGGCGCATATGTGCAGCTTTCCGCGTTTTCGGTGGGGATGCAGAGCGTCCTGAGCCTGTTGCCCGCGAGCCATTCGGCGGCGCTGTTCCGCCGTCTGCTGCTGGGCGTCCCCCTGGCGGAGCTGCCCGCCCCCTTCGCCGCCAGCCTGGCCGAAGAATACACCTTTGACCTGCACTTCCTGGGCGGCATGGCCCAAACCCCCGTGCAACTGTGCTGGCTGGGGGCTTCGGTGGCGGTGTTTTTCGGCCTGAACCTGCTGGTATACCGGCTGCAACGCAAGAAGCGGGCGCGGGGATAAGCCAATATTGGAAAGTCACGTGATTCTTGACTTTCCGGCCAGTCTGTAGTATAATAAACCCAGTCAATTTGTTTTATAATTCAAAAATGAGCAGGAGGAACACTACCATGGCACTTGTTACCACACAAAAGATGTTTGCCGACGCCTATGCGGGCGGTTACGCCATCGGCGCCTTCAACGTCAACAACATGGAAATTATCCAGGGCATCGTGCAGGCGGCAAAGGCGCTGAATGCACCGCTGATCCTTCAGGTTTCCAAGGGTGCGCGGGCGTATGCCAACCACACGTATCTGGTCAAGCTGGTGGAAGCCGCCATCGAAGTCACCGGCCTGCCCATCGCTCTGCATTTGGATCACGGCCCCGATTTCGCCACCTGCAAAAGCTGCATCGACGGCGGCTTCAGCTCCGTGATGATCGACGGCTCGCACTTGCCTTATGAAGAAAACGTGGCCGAAACCAAAAAGGTCGTTGCATATGCCCATGACCACGGCGTTGTGGTTGAAGGCGAGCTGGGGCAGCTGGCGGGCGTTGAAGACGACGTCAATGTTGCCGCCGCCGACGCTTCCTATACCAAGCCCGAACAGGTGCAGGATTTCGTCACCCGCACGGGGGTGGATTCCCTGGCAATCGCCATCGGCACCAGCCACGGCGCATTCAAATTCAAGCCCGGCCAAAACCCGCAGCTGCGCTTTGATATTCTGGCCGAAGTCGCGCAGCGTCTGCCCGGCTACCCCATCGTCCTGCACGGCGCAAGTTCCGTGCCGCAGGAATTTGTGGCGCAGATCAACCAATACGGCGGCGCGATGGACGACGCCATCGGCATCCCGGAAGAGATGCTCCGCGAAGCCGCGAAGATGGCGGTGTGTAAGATCAACATCGATTCTGACCTGCGTTTGGCCATGACGGCTGCGCTGCGCAAATATCTGGCCGAAAACCCCGGCCACTTTGACCCCCGCCAATACCTGACCCCGGCGCGCAGCGCCATCCAGGCGATGGTGGAACACAAGATCACAACCGTACTGGGCTGCGCGGGCAAGGCGTAAAATTCCAACGGGAAACGGGGTGGCTGCCAGCGGCGGCCGCCCCCGTTTGCTTATATTGGTAAAAAGGGGGACGGCGTATGCGCAGGGTGTTGTTCTTCATGGAATCCCTTGGCCAGGGCGGTGCGGAAAAGATCATCGTCGATCTATGCAGCCACATCGACCGCAGCCGCTTTGCCGCCACGCTCCTGGTGGTGAGCGAGGGCGGCGCAAACTGGGAGGCCGCCCTGCAATCCGGCGTGCGTTTGCGCTGCATTTTCCGCCGGGCGCAAGCCGAGGCCACGGGGCTGCGCGGGCTTAGGTACCGCGTGCGTTACCACCTGCTGCGGCGGCTGCCGCCCCGGTGGGCGCACCGGCTGTTTTTGCGCGGGCGTTATAATACGGAAATCGCCTTCACCGAAGGCCTGGCCACCCGGGTGGTTTCCGGCGCGCCCAAACGCCGCCGCAAACTTGCCTGGGTGCATATCGACCCCCTCAGCGACCCGCACGCCGATCCTCTTTTTGAAGACCGGGCTGCGCAGCGGGAGGCCTACCGGCGCTTTGACCGGGTGCTTTGCGTTTCCGGCAGTGTGCAAACGGCGTTTGCGCAGAAGTTTGGCGCATTGCCCGCACTCGGCGTGCAATACAATCCTGTGGACGCCGAAGCGATCCGCCGCCGCGCCGCCGAACCCGCCCCGCCCTGGGCGGCCGACTTCCCGGCCGCCGGGGACTGCGGTCTGCGCCTGTTGTGCATCGCACGGCTGGTGATCGCCAAGGGCGTTGACCGGCTGCTGCGGGTCTGCGCACGGCTGCGGGCGGAACAGTTCGTCTTCACGCTCCTGGTGCTGGGCGAAGGCTCGCAGCGCGGCGAACTGGAGGAAATCATCGCCGCGGGCGGCCTTGCGGATTGCGTCCGCCTGGCGGGGTTCCGGGCGAACCCTTACCCCGCCCTTGCACAGGC
>JAITNG010000106.1 GCA_031290595.1 Oscillospiraceae bacterium
TTTGAAGCGGCAGATCCCACCCATATCACCAAAATCACGCAGCCTTCGCCGAACACCTACACTGTTGTTGTTGGCGCGAACAAGGTTGACCCGCCGACCCCGACCTTTGCACCCGGCTATAAGCTGGCGACGGCGGATGCCTACAAACTGGCAGACGGCACGGTTATCAATCTGAACGCCCTGCCCCTCCCGGCTACAGGCACAACCTTGACGGTCAAGGTATATGCAACGCTGATTGAGTACACAGTGACCTTTGTGCCGGATCCGGATAACGATTGGGTGACCGGTGTTACGCCACCTGCCGATTTGACTTACACTGTGGCAGATCCTGTCGTTGGTACGCCGACTGTAACCTATAAAAACGGCTACGAGTTTGGCGGCTACAAGCTGCCCAACGGCACCATCCTGCAAAACCTCAACAATGTGCCTCTCCCGCAAACCGGCACGAACCTTGAAATCAAGGTTTTTGCGCAGCCGAAGATTTACAGGATCACGTTCGTCGATGCGAAGGGCGGTCAGCTCAGTGTTTCCGGCGATCTGAACGTGGGTGGCAAGCCCTTCCAGGGAGCTTCCCCGCTGATCGTTCCCGATACGGCGACCGCGAGCTATTACCCGGAGTACGAAGAATTCAACGGTTGGAGCATCAGTGCAGGCGCAGGGACGGTCGATTTTGGCGGCGACTTCACCAACTACGTGATGCCCGATAACTCCGTGGTGTTCACCATCAAGAGCAAGCCCATCGTCTACACCGTGAAGTTCAGCGCAGCGAACGGTGCGCAGATCACCGCGATTGCGCCCGCAACGGCGACTTACGACAAGGACGACAGATCTGTTGCAGCGCCGACCTCGACCTGTGCAGCCGGTTATGAGCTGGCGGCAGTGGCCTACAAGCTGGCGAATGGCACGACGGTCGATCTGACCGCGCTGCCCTACCCGGCCACCGGCAAAGAGCTGGAAATCAAGGTCTATGCAAGCCCGATCACCTACACGGCGAACTTCGTAGTGGGTACCAACGTGACAGGCGTCACGCAGCCCGCGCAGAAGAACTACACCGTGGAAAGCAGCGCAAATGTTGGTACGCCGACCGTGAGCTTCAAACCCGGTTATGAGGCGGACGGCTATGAAGTGAACGGCAAAAAGGTGACGAGCCTCACCGGCCTGCCCGCACCGACGGATGGCACCAAGACCCTCAACATCACCGTGCTGGCGAAGGCGATTGATTACACCGTGACCTTCCAGAATGTTGCTGGCGTTGCGATTGCTGCGCTGACGCAGACTGGCAAGCATGTGGGCGATTCCATCGGCGAACCCGCCGCCCCGGCTGGTTACAGCAGCAAAACCGAAGAGGGTATCTTCTACAGCGCACTCGACGTCTATCTGATTGCCACCGGCCAGATGCGCCTTGGCTACAAGGCCAGCTGGGTTGAAGTGAGCGGCCTCACGACCCAGGCAATCGGCGATACGGTTGGATTCCCGTTCCTGCTGCCCGCACGCAATGTCGTACTCAAGCTGGCGCCGGTTGCGCAGGAATACACCGTCACCTTCCTGGACGCTGATAGCGCAGTGCTTAGTGACACAACCAAGGTTGCGGTTGATACCGTGATCCCCGCAACAGCAGAACCCGCTGTGGCGCACGAAGCGAACGAAGTCGTTTCCTGGACTGTGACAGCTGGCCCGGATGACCTGCTTGGTAAGATTTACACAGCTTCCGGCGGCTTCCCGGCGATGCCCGCCCAGGGTGTTACGCTCAAGGCGAGTGTCGCGACGAAAGTTATTGTTGACATCCCTGTCGACTATAACGACGACCCGCCGTATGCCGAAACCGCACCTGGCGCGACCGTTATCCTGCCGAAGCCCAAGCCGATCCCCGGCGAGGCAGGTGTTTGGACGCCGGATCCCACGGATCCCACCGCGCCGACCTCCACCCCGATTCCGGGCGACCCGGAGGGTAGGCATGAATATCTGATCCCGGACGATGCGAACGGCAAAATCAACCTTGAGGTTGCGTATTCCGACGTTCCCGCTGCGGTTCCCGTTGATACGGATGGCGACGGCACGCCCGATAGCACCCTGCCGCCCATCGTACTCGGCGACCTGATCCCGACCCCGTCCACAACCCCGACCCCGCCGGAAGGCTCCACCTTTGAGGGCTGGGAAGCGATCATCCCGGATCCGTCCGGGAGCCAACCCACGATCCAGGTGCCGCTGCACGTGGTTACACCGCCGTCCGGCCTGGAAAGCTACTATGTGCCGAACCCAGCTGGCGGCTATGACCTGAAGCTCACCAACCTCAACCCCGATGGGACCTATGGCGGCCTGTATGCCCTGAACGAAAACGGAGAATGGGAACTGGCTATTGTGGTTGTTCCGGCCTTCGATGGCGAAGGCTCTGATGAACCTGAACCCGAACCGCCCACGCCCACGCCCGGCCCGGGCGGCTGGATCATCCTGCCGATTCCGATCCCGATCTTCATCCCGATCATCCTGCCCATTCCGATCATCATCCCCATCGATCTTGATAAGATCCTTGACTGGTGGCAGAAGGATGGCAATTGCTGCAGCAAGTGCGGCAAGGATGA
Organism: Oscillospiraceae bacterium; assembly: GCA_031290595.1. Classification (GTDB taxonomy): domain Bacteria; phylum Bacillota; class Clostridia; order Oscillospirales; family Acutalibacteraceae; genus WRMQ01. The sequence goes on from JAITNG010000106.1 coordinate 2,580, forward strand.
CTGCAACGGCACCTGCGGCGATAACGGCAGCACCACGGCTACCGACCCCGTCGATCCTTCCGATGTTGACGACGCCAATGATGCAGACGGCGCAGAAGGCTTCTATCCCGTCGATACCGGCGACCATAAGGGCATAGCTCTGCTGGCCGCAATGGGTCTGGGGATGGCCGCCGCTGGCGCAGTGGTCTTTGGCCGCAAAAAGAAGGAAGAGGACGAGGATTGAGCCGTAGGCTGAACCCTTAGCCCCCGCAAACTGAATCAAAAGAACCCCCGTTGGCTCCGGCCAACGGGGGTTTTCGTCGGTTTTTTCTCGGCTGTGCCGCTTTCATTTTTTTCTTGCGGTGTGGGGTTGACAAACGTGATATGTTGGTATATAATGAACATATGAACAAATACTCATATGAAAGCGGTGATGACATGGGCGAGCGGGAAATCGAAGTGCTGTATGATCTTTCGGAACTCTTCAAGATGTTTGGCGATAGCACGCGCATCCGCATTTTGAGTGCGCTGCGGGGCGGGCCGCTCTGCGTCTTCCATTTGGCCGAACGGCTGGAAATGGGGCAGAGCGCCATTTCGCACCAGCTCCGGCTGTTGCGGAGCGCTGGGCTGGTCAAAGCCAAACGCCAGGGCAAAACCATGAGCTATGCCCTGGATGACGACCATGTGGCGCAGATTCTTGACCTTGGCCTGGCGCATGTGTGCCACCAGGGGCATGCTGAAAGTGAGGCAAGCGGCAATGAAACATAAGCACGACGATGAACACGATCACGAGGAACACGCAGCCTGTGCAGTTGGGGAATCCTGCTGCTGCGGGGGTCACGAGGACTGCTGCGGCGACGAAACTGCCACAGCGGCGCACACCTGGAAGACGTGGCTGCCCTGGCTGTGGCTGGCGCTGGCGGCCGTCGGCCTGGGGCTTTTGTTTCTGCCGGGGCTATCTGTTTGGGTGCAGTTTGGGCTGACCGTGGCCGCCGCGCTGCTGGCGGGCTGGCGCGGTTTTTGGGAGGCGTTACGCGCCCTGGTGCATGGCAAAATCAACGAGGGCATCCTGATGCTGGTGGCGGTTGTCGCTTGTCTGGTTTTGCGGGAATTCCGCGAGGCGGCGGCCATTGCGCTCTTCTTCGCGCTGGGGGAGCAGCTCGAAACCCTGGCCGCCCGGCGCAGCCGCCGCTCTATCGCAGCCCTGGCGGAAATTCGCCCGGATACCGCCACATTGCGCGGCGCAGCGGGCGAAGTGCAGCGCGTACCGGCTGAAGATGTGCAGGTGGGCAGCGAGGTGCTGGTACTGCCGCACGAGCGTGTGGCGCTCGACGGGGTGATCCTGGCCGGGCAATCGACGCTGGATACATCCGCGCTGACGGGCGAGAGCCTCCCGCGCGAGGCGGCGCCGGGCGACAGCATCCTGAGCGGCTTCGTCAACGGCAGCGGCACGCTGACCGTGCGCACAACGGCGCGTAGCGAGGCTTCCGCAGCGGCGCGGGTGCTGGCCATGGTGGAAGAAGCCACCCGGCGCAAGGGCAGCAGCGAGCGCTTTTTGACGCGCTTTGCACGGCTTTACACACCTATCATTATGGGGATCGGCCTGGCGGTTGCGGTGATCCCGGCGCTGCTCACAGGGGATTGGGCGGTTTGGATCAAGCGCGGCCTGGCGGTGCTGATTTCCGCCTGCCCCTGCGCCATCGTCCTTTCGGTGCCGTTGAGCTTTTTTGCCGCCATCGGCGGCGCGGCGCGGCGCGGCGTTCTTGTCAAAGGTGGCCGCTATGTGGAAGAGATGAGCCGCGTCACAATCGCGGCCTTCGATAAAACCGGCACGCTCACCACCGATCATTTGCGCCTGGCCGAAGTTTTTTCCTTTGCGGATTGGGGTGAAGCGGCGCTGCTCGAATATGCCGCCGCTGCGGAGCGCTACTCCGCCCATCCGTTGGGGCGGGCGATCCGGGCAGCGGGCGGCGGGGTGGAAGAATCCGCTTTGCAGGATGTGCGCGAGTTGCCGGGCGGCGGCGTGCGCGCCCTCTACCGGGGGCGGCAGGTACTTTGCGGCGGCAGACGGCTGCTGGAAGAACACGGCGTCGCCCCGGTGGCAGCGCCCGGCGCACAGGTGCATCTTGCGGTTGATGGCATCTGCGTGGGCGCGTTCCGGCTTGAAAGCGAGCTGCACCCCGATGCGCCCCAGGCCTTGGCGGAGCTGAAAAAGCTGGGCATCTGCAAGCTGGTGCTGCTCACCGGCGATGAACTGGCGGCGGCGGAACTGGCGGCGCAGCGCTGCGGGATCGATGAAGTGCAGGCGGCGCTGCTCCCGGAAGGGAAGCTGGCGGCGCTGGAGCGGCTCAAAGGGGAGGGGAGCGTCCTCTATGTGGGCGACGGTATCAACGATGCGCCCGTGCTAGCGCTGGCGGATGTGGGGATCGCCATGGGATCGGGGGCGCAGGCGGCGGGCGAAGCGGCCGATATGATCCTCATCGGCAACTCGGTGGCGCCGCTGGTGCGTGTGCGCAAGCTGTTCCGGGCGTCGCAGCGGGTGATCCGCGCCAACGTGGTCTTCGCCATGGTCATCAAAGGCCTGGTGATCGGGCTGAACATGGTGGTGCCGGGCGGTCTGCTCTGGCTCGCGGTCTTCGCCGACGTAGGCGTAATGGTGCTGACGGTGCTGAACGCAACAAGGCTGATCGCCAAGCGGGATGGATGAAACTGGGATGTCTTTTCTGTTGCTGGCGTACCCCAGAACGTGCAGACAAACCTGACTCCAGAGCAATCTCGCGTATTAAATCGCCTGATTGCTGCATTGAAAGAGGGATGAAAAATGGAGAATTATTTTGACGAGCTAAAGCAAAGCCTGGACAAGGCGGTGGCATTCAAGAACGGCGATAGGAGCCGCGCCTCTTCCCTCGTGCGTGAATTGCCTGTGCCGGAATATCAGGCGGCAGACAACGGGCTTGTGAATCAGCTGGTAGTGCGATAAGCGAATAGGCAAACGGAACCCCCGCATCCCCCCAACAGGGAGGCTGCGGGGGTTTTTTCGCGTGCATACCCGGCAAGTTATACTATTTTGCTATTAAAGAAGTGCTTCAGCCGTCGAAAAAACCGCCCAGGCTGCGCGGATGCCATCCACTGCCGCTGAAACGATGCCGCCTGCGTAGCCCGCGCCCTCCCCGCAGGGGTAAATGCCGCGAATGCTGGCTTGCCCGGCGGTATCCCGCAGGATGCGCACGGGGGAGGAACTGCGGGTTTCCGGCGCGGTGAGCAGGGCTTCGGGGTGATCAAAGCCGCGCAGCTTGCGCCCGAGCATAGGCAGCGCCGCCGCCAGTGCGCCGCTGACGGCAGGGGGAAGGCAGCGCCGCAAGTCGGCGGGTACCGCGCCGGTGGGGCAACTGGGCGCGACCGCGCCAAATTTTGTGGCCGCCGCGCCGGAACCCAGGAACGAAGCGACGGTCTGGGCGGGTGCGGTGTAATCCCCGCCGCCGAGCGCAAAGGCCGCCTGCTCAATGCGCCGCTGGAGCGCGAACCCGGCCAGGGGGTGGTCGCCCTCCATCGCGGGTTCCACGCCCACCAGCAGCGCCGCATTGGAGTTTTCCGTATCGCGGGCATAGGCGCTCATGCCGTTTGTGACGAGGCCGCCTTCCTCCGAAGGGGCGCAGAGCACCGTGCCGCCGGGGCACATGCAAAAGGTATAAACACCCTGGCCGCCGGGGGTGCGCACGGCCAGCTTATAATCTGCCGCGCCCAATGCCGGATGCCCCGCAAAGCTGCCGTATTGCGTGCGGTCGATCCATTCGCGCTTGTGTTCGATGCGCACGCCCATGGCGAAGGGCTTTTGCGCCATTTGCACGCCCAGGCGGTGCAGCAGCGCAATGGTATCCCGCGCGGAATGGCCGATGCACAGCAGCAGTGCGTCGGTTTCGCATTCGCCGGAGCCGCCGCCCGCTTCTGCCCAACGGACGCCCCGCAGGCTGCCGTGTTCGGTTATCCAGCCCTCCATGCGGCAGCCGAAGCGCACTTCGCCGCCCAACGCTTCAATCTCCGCCCGCAGCGCCGTGTTGACCGCGCCCAGGCGGTCGGTGCCGATGTGGGGCTTGGCGTCGGTCAGGATTTCAGGCGGCGCACCGTGGGCGGCCAGTTCTTCCAGCACAAAGCGGCAGAGAGGGTCTTTGATGCCCGTGTTCAGCTTGCCGTCTGAGAAGGCGCCCGCGCCGCCTTCGCCGAATTGGATGTTGCTTTCAGGGCAAAGGCGGCGGGTGCGATGGAATGCCGCCAGGTCGCTTTGGCGGCGTTCGGTCGCATAGCCGCGTTCCAGCACAAGGGGGCGCAGCCCGGCGCGGGCAAGGGTCAGCGCGGCAAAGACGCCCGCCGGGCCGAACCCGGCCACCACCGGGCGCAGGGCGCTGCTGCGGCGCAAGGGCGGCGGCTCCGGCAGGGCGGCCTGCCAGGCTTCCAGGCCGGGGATATTCCGGCGGAGCAGCCGTTCCTCCTCCAGTGGGGCGGCCAGGGCAAACGAGATGCTGCACACAAAATGCACATCCTGCCGGTGGCGGCTATCCACCGCACGGCGGAGCAAACGCACGCCGCGCAGCTCCGCAACCGGGCAGCGCAAATGCGCCGCAGCAGCGCGGGTAAGGTTTTCGCCAAAGTCGCCATCCAGCGGGATAGAAAGCGCACGGAGCAGAAGCATAGAGAACCGCCCTTCAGGAAATTTTGTTGTGCTGTTGCAAGCAGAGGTTTAATGCTGTTCCACAATTGGTAAACGTAATTTTAAAGCTCCGGCTGGCTATGGCGGGGTGGAAAATAAACATTTTCGGTTTTGCAATCATTGCAGAGGGGAACAGCGCAAACGGCCTTTGGCCGGATTTTTGTAGGGCGTGCCTCGGGCGCGCCGGGCATTAAAACTGTTCCTCGATTAAAAACGTAATTTTAAAGCTCCGGGCGACTGCTAGTCGCCCCTACCAAAATTGCGCTAATAGCGCTATAGAGGTTGCGGTTAAACCGGCTATCA
>JAITNG010000118.1 GCA_031290595.1 Oscillospiraceae bacterium
GCACCTGGACACGGCACGCCGTGTCCCTACAAACCGGGATAAAACGCCAACGCACCTACCACTTCCATGCGTCCAGCAAATCTTCCACCGCCGCTTCGTTTTCATCCGCACGGTAGGAAGCCGTCAGTTCTTCAAGCAACACTGCGTATTCGGCCTGCTTCATTTCCCACAGGCACTCGCCGCGCTGGGGGTCGTAATATTCCCTGGGGTTGTCGCCCTCGCCCATGTTGACGCCCCGCGCCAGGAGGAAGAAGCCCGGGAATTCCAGCACCGTCACCTTGGAAGGATCGAGCTGGCGCACCTTCTCAAACTCCGCTTCGGTGAAGTCTGCGTCGCCCCGGCGCAGCTCCGCCGTGCTGGGGGCTGCGTAGCTGAGGTCTGCGGCGTGTTCTTCGCAAGCGGTGAAGAAATCCTTGCCCTTGTTGATTTCTTCCGCCAGGGCGACGAGCTTCTTGCGCAGCGCTTCGCTTTCCGCCGCGGTCATGGGGCGTTCGCCGCCGCCGTCCTCGGTTGCATCCAGCGCGGTGCGGAAGACGCGCAAGCCCTCGTAGGCCGCATGGGTGCGGTAAAAATAATCCTTGATCTGCTGTTCCGGCACCTTACGGCTGCCGGCGTCATAGATGGAGAAGAAAAGCTGCTTTTGGTTGGCCTTGTATGTCGCCACCTGGGTGATGGTTTCCTTCCCCACGCCGATGGCGCTGTAGTAGTCGCCGAAGGTGCGCCACAGGAAGCCCGCGCGTTCGGCCACCTGCGCCTTGTATTGTTGTTCCAGCACCTGCCACATGTTGTGCAGCTCGCTGTTGACCGCGATGAAGGCCATGCAGCGCCGCGCAACGTCTTCGCGCAGCGCCTTGCGCTGTTTTTCGTCCTTCGCCGCATCGCTGTATGCGGGGTTGCGCAGGGCTTCTGAAAGGTAATAGGTATACAGTTCGCGATAGATCGGCACGCCGTCCACCTGGAGCAGCCAGGCCGCCTTGGGCTTGACCACCGCGCTGTTGATCACCGAAAGCGCCACACAGATGGCAGCCAGCAGCAGCGTCGCCTTTTTGGACCAGTTGTTTTTCATGCAGTTCACACCTCCCTTGTGTTGGGTCAAAGAAAAAGTCTTCAATTTTTAGCAAGCCCTTCCCGGGCGAAGATGTTGACCGCTTCCAGCGTAATCGCAAGCCCTGCCCCGATGGCTTCCGGCGCCAGCAGATCGACGTCATCGAGCCTTGTGTGGTACCAGCGGGGCGGCGTGGGATCCATGGCGGCAAAGCCCGTGGCCTTGACCCCCGCCTGTGTGAACGCCACCGCGTCACATGCGCCGATGTAGATGGAGGCCGACGGCAGGTCAAACCCGCAGCGTTCCCCGGCGGCCTTCATCAGCTGTTGCACCAGCGGGCTGTGCCGCACCGTGCCGCTGAGATCGCGGTTATAGATGGCAATATCCTTGCGGTCGCGGAAGGTATCCAGCCCCAGGGCAACCGTTTCGACGGCCGGGTCAAGCAGTTCCGCCCTGTGCTTTTTGACGTAGGCCTTTGCGCCGCGCAGCCCGGCTTCTTCCGAACCCGTGAGTAGTACCACCACCTCGGTATCCGCAAAGCGCACGTCCGCTTCGGCCAGCTCCTTCAGCGCCGCCATGGCGACGTAGCAGCCCGAAAGGTTGTCGTTCGCCCCGGGGACGCTGCGGCGGCGGCTCTGGAAGAACAGGAAGCCGATGTCGCAAGGGAACAGCACAAACAGCACAATCCCGGCAATCCAAAAGAGCCAGCGCAAAAAGCCCGTTTCCGCCGGGATGTGCGCAAGATCCACCAGCGCAAAGCGCAGCAGGTTGGCGCAAAAGCAGATGATCAGCCCCACCACGGCGGGGATCAGCACCAGCTTCATCCCCACGCCGCCCAGGCGGTAGTTGAGCGTCCACTCATATTGGGAATCCGCGTGGCCGACCAGGTAGATGCGCTTTTTGACGGCCGCGCCCCCGGCGGGCTTGCGCCGGGCAATCACGTTGTGCGAAGGGTAGGCCTTAAAGAGCCGGTCGATAAACTGGCGGTACATGGCAAATTCCAGCACCAGGGGGATGGCCGCAAGCGTCACCAGCACCAGCCCGGCAAGGGCATACTGGAACCAGAAGAGGACGGCAGCCGCCATGTTCAGCAGCACAGTGAAGGGGATGAACCCCATGAACGCCTGGCGATGCACCGGGAAGCCTTCGGTTTCGACGGAATCCGCCCAGGGCTGCATCTGCGCGGCCATGGCCTGTTGTGCATCCCACTCGGCGGGGCTGCCGGGTGCGCGGGGGCCAAAGCGCCCCACCAACGCCCTGATCTGCTCACAGGCCCAAGCCGCAGATTCCGCCACGCCGTTCGATTTTTCCATGCGCTGCCTCCTTTTGTATTATAACAAATTTAGAACACGTTATCTGTGACTGCGCCGCAGGCGACTAAAATTCTATGACGCGCAATACCGTTTCCGGCTGCACATCAAAATTTTCTGCCAGGGCGGCGCGGGCTTCGCTTTCCACCGCCGGGGGGAGCAAAAACGCCAGTTCACCGGGGGCTGCGCCGGGGCGCTCCAACCAGCGCACGCCGGGGAACTGCCGCAGCAGCGCCGCCTTTGCGGCCTCCAAATCAAAAGCAAGCGCACAAACCGTGCGGATATAAAAAGCGGAAACGTCCTCTTCCGCCGGGGCGACAAAGGCGGGGTCGGCGGGGTCCCAGCCAAAGAACTTGCGGTGCTGCACATGCTTGCCGCAGTCGATAATATCGGCCACAACGGCGCTGGCGGTGGGCAGCTTCCCTGCGCCCCGCCCATAGAAGATCACGTCGCCGATGGCGTCGCCGCGCACCAGGATGGCGTTGTAAACATCGCTGACATTGGCCAGCAAGCAGCTGTGCGGCACCAGCGCCGGGGCAACGGTTGCGCTGATGCGCCCGTCCGGCAGGCGCACCGCACGCCCCAGCAGCTTGATGGCGAACCCCCCGGCGCTTGCGCACGCCACGTCCTCCGCACGCAGCGACGAAATCCCTTCGGTGCGCACCTGTTCAGGGTAGACGTGCCGCCCGAAGGCGAGCGCTGCCAGGATGCAGATTTTGCGGCAAGCGTCGTGGCCTTCAATATCGGCGGTGGGGTCTTTTTCGGCATACCCGTTTTCCTGCGCCAGGCGCAGCGCTGCGGGGAAGGGCATGTCGTCCTCAAACATCCGGGTGAGGATGAAGTTGGTGGTGCCGTTGAGGATGCCCGCCACCTCGGTGATCTTGTTGGCGGCAAGGCACTGGGAAAGGGGGCGCAGAATCGGGATGCCGCCGCCGACGCTGGCTTCAAACAGGAAGTTGACGTTGTGCGCCCTGGCGGCTTCCAGCAGCTCGTAGCCCTTGGCGGCCACCAGTTCCTTGTTGGATGTGACCACGCTCTTGCCCGCTTCCAGGCAAGCAAGCACGAAGGCAAACGCCGGGTGCAGCCCGCCCATGGTTTCCACCACGATGCCGACTTCCGGGTCCTCCAGAATCGTCTGCACATCCCGGATCACCAAATGCCCGTAGGGGTCGCCGGGGAATGCGCGCAAATCGAGGATGTACTTCAGGCGCAGGCTGGGCTGCATGGAGCGGGCGACGATGCTCTCATAATTTTGGTGCAGCAGCTGCGCCACCCCCGAACCCACCACGCCGTAGCCCATGATTGCAAGATCCATATGTGTATCCGTCCTTACGTTCGTATTTTCGTGTTTTAGCTGCATTTTTTCCGATACTCCTGGGGTGTGAACCCCGTCGCCTTTTTGAACTGGCGGTTGAAGTGGGGTTGATCGTAATAGGAAAGCTCCGTCCAGATTTCCGCAAGGGAATCGGAGGATTCCAACAGGCGCTTGGCCTGTTCAATCCGCTGCCGCTGGGTGTAAGCGCTGATGCTTTCGCCTGTGGCGGCCTTGAAGCAAGCGTTGAGGTAACTGGCGCTGCGGCCAAGCTGCTGGGCAATTTCCCCCACGCGGATGCTCCGCTGGCACCGCAGCTGTTCTGCAATATAAGCGCGAACCTCCGGCACAAGCGCCGAGGGCGGGGTGGACTCTTCTTTTGCAAAACGGCGCTTCACGCAGCATCACCCTTTCAGAATAATATTTTAACAGAACCCGACGATTTTTACAATACTTTTTTCAAAAAAACGCGCATAATGGAAATCAGACATCCCGCCGGCAGCGACCGACGGCAATGACAGAAAGGATTTGAACCACTATGATCGGACTCGGCAATTGGAAATTCCACGTTGACACCATGTTTTACAAGGGCGACGCCATCCTTGGCGTTGCGGACAAGGGCGGCAAATACGACGTCACCATCGACCTGGCGGATATTGACATCCCCGAAATCAGCATCTACGGCATCACCGAAGAAGGCGACACCATCACCGGCACCGCCGCCACGGATCTGCTCAAGGGCAAAGAGATCCCCTTCTCCATCACCTTTGAAAACGGCGTCGCCAGCGGCTTCCTGAAAGTCCCCTTCCTGGGCAAGATCAAACTGGAAAACGGCCAAAAAATCGGCTAGCGCCTGCAAAATTTTTCTTGCATTTTCTTTCCCAATGCGTTATAATGTCTTTGCGCCGCAGGAGTGACTGCCTGCGGCCTTATGGAGAGTTGTCCGAGTTGGTCGAAGGAGCACGACTGGAAATCGTGTAAACGCCTAAAACGTTTCGAGGGTTCGAATCCCTTGCTCTCCGCCAGGATTACACCAAATCCGAACCCCACCGTTCCCCGATTTGTTCGGTGGGAGAGGGGTTCGGATTTGCGTTGTTTTTGAATGATATGATTTTGTGAGGTGATTGCTGTGGCGGCTCTATATACCATAGGATACACTGCATTCCAGACGGCTGATTTTCTTGATGCCCTTGAGAATTACGGTGTGAAGTTATTAGTGGATATTCGTAGTATGCCCTATTCGATGCATTCGCCAGAGTACAACAGGCCGAATATAGAGCGGCTTTTGAAAGACCGCAATATTTATTATAGAAATTATGCGCAGGAATTTGGCGCACGACAAGCAGACCGTCATTATTTCTCAGATGAAGGATATTTGAATTTTGAAAAATTTGCGCAATCCCCACAGTTTCAACAAGGGTTTTGTAAATTGCAAAAAAGCATTGAACAAGGCTATCCATTAGCTCTTATGTGTGCGGAAAAAGACCCCGCCACTTGTCATCGTTCAATCATGGTTTCGCGGGTCTTCAATGACAGCGGATATGATGTTGCGCACATACTTTCCGGAGGCGTTACGGAATCACAGGAAGATATTGAATTGCAGTTGCTGAACAAATATTTCCCATACAGAAATCAGATTACACTATTTGATGAACCAACTGACGATAAAACCTTGATAGCGAAGGCATATAAAAAGCGAAATTCCGAAATAGGATATAGGGGAGAGGACGCAACCGATGAAAATATACACGATGGGGTTCACCAAGAAGTCCGCACGGCAGTTTTTTGAAATTTTAACAGCCAACAAAATCGATTTGTTATTGGATATACGTTTGAACAATAAATCACAACTTGCAGGTTTTTCAAAGGGCGAGGATTTGATGTATTTTCTAAAAGAAATATGTGATTGCGCTTATGACCACTATTTGGAACTGGCTCCAACAAAGGAAATCCTTGACGCTTATAAGCGCAAGCAAATTTCATGGGCAGAGTATGCGATAAGTTATGCTGCACTAATTGAGGAACGTGATGCAGTTAAAACCTTTTTTAGTCGCTATGCAGATTATCAAAATATTGTTTTATTGTGTAGTGAACCGACTGCGGATCAATGTCATCGGAGACTTGCAGCAGAAAAAATAGTTGACTCTAATTCAAATATAAGTATAACACATATATAAGAGGGTGTTATTTTGAAAATTGCAATACTAACAAGAAGCTATAAACAACGAAACGACAAGAAAACCTCCGGGCGTTGTGTCGCAGGAATAACCGAAGAGGGGAAGTGGATTCGGCTTGTTGCCGATAAGGACGGTGATTCGTTGCCGCCAGATAATTCAACACCCTTTACCAAAACGGTAATTGATGCGGAAGTCGTTCCGTCTCCCCTTGCCAATCAAACAGAAAACGCAATACTTATTGGTTGGAAACTGTTAGACGAATCAATAAAAGCATATGTTGCCAAACTGTCTCCTGTGAACGAGACTTTCTTGTTTGGCAACAAATTAGATCGACTAAACGATGATGAAATCAAACGAACAAAAGGTTCGTTACGCCTTGTTAAGGTTAGCGATATGAAGGTATATGAAGTGTATGACGATATAAGACGCAGAGTAACTTATAAATGCAGTTTTATGTATAAAGAAAATCAGTACGAAAAAATTGCTGTAACCGACCCTAGGTTCTATACCCCAGCTGGTGTTGGAAGTTTCGGAAATGCAACAATAGTTGTCAGTCTGCCGAATAGTCCCATATATATGAAGTTTGTTGCTGCTATATATCTTAACGGCACTCGCAAAAGTGCCAACCAGGCCGTAGACACAAACCAAATACCCCTCGAAGCCCCCGAGGGTCACCCCCTCCCCCGCCAAAATAACAGTTGAGAACGGCGGCGGTTTGTGGTATAATGTATCGGCGATGCGAAATCGGTGCGTCGTCACCATCTTTTTCAGGAGGTTTATTATGCCAAATCAAGGGAAATTCATCGTTTTTGAGGGCCTCGACGGCTGCGGAAAGACCACGCAGCTGGAATTTTTGCGCGAACGCCTGGCCTCCATGTGCCGCCCCGCGCGGGTGCGCAAGGTCTTCACCACGCGGGAACCCAGCGACAGCGTGCCAGGGCTGATCTGCCGCGGCATCAGCAAAAAGACGATCTTCGTCCAGCGGGAAACCGAGGCGCTGCTTTTTGCCGCCGACCGCTATGAGCACATCCACAACGAGGTTTTGCCCCAGCTGCAAACGGGCAACCACGTGCTTTGCGACCGCTATTATTTTTCCAACTTCGCCTACCAAAGCCCCGAAACTTCCATGGAAACCCTGTGTTCCTACAACACGGCGGCTATGCGTCTGCTCAGGGCGGATATGACCATCTTCATCGATGTGCCGCCGGAAGAATGCGAAAAGCGCCGCGCAGCAGAGCGGGCGACGGAAGAAAAGTGGGATAACGTGGAACGCGCAAAGATCATCCGCGAGCAATACTTCAAGGCCTTTGAGCGGATGAAGGAGAGCGAAACCGTGCTGATCGTCAACGGCATCGGCGACCCGAAGGATATTTTTGAAAGCTACTGGGTGAAGCTGAACCACGTGCTGCTGACGGAAGCGGACTACGCCTAAAATAGAAAAGGGGTGTTTTTCTTATGTTCTGCCCAAAATGCGGCAACCAGCTGGCTGACGGCGTAAAATTCTGCACAAAATGCGGTGCGCAAGTTGCTGCGCCAACGCCTGTGCCTGCGCCGGTACCACCTGCGCCAATTGTTCCACCTGCGCCGCCTATCTCCCCCGCGCCACAAGCCCCCCTGGCGGTGCCGCCCAAAAAATCGAACCCATGGAAAATCCTCTTCGCCGTTGCCCTGGTCGTGTGTATCGCCATCGCGGGCGGCGGTCTGTGGCTCCTCAACGCCGACGGCGGGGCGCGCAATCCCTTTCGGAAAGACGCTACAACAACAGATGCAGCAGCCGATGCAGCAGCAACCACAACAGTTGCCACAACGGCCGCAGAGCCGGTAAAACCGGCGTATCGGGAAACGAAAAGCACTGAGTATAATGCCGATGATACACAAAACTGGTATTCCACATATGAATACGATGCCAATGGCAATAAAATAAAGCAAGAAATCTATTTTTCTGACGGGATTTCAAGCTATGAAACATATGATTATGACACCAATGGCAATGAAATCAAAAGCACATACCATAATTCCAGCGGAGTTGTTCTGTCGTATGAAACATCTGATTATGATACCAATGGCAATCTAATTCAATATGCAGGCTGTGATTCTGACGGAACTGTTACTATATATTTCACATTTGATTACGATGACACGGGCAAGCAAATAAAGGCTACAGGCCATAACCCTGACGGAACTGTTGAAGGGTATCACACATATGAGTATGACACCAGTGGCAATCAAACGAAAAGGGTAACGTATGATCCTGATGGAATTGTTTTAGAGTATACCACATACGATTATGACGCCAACAGCAATTGCATAAAATCTGTTGTGCATTACCCTGACGGAGAGGTGCGAACTTACACAATCACCGAATGGGAGCGCGTGCCTGGTTGATGCGCCAGCCTACCTGGACACGGAACGCCGTGTCCAGGTAGGCCGTTGATTTTGGCGTTT
>JAITNG010000173.1 GCA_031290595.1 Oscillospiraceae bacterium
GGCGCTGTAAAGCTCGTTTTGGGTGGTTTTGGGGGCATTCTGGGGTGCGTTTGTGGGCATTTCGAGAATATTATGCGCCTGGTTACTTCTTTGAGGATGGTTGATCTGCGGTTACTTAAAGCGGAACAGTATAACAGATGTAGATAGTGGGTGAATCGGCTATTAGCCATCAGAATAACCCCACAATGTTCCCGTCGTCAGCAATGTCCATCCGGCAGGCGGCGGGTTCTTTGGGCAGACCGGGCATGGTCATGATGTCGCCCGTGAGCGCGACCACGAAGCCCGCCCCGGCGCTGGCATAACAATCCCGCACCGTGAGCGTAAAGCCTTCCGGGCGGCCAAGTTTGGTCGGATCATCGGAAAGGGAATACTGCGTTTTGGCCACGCACACCGGCAGGTTGCCGTAGCCCAGCGTTTCCAGGCGGCGCAGGGATTTTTGTGCGCTCGCCGTCCACTGCACGCCGTCTGCATGGTAAATTTTTGTGGCAATGCTGTGCAGCTTTGCTTCGATGCTGTCTTCCAAGGCATACAGTGGCCGGAACGTATCTGCGCCGTCGTGCTGCCGGATTGTTTCGCACACAAGCCTTGCCAGTTCTTCGCCGCCCGCGCCGCCTTTGGCGAAGACCTCCGTCAGCGCCAGGGGGGCTTTCGTTTCCCGGGCAAGCTCTTGCAGCACGGCCAGCTCCGCATCGCTATCGCCGGCAAAGCGGTTGAGCGCCACCACCACGGGCAGGCCGAAGCCGCGCAGGTTTTCGATGTGCGTGCGCAGGTTGACGCTGCCTTTGCGCAGGGCTTCCACATTTTCGGCGGCAAGGTCGACTTTTGGCACGCCACCGTTGTATTTCAGCGCCCGTACCGTGGCCACCAGCACCACGCAGCTGGGTTTCAGGTTGCCCGCGCGGCACTTTATATCCAAAAACTTTTCGGCGCCCAAATCGGAGCCGAAGCCCGCTTCGGTGACGGTGTAATCCGCCAGCTTCAGCGCAAGGCGCGTGGCGCGCAGGGAATTGCAGCCGTGGGCGATGTTGGCGAAGGGGCCGCCGTGCATCAGCGCGGGGCTGCCTTCGAGGGTCTGCACCAGGTTGGGGTTGAGGGCGTCTTTGAGCAGCAGCGTCATTGCGCCGCAAACGCCCAAATCGCGGGCATACACGGGCTGGTTATCGTAGGTGAAGGCCACCAGGATGCGTTCGAGCCGCTGCCGCAAATCGGCGCGGTCGTTTGCAAGGCACAGGATCGCCATCACTTCGCTGGCCACGGTGATCTGGAAGCCGTCTTCACGCGGCACGCCGTTGAGCCGCCCGCCCAGCCCCACGGTAATATCCCGCAGGGCGCGGTCGTTCATATCCATGCAGCGTTTGAGCAGCACCTGCCGGGGGTCAATCCCCAGCGCATTGCCCTGTTGCAGGTGATTATCCAGCACGGCGCAGAGCAAATTGTTGGCGGCGGTGATGGCGTGCATGTCGCCGGTGAAGTGGAGGTTGATGTCCTCCATCGGGATCACCTGGGCGTAGCCGCCGCCCGCCGCGCCCCCCTTGATGCCGAACACCGGCCCCAGGGAAGGTTCGCGCAGCGCGATGACCGCCCGCTGGCCGATGCGCTGCAACGCTTGCCCCAACCCGACGGTGACGGTGGTTTTGCCCTCACCGGCGGGCGTGGGGTTGATGGCCGTGACCAGCACCAGCTTGCCGTCCGGCTTTTTGCTGAGGCTTTTGTAAAGCTGATCGTTTAGCTTTGCCTTGTGTTTGCCGTAAAGCTCCAGGTCATCTTCACAAAGGCCGAGCTTCGCGGCGACTTCCGTGATGGGCAGCATCTGCGCGTTTTGTGCAATCTCGACATCGGTCAGCATAGGCGGTTCCTTTCGTTGGATCATTCTGATCTGCAATAGTTATAGAACAAAAGCCATGTTACGCCAGCACGACCTTCACCGTTTTGAGTTCAAACGGCTTGAAGACCAGCGGCAGTTCGTTGCCTGTGAAGGGCAGGGGGCTGTCGTTTTCTTCCATCAGGTCGCATTCCGCCGCTGCGGCCAGCGCAGAGCCGAAGCGCAGGGTGGTTTCCGTGCGGCGGTTCCAGGTTTCGTAGAAGCGGATCACCAGCGCGTCGCTGTCTTCCGCTTTCTTCACGGTTTCGATGATGATGTTGCCCGCGTCGGCGCTGACAAGGCCGAAGGTTGCGGGGAGCGCACCTTCACCGGGTTCGGCGACGATTGTGCGCAGCGGCACGTTGAGGCTGTAGCCTTCCTGCGCCACGTTGCTTTCGCTCACCGCGCCCGCATGGGGATAAATGGAATAGGTGAAGCGGTGTTCCTCGCGGTCCTGATCCACATTGGGGCCGGTGGCGCAGCGCAGGAGCGTGGGAAGGATGCGGTTGCCCTTGATCGTCCAGCCGTATTTGCAATCGTTGAGGACGGAAAGGCCGAAGCCGTTGTCGCTCAGATCCGCCCACTTGTGGCCGCAGGCTTCAAACTGCGCATAATCCCAGGTCGTGTTTTCGTGGGTGGTGCGCTCAATGTTGCCGAACTGGATGTCATAGGTTGCGCGACCCGTGTTGACTTCCACCGGGTAATCCGCCTTGAGGGCGATGTTGCGCTCTTTCCAATCCAGATAATATTCCACATCGATGCGTTCGCTGCTGGGCGCAAAGATGTAATCCTGCTGGATGGTGGATTGCAAATACTTGCGCACCACGCGCAGCACCGTGCGCACGGGGCCGGCTTCGACCACCGTTGCCGATTGCACGTCGTCAATATCCCAGCTCTTTTCGCGGTAGTAGGCCTTAATATCCCACGCATCATGGTTGAAGGGGCGGTCTTCAAATGCGACCAGGCGGCCAAGGATTTCCCCGGCGGGGGCGACGGTGCGCCCCGTGGCCTTGTGCAGCAGTTCGGCGATGTTATAATCGTCGTCAAACGTGACGCGCAGCGCGTCGTTTTCAACGACGTTGCCGGTTGCGTCAATCGCAGCAAAGGCGGGCGCGGGTTCGCCGGTCAGCGAAAGGCCGAAGCTCTTCCAGCCCTTGGCGGGCACGCCTTTTGCCAGGAAGCACAGCTTGCCGTCATGGGTGATCTGGCTGGGCAGCTCGCTGCCGTCGGCGTCGCGCAGCACGGGGCGCTGCCCGGCAGGGAGTTCCGGCAATGCGGCAAAGGCGACGTCATCGCGGGCAAAGCCCAGGGTGTTGAACACCACGACGCGGCCGCAGCCGCCAATTTGCGCCGCAAGGGTCTGCATGGCCGCCAGCGCCAGGTCTTCGCCTTCGGCCAGCACCTGAAGGTACTGCTCCTTGGAATCCTCATAGACTTCCTTGATGGAAGAACCGGGGATAATATCATGGAACTGGTTGAGCAAAATCAGCTTCCAGTTTTCGAGGATCTGCTCCGCCGGATAGGCCGTGCCGGCATATTGCAGCGCAAGGGCGGCCAGGGTTTCAGCATCGTGGAAGAGCAGCTCGCTCTTGCGGTTGAAGCGCTTGTTGCGCGCCTGCGCCGTCAGGGTGCCGCGGTGGAATTCCAGATAAAGCTCCCCGCGCCAGGTGGGCAGGTGGTCGTCGCCCGTCACCTGGGCTTCCAGGTCGCGGAAGAAATCCAGGCTCGGTTGCTGGATCACCTTGGGGCAGCCCGCAACGCCTTTGTTCATGCGGCGGCTGTGTTCAAGCATTTCGGTGGTCGGCCCGCCGCCGCCATCGCCGTAGCCAAAGGTGATCAGGTATTCGCTGTTGAGATCCTTGTTGGAATACCGCCGCCAGCCGCCGATCACCTGGTCGGGCGCAAGGAATGCGTTGTAGGTCGTGAAGTGGGAGGGGATGCGCCCCTGGATGGCGTCCGCCCCGGTGGAAAAGTGCGCCAGCACCTCCGTGCCGTCAATGCCCTGCCAAAGGAAGGTGTCGAACGGGACTTTGTCGTATTCGTTCCAGCTGATCTTGGTGGTCATAAAGTAATCGATGCCGGATTTTTTGATGATCTGCGGCAGCGCCCCGGAGTAACCGAACACATCGGGCAGCCACATGATCTTGTTATCGATGCCGAATTCCTGCCGGAAGAAGCGCTTGCCCACCAGGAACTGCCGCACCAGGGATTCGCCGGAAATCACGTTGGTGTCGGATTCCACCCACATGCTGCCCTCGGCTTCCCAGCGGCCTTCGGCAATGCGCTGCTTGATGCCTTCATAGACCTCCGGGTAATCCTGCTTGACGTAATCATAGAGCTGCGCCTGGGAGGACATGAACTTGTATTCCGGGTATTCTTCCATGTATTTCAGCACGGTGGCGAAGGAGCGCCCGGCTTTATCCCGCGTCTGCCGCAGCCGCCAGAGCCATGCGACGTCAATGTGCGTGTGGCCGATGCACGAAGCCAGGATCTCGCTTTGCTCGCCGGAGTAAATCTCCTGCTCCAAATAGGCGATCGCTTCTTTGGCGGAGGCTTCAAAGGCGGCGACGTCGTTTTCGTCGCTCATCTCCAAAAGATTGCAGGCCGCGTTGAGCGCCCGCAGCAGTTTGACGCGCGGGAGGTCGTCGGCTTCGTAGCAATTGGCGGTTTCCAGCGGCGTTTTGAGGTCAAAATAGAGGTCTTTGGCCAGTGTGCTGACGGTGCGCAGGCGGGCGCGCATCCGCACCGGCCCCTTCCATGCAAAGGGGTCCGTGTAGGCGTTGAGCGCGATTTCAAACACCTCGCCGCCCTTGGCGGAATCCAGCAGCAGCACCTGGCGGTGGTTGGAATCCATGCCCTGGAGCAGCTTCCCGTTGGCAAAAAGGATCAGCTGGGGGTTGGTTTCGCGCCAGCCGCTGTCGTGCGGCAGCGCCTCATAGACGACCGGCTGCCCCGCAAAGCGCTGCGGCACAGTGATGGTCTGCCGGAACCAGCAGTAGCATTCCGGGTAACCCCAGAACTCCGTTTCGCTTTCGTACTTGCGCCACTGCCCCTCGTGCAGCTGTTCGATGGTGCTTTGGCCGTCCCGGTATTCAAAATTGCCGGTGGGTTCGCTTGCGGGGTAGAGGTAGGTATCCGCGATGTGATCGATGATTTTGCCGATGCGCTTGGAAAGTACGTGCCGCTCCGCGTTCTTGTCCACAAAGGGAACATCAAAATTTGCCATGGGGGTTCCGCCTTTCTTTATTGCAAAATTTTTGGGGTTCAATGATGGGGCTTCCGCTGTTGGAACAGCCACGTTACCCACGCCGTTTTGGGCAGGAAGTAACGCGACATCCCGTGGCCGCCTTTATCGATGCGCGTGGCGCGGCAGTCGGCTTGCCGTGCTTCCATCGCCGCCTGAACGGGTTCGTTGTGCGCTTTTTCGATGCAGCTATACGCCAGCCAGAGCGGCGTTTGCGCAAGGGAATCCCACCCCGCTGCATCAAATTCCGAATGGTAGGGGTCGTTTGCGTCATAAAGGCAGGTCACTTCCGGTTGCCCCGGTGGCAGATAAATCCAGCCGACGCAGGGGACTGCCCCGGCATAACGCGCCGGGTGGCGGTAACATTCATAGATTGCGCAGTGGCCGCCGTAGGAAATGCCCGCCAGGTAGATGCGGCTGCGATCCAGCGTGCCGGTGCTTTCGGCCACCCAGTCGATCACTTCGCCCAGGGTTTGGCTGTGCGCGTCGCTGTTGTATAGCTCGTCGAACCCCAACTGCGGCACAACGGTGTGGCAGCGGGTGTGGCTGCGTTGCAGCGCCCGCCAGGGCAGGGTGAATTCGCACAGCGGCCTGTATCCGTCAAAGCCCGGCGAACCTGCGCTGTGGAAGAAAATCAGCAGGGGCAGGGGAGCGTCGCCCCGGGCTTTGTGGAAGCGGAAGCGAAAGCAGCTTTCGCCCCCCGGCTTGCCATAGCGCAACGGGCGATAGGTGGGGAAGAAGAGCGACGGTCTGCCGCGCAGACAGCCGGGCGCTTCCAGCGTGGCGCACGCGGCCTTGTCTTTGGCGCGTATACGCCGGGTCTTGGCCGCTTGGCGGCGGCGCCCGCGGTATTTGCGGCGCAGAGCTGCTTCCCCCGGCGGGTGCTTGGTGAATTGTGCGTGCAGTGTGATGCTATCCGCGCGGATCTCGTAGCCGTGCTTGCGGTCCCACCAATACTGCACAGGGTAGTCGTCAAAAATCATATGCGCCTGCACCTGCGCCGCATTCTCCTTCGGGAAGCAAACGGCGGTGATAGCGAGGTTTGTGGGATCCCCTTCATACGTTGCAATAACGCGGAGCCAGGGTTCCGCCAGCAGCGCGGGCAGTTCCGGGGAATCCGTGAGGAACTCCGTGAAGTAGCGGGCTTGCTTGGCCATGTCGCATTCTCCTCACACGTGGTCATAATTCCGCCAGCAAAGGGGCAGTGGCAGCAGGGTTTGGAGGAATACCTGCGCCGCCGGGAGCGCCTCGCGCCGGGTTGAAAACGGCGCTAAAAAGAAGCGCATGGCTTCCAGGTGATCCAGTTCCAGGCCGGGCGCTTCGTCGGTGGGTTCGGCCAGCGGTTGGCCGTCTGCTACGTTGATGCGCAGGGTTTCATCGCCCTGCTTGCCGTGGATTTTCACCACAATGCTGCCATCCGGTAGGTCTTTCAACTGCGCCTGTGCGGCGAGCAGGTGTAAAAGCATGGTTCCCCATTGCAGAACGGTGTAACTGCCGCTGGTAGCGGCGTTGTAGGATTCGCCGTATTTTTCAAGATACGCGATCATCGCAGCATCCCAGGGGGCGGCGGAAACACCGATGCTACCGCTGGTTTCCGGCAGCAAGGCGAAAAGCGCACGCAGCACTTCGCCAAAGCGTTCGGGCTGGAGTAGCCGCAGGTCGCTCACGCCCTCGCCGAAGCGGTCAAGGCCAAAGCTGGCCGCAATGCCCTGTGCATCGCGCAGAATGTGGGGCGCGTTGCTCCAGCTGGAAAGCACTTCAAAAAAGAGGGCGGGGTCGTGGCAGGTGTGCAGCAGGTCGGCTTCGTGCGCGGCCTGGATCACCCGCAGTTCGGCGGCGCTGCCGGGGGTCAGCGCTTCGGCACGCAGGGTGGTTTCGCCTTCGCCGAACGCATGGCGCAGGTTGGCGCGGTTGAAGCCGCCTTGCAGCGACCAGCCGCAGCGGTCAAAGCCCCAGTAGCCGTAGCGCTGGCGTTGCCCGCCCAAAATGCCGAAGGCGCAACCGGCGGCTTGCATGGCGGCCATCGCGGCGTCCATGGTGATCTTCATGTAGCCCTTGCGGCGGCTATCCCGCGCGACGGCGACGTTGCCAATCCCGCCCAGGCGCACCGGCTGCCCGGCGATTTCGCCGTCGTAGACATACATCCCGACGGCGGCTTTGATCACGCCGTCTTCCTTGAGAATGTAGTTGTTCGCCCAGGGGCTGTGCTGCTTTGCATAGAGCTTGGGCAGCAGGGCGAGGAAGCCCCGCTTGGGTTCGTTGTCATCCTGGAAGAAGACGTCGTCCAGCAGGAGCATCAGTTCGTCATAATCCCGCTCCAACGCAGGGCCGGTGTAGGTGATTGCGGGCATAGGGGTACCTCCGATTGTGTGTGTGTTAATATGAAAAGCTGGCGTTATTCTGCTATGAGCGCCCGGTAGATTTGATCACAGCTGTTGGTGGTTTCCAAAAACAACTGTTCTGTTTTTTCACGGTACTGCGGCTGCGGCTGGCAATCGTTGGCCAGCAAAGCGCCAAGCGCTTCCACGGCCTGTTCTGCATCGGTGACCAGCGGCCCCAGGCCGTCTTCGAGCGGCATATCCAGTGCGCTGTAATCATTCATCCCGGCGTGGAACAGGTCGAGATCGGGTACGAAATAGAGGATCGCCCGCCGGAGGTAGGCAAAATCAAACACGAAGGAGGAGATGTCGGTCAGGAAAACGGCGTAATCCGATTCGGGCGTACCCGGTACGGAAAAGCGGACGCGGGGCGACTGAAACTGGAAGTGTTCGCGGTAAAACGCAAGGATGGGGTGCAACTGGAATTCGAGCGTATAATCATAACGCTCCAGCAGCTGCGCAAGCGCGGGGCTGTTGAGGAAGCCCTGCATCTGCCGAAAATAATCGCTTTTCAAAAAATAGCCGTGCTTGGGCGTCCATTGCTGGCGCGCATCCATGCCCACCAGGTATTTGCGCCAGGAGGGGGCGAGGAGGATCTTCTTTTGGGCGGGCGCGTCGCGGTCAATGTGGTCATAGCGCGGCATCCGGGTGGGCAGCAGGTAGTCTTCGCTGAACCCGTAGTTTTCGATGAGGTTCTGCCGCTCAAAATGGGTGGAAATCACCTCTTTATCCAGGTTCAGCCGATCCAGCGAATACTTCCAGGGCAGGTGCGCATGGAGTACGCCGTGCTGGAGGTAAATCAGATCATAGCGGAAATAATCCGACAGGTGCGGGATTTCCGTGCTGAAAGGGATATAGTTTTTGGGCTCAATGAAGGCTGTGATCACTTTTTCCGCCTGCAAAAAGAGGCGTTTGTGTTCTTTGCTGCCAAAACGGAGGATCCGCCTGGAACTCCGGCGGTCAAAAAGCGCACGGCGATCCAAATCATCGTTGACCACATAATAGCGCTCTATGCCGTCGGCCAGGGGGAAATCGTGCCGGAACTGCTCATAGGCGTTATCCCGGCGCACACCGGCGCAGTCGTAATAGAGCCAGATGCGGCGCTTTTTCTTCTGCCACCGCTGCATGGCTTCGCGCAGCAGCAGGATGCGCCGGGAATGAACGAAATAATAACGGCGCAGGTCGCGCCGCTGGTTGCTTTCTTCCGCCCCGGCGGCCTTGAAATAGAAGGTACCGGCCTCGCAGCGGATTTCAAGGCCATCCCAAAACACGCTGGCACGGCGGTGGCGGGGCTGGAAGGGGGAATCCTGCAAAAAGCCGTAGGTGGTGTCGATCCGGTTCCCTTCCAGCAACACGGAAAAAGAGAGCGAACGCAGCCCCTCGGTCGGCAGTTCCCAGAGGAAGCCCCAGAAGCGGTTGGTTTTTTCTTTGGTTTTATAATAACTCCAGGAAGATTCCCGCAGCGGGAGTTCAATTTCTTTGGCGGCGCGGCCATTGACGCAAGCAAAGAGCTGCGGCGGCTGCGTATAGTTGAAGACCGGCGATTTGAGGAAGCCGATGAGCCGCAGCGTGCCGTCTTTGAGCTTGAACTTGGTCAAAAACAACTCAATGCGCTTGGCGGAATAGAACAGCGTATCTTGCCGCGCAACGGCAAAATCGCGGGGGCCGGCCAACAGCTTCACCGTTTCATCCGCGCCGTATTTCCACTGCAAAAAGTATTGCGCATGGAAGGGATCCATTTCAGGGTGCGTCAGGATGATCTCAGTATCCACGCGTTGCAGTAGCGCCTGCACACGCGCCTTGGCGTGCGCAAACGCCGCAGGTGCATAGTGTGTGGGCAGCAAAATGCTTGCCTTGGTCTTCCAGTTGAGGTCATTGACCAGCAGCGCTTGCACATAGCGCGGCACAGCCCCCTCGTATTGCGCGAAGAGGGATTCAAACCAGGCGATGGTGGATTCAAAAATATAATACGCATAAAAATAGGTCGCCACAATGCTGCCCGCGTTATCTTTGTTGTAACGGTATTCGCCCTTGTTGCAGTAGCCGATTTTGAAGCGCGCGCTGACGACTTCGGTGCAGTATTTTTGATCCTCGTGCCGGAAGGCGGGGTTGGTGTCGAACAGCACATTTTCCGCAAAACGGTTCTTCACGGCCACGCTCACGCGGGTCATGAGCGCAAAGGGGACTTCATTGAGGTCATAAACGCCGGAAACCGGCAAAAAGCGGTAACGAAAGTGCGGGCGCAGCCGCTGCCCGTTTTGGTAGGGCTGATCCGGGTACGCCACCAGATCCACTTCATCCGCGTGCTTATCAAAAAAATGCACGACGCTCTGCACGGTTTCCGGCGCAAGGCTGTCGTCAGAATCCAGGAACAGCAGGTATTTGCCCTTTGCCCGTGCAATCCCGTAGTTCCGGGTGGCGGAAAGCCCTTCGTTTTCTTTGCTGAAATAGCGGATCCACCCATATTGCGCGGCGTAGCGCTGTGCGATGGCCGCGCTGCCATCCGGCGAACCGTCGTTGATGAGCAGCACTTCCATCTGCTCCTTGGGCATGGTCTGCGCCGCCAGGGAATCCAGGCAGGCAGGCAGGTATTTTTCAACGTTATACACCGGCACAATGATGGAAACCATCTTTGTGAAGGCCGGTCCCCGGCAGTCTTTTGGCACGATCGCGATCATCCTTTCCTACATGCGCACCATGCAAAACGCCCCCGTTTGCGAGGAGCGCTGCGTGGTGCAAAAATATAAAAAATGCTGAAGAAACGTATCAATATAATTAGCATAGCACAATGCAGGCGAAATGTCAAGGGGGCGTGCGGCTGCGCGGCCGGGAAAAAACTGCGCTTCCCCCCGTTTACCTTCCGTTTACCTTGCATTTACCTCCCGTTCATTTTGCGGTCGTATACTGTGCACAGTTCAAAAACAGGGAGGGAATTTTTATGAGCGCTATTTTAGCAATCGAAGCCCGCGGCTTGGTGAAGACTTTTGGCGGCAACAGAGCGGTTGACGGCGTAAGTCTTTCCATTCCGGCGGGCAGCATCTGCGGCGTGTTGGGACCCAACGGCGCGGGCAAAACCACCACCATCAACATGCTTGCCACGCTCTCAACGCCGGATTCCGGCAGCATCAAAATCTTTGGCTACGACGTCAAAAAAGACGCGCAAATCGTGCGCCAGTTGATTGGGCTGACGGGGCAATTTGCATCCATTGACGAAAACCTGACCGCTATGGAAAACCTGATGATTTTTGCGCGGCTGCTCGGCTTGCCCCATAAAGAAGCAAAGCAAAAATCGCTTGCGCTTTTGGAAGAATTTGATTTGACCGAGGCGAAGAACCGCGTGTTATCCAAGTTTTCCGGCGGGATGCGCCGCAGGCTTGATCTTGCGGCCAGTCTGCTTTCCCAACCGCCGATCCTCTTCCTGGATGAACCGACGACCGGCCTTGACCCGCGGACGCGGACGCAGATGTGGGCGACGATACGCAGCCTTGTGAAAAACGGCTCCACCGTGCTGCTGACCACGCAATATCTGGAGGAAGCCGACCAGCTTTGCGATGCTATTGTTGTGATTGACAAAGGCCGCGTGGTGGCCAACGATACGCCGGAAGGGCTGAAACGCGCAGTCGGCGCCTCCTCCCTGCAACTGACCGTTCAAGATGCGGATACAATCGGCGACGCATCACAAATTGTTGAGCGGATCCTGGGCGTGAAAATACAGCTTTGCGCAAACGCTGCGCTGACCGCGCCGCTGCGCAACGGCAACAGCGATAAATTGGCCGATGTGCTGATGGCGCTGAAAGACGCGGGCATATCCATAGCGGGCGTAAATGTCCGGCAGCCGACGCTGGATGAAGTGTTTTTTGCGCTCACCGGCAAAACCGAAGAAAAGGGGGATAACGACAATGACTAACGCAACAATCACGCCCGTCAGCCAGCGCAATCTGAAAAACCGCGTGCGCTTGGGCGTCACCATCCAAAACGCATTCACGCTCGCCTACCGTGCGGTGCTGAAAATGCTGCACAGCCCCGAGAGCTTTGCGGATGTGGCCTTTATGCCCATCATGTTCACCTTGCTGTTCACCTTCGTGCTTGGCGGCGCAATTTCCGGCAATATACCGCAGTATCTGCCGATTATCATCCCCGGCATTTTGTTGCAGACCTTTGTCACCAGCTGCTCCAGCGCGGGGACGCAACTGCGCGAGGATGTGGATAAGGGCATCACGAACCGCTTTCAATCGATGCCCATCGCACGCATTGCGCCGCTGGCCGGGATTTTGATTGCCGACCTGGTTCGCTATGTGCTCGCGGGCATCATCGTTTTCATAATGGGCGCGATTCTCGGCTACCGACCCGCAGCGGGCATACCCGCGATGGTGTTCAGCGTACTTTTGATGATGGTTGTCGCATGGTGCTTGAGTTGGCTGTTCGCCTTTATCGGTATGATTGTAAAATCGGCCGGAACCGTCAGTATGCTGTCGATGCTCGTCATGTTCCCGCTGGTGTATCTGTCAAACGCGCTGGTTCCTGCGGAAACGCTGCCGGGGTGGCTGCAATTTTTTGTGCTGCACATCAACCCGTTATCGCGTGTGGTGACGGCGGTAAGAGAAATGCTGGCGTTTGGCACAATCGGCGCGGATTTTTGGTTTTCGTTGCTTGGCGCGTTGATACTCCTCGCCATATTCGCTCCGCTGACGACCATCGCATATAAGCGCAGGGCATAGCTTTTCGCCTGAACGAAAGGGGCAACAAATCATGACAATTGGCGAAAATAGCGATGACTATTGCGTGCAGCTTGTGCTTGTTCGAGGGTATCACTTTAACCCTCCCAAAATGTCCCTCCAAAAACAAAAACAAGCCCCGAATCCCAGTAACACGGGGATTCAGGGCTTGCCCACATGGTGCCGGTGGTCGGGGTCGAACCGACACGGTGTCGCCACCACTGGATTTTGAGTCCAGCACGTCTGCCAATTCCATCACACCGGCGTGGGTTGGTTA
>JAITNG010000188.1 GCA_031290595.1 Oscillospiraceae bacterium
CTTGTTCCATTTCGGTTCACTCCAGTCTCTTTTTGCTCTTCACTTAAAGTTTAACTGGTTGCGTTCCGTTTTGGAACCCCTTTTGGTTTTCCTTGGGCAATTTATTTTACAACTTGCCCCCTTGCATAACGCAGCAATTTGGTGTATACTGATGCCAGAACCTAATTTACTGAAGGAGGCATTCTCATGATTCCCTGGAAACCCTTTCTCCGCGTCTGTGCTGTGCTGGAAAGCATCGTTGCCTTTGTCGTGATCCTTTTTGGCGTCGGCGAAGTCAAAAAGCCCGAAATCGGCGTTTATACCGATGTGCTGGATCAATCCGGGTTCTTTGTCAACACGGCCGCAGACGCGCTCCCGCAGACCGCGCTGCACGATATTGTGCTTGCCCACTTCAACAGTGCGCTGCCCGCCGGCAAAACTGTGAAGAAGTGTGTCGTCCTCGGCTTTGACGGCGCGCGCGCGGACGCTCTGTTCAACTCCGTCGGCGTTGCGGAAAGCGGCGTCCAGCTACTGAAAGCCGAAGGCGGCGTTTTCTATCAAATGTATGCCGGCGGCAAATTCCCCTACCTGCAAAACACCGTCACCGCGCCGGGCTGGACGACCCTGCTCACCGGCACCTGGGCGAACACCACCGGCGGCCACGGCGTGACGGAAAACGGCGTCACCAAAGCCGTGCAACCCTTGACCCTCTTCACCGAACTGGTGGAAAAGAATCTTGTGCGCAACACGGCGTTCGTCGTCAGCTGGGGCGGCCATTTTACCGATGACGACAGCTCCTACCGCGATGAAGTCGCTTACGCCAACAGCAAGGGCTATGCGCCCCGCATGGTGTGGGATAAACAGCCGGACGACGCAGGCACGCAAGCCGCCGTGCTTGCGCTGGTCAATGATTACAGCGCCGCTTCCCCCGATTTCCTCTTCACCATCCTGGAATACTGCGACCACGAAGGCCACGGCACGAGCTTCACCAACCTGAACCCAAAATACGTCCAGGCCTTCCGGGACGCCGATGCGGCGGCCTACAGCATCATTCAGGCGATCAAGGCGCGGCCGGATTATGACAGCGAAGATTGGCTGATCCTCTTCACATCCGATCACGGCGGAATCAGTACCTGGCACGGCCAACAGTTCGCCACCGAACGCCAAATCTACCTCGGCAGCAACAAAGTGCTGTTTTGACGGCGAATGAACAGGAAGCGGGCAAGCCTTGAAATACAAGGGCTTGCCCGCTTTTTCATCACTGTGAACGCTTTGCCTTTTTTCCGTTGAAGAATATCAAGAGCGCGCTACACAGCAACAGCATGAAAAACCCAATCGGAAGACAATAGGCGCCTACCAGTTGAATGGGTTCCAGCTCGGCAACCCCGCTATAATCCAACTTTTTAAACGATGTGATTGCATAATACGGCTCTTCATCATAGGATGTTTCAACGCCTTTAACCATCATTTTCCATTTGCCCGGTATCGGGTCTTCAATGATAACGCTCGCCGGAATGTTTGCATCGTTAATCGTCGCGCCGGGATATTCTTCATTGACCGTTCGCCCATTCGGGTCAACGATAATTAAATCCAGAACGGAACCCGGCCAATAGAGTATGCCGTTCAAATCCCCGATTTCCTTTGGCACAGTGAACGCTTTCGCTTTTGTTGTTTCGCCCTGGGTGACCGTTCCCTGCTCATCTGCCAGCACCTTGGAATCTGTAGACTGCTGCGCATACATGAAGCTGGCGACGATTCCGACGATATTGGTTGTATCCGCAAAACTGTATTCACCGCCCGTTGCATCCGCAACCTGTTGTAGTATACTCTCGTCAGCGTCCGCGCCGAAGCCGACGGTGAAGATGCGGATGTTCTTCTCTTTTGCCTCTTCCGCCTGCTGCAATATCCCGGAATGATTGCTATCCTGCCCGTCGGTCATCAGAATAATGACCTTGTTGCTTGCGGTGACATTATCCAGCTGTTCGATTCCAAGTTCCAGGCCGGAAGATATATTCGTCCCGCCGCCGTCGCCCATGGATTGTATGCAGTCATCGATAAACGGATAATCAATATGCGGAAACGCCAGCGTTTTTGCGCTGCTCGCAAACTGCACAACCCCCATACCGTAATCGCCGGGATATTGGTCGCTAAAGCCCTTCATCATATCAATAATAACAGTTCCGGCTTGCTTCAATGCCGATAGCTTCGTTTCACCTGTATCTATTCTACTATCCATTGAACCCGAAACATCGCACACCAGCGTGATGGCGGAATCGAATTTGGTGGGGTAGGCGACTGATGAAATAACATCGTTGGAGCCATTCTCCTCTGAAAGCCGTAAATTACTATTGCCGAAAATAATCGGTGCGGCAGGAGTATTGTCTTCTTCGTTGAGAACATTTATGCTGTAAACCGCATCATTTGCACCGTATCTATCTGTAGTCAATTTCAATGCCTCTCTCAGCGTATTGTACTTTGAGTTTGAAATTGTAATCAGGTTGTCAAAAAAGCTCCTCATTATGTGACCAGAGTATTCGCAGCCGACTGTATCTGTAAAACCTATTACAGCTTCAGCGCCTTGGTTTAAAAAACTATTTGCCAACACAGAATCTTGACCGGAGTGACAGGCTGTTAAATAAACCAAAGATCCCTTCATTGATGATAAATATTTGTCGAAAAATTTTGATGTTACGGTTAAATGATTATCGCCGCTTCCGATAATTCTACCGTCCAAATAATCACTGGTTAAATCAAGACGCATTGCGTAATATATTGGATCCCACAGATATTTCATTTCATCAAACTCAGAGCCAGTCACAAGTGTAGAATGAGTTTTGCTGTTGTAACCGCCGTGACCCTCCCAAAGAATTACTTGATTCTCTGTAAAGTTTTTTAAAACATCGAGATTAACTGCATCGTCGTCGTAATCACCATTCCAACTATATTTTTTTAGCTTAGAGGCGATTGCTTGCGCACTGACATCAGTGGCATCTGCCAAGCCAATGCTGGTGGTCCATGCGTTGGCCGGTTCGCAAGTTATTACATCAATGTTATTCCCGCTTGACCAGGTTCCTTCAATATTGGGGGTATACATATATTCAATACCACTTTTTAATTTCATCCAAACAGAATTATTTTCAGGTTCTGAGGAATAATCAATGACATCTCCGTTTGAATACAATTCTTCAACCTTTTCAGTCACAGCTTGGATAGCATCGAGCGCATACTCCGCTTGCATAACACCATTTTCACTGTATTGGGCATCAATTGACATGATTGTTTTGCTTACGCTTACTAATTCTTCGTACATTTGCTCGACAAGTTCATCAGATATTTGTTCTTGAGCAAGATCGCTTATTTCTGATGGGGATTCATTTTCCTCTGGCACATCTTTTTCCGTTACGGTATCCTTCACCGCCACAGCCAGCGTATACCCCCCGAATCCTGTGGAAAGCGCCGCCAGGACAAGCAACACAGCCAGCGTAATGTTGACCCATTTCAACCATTTCTTTTTGGGGGAAGGATTCGCCCCGGCGGTTTCACTGGTTTTATTTTTCATTGTCGTTCACCGTGCCTTTCTTTGCTTTTTGTTTGAAAACCAATACCCAAGTTGCAACAATGAGCAATAGGATTATGCCCGCCCAAACGTAGGATAGCGGGGCTGTTACGCCTTGCAAGTCTTCCGGCAGCACGCCGCCTGCTCTTGCGTAAATGAACCTGAACTGCGAAACGAATACGTAAGCCAAATGGGGAAGAGCGCCGGCCGCCCCCAACGCCAAAAAAGTTAAGATAATGGATATTCTGCGGATTCCGTTTTGCCCCTTGCGTGCAATCGCGGCAATTGCCCAGAGCAGCCAAAAAAAGGAAGCGGCAAAGATAAAAATCAAGACGGTTATGCCCATGACAACGGAAAGAACGGAGGGGCTGTAACGCCCGTTCCCGAACGCAAGGCTTTCCATAACATGAAACAGCGAAAAATCCCCAAAGAGGAAATTTTTTGCGCCTGTCGTCTTCAAAATCACGACCTTTTCAAAAAAGGGAAACAAAATCATAAAAGCCGCAAGAATGATACCGATTACCGCTTGCATAAACAGAAGTTTCAAATCTTTTTTGTTTCGCTGCCTGGGTGGTTTTTTGGGTTTGCGCTGCGGCGGAACAAGCGACGGCGTAATTGGCTCTTGCAGGGGTGCGGGCGCAACTTCGGTCTGCATCATTTTTTCTCCACAGCACCCGCAAAATTTTCCGTTCGGCTGTACGTTGGCTCCACATTTTGGGCATACCATAAATTTACCTCCACATAATAGAATTTGTAGCATTCAGGATGGCCGGGATTGCAGGATCACAATGCGCCCGTCAACGGATACCTCCTTCCTTCTTGGGCAAAAAACTTGGCCGGTGCACCGGGCTGGCGCCCAGGCGGGCGAGGGCTTCGTAGTGCGCTGCCGTGCCGTAGCCTTTGTGCCGCGCAAAACCGTAGCCGGGGTATTGCGCATCCAGCGCAACCATGGCGCGGTCGCGGGCGACTTTGGCCAGCACGGAGGCCGCCGCAATGCTTGCGCAGCGGGCGTCGCCTTTCACCAGCGTTTGGCAGGGGATGGCCAGCTGGGGGCGTTGGTTGCCGTCGATCAGCGCGGCATCGGCGGCGGGCGCAAGGCCTTCCACTGCGCGGCGCATGGCCAGCAGCGCCGCTTGCAATATGTTGATCTGCTCAATTTCTTCCACCGTGGCCAGCGCGATGCAGAAGGCGACGGCCTGGCTGCGGATCACATCAAAGAGCGCTGCGCGGCGGGCGGGGCTGAGCTTCTTGGAATCGTTCAGCCCTTCCGGTACCCAGCCGGGCGGCAGAATCACGGCGGCGGCATACACATCCCCGGCCAGGGGGCCGCGGCCCGCTTCATCCACGCCGCAGGGCAGAAGGAACCCCCGGGCGCAAAGCGCCGCTTCGCAGGGTTCAAAGGCGACGGCGCGCGGGGTGATTTTAGGCATGTTCGATCACGTACTCCTTCATCTTCCAGGGGGAACAGGTATCGGTGAAGCGCACCTCTTTTTCGTGCAAACGTTTCAGCGGCGCGGGGCAAGGGACGCCCGTCAGCGCTTCGAGCGCGGCGACGGCGGCGAACTCATCGCCGTCGCCCGGTTCTGCGCCGGTGATGGCGCTCAACACGCTTGCGGCGAATTTATAGGGGCTGGCGGTGGAAACCGCGATGGCGGGGCTTGCATCCCCCGTGGCGTTGCGGTAATCTTCCAGCACACGCAGCGCGACGGCGGTGTGCGTGTCGGCCAAATAGCCATAGCGGTTATAATATTGGTGGATGGTGTTCTTGGTCTGCGTATCGTTGCACGCGCCCGCCGTGAAGGTTTCACGCAGCTGTGCCAGGAGTTCCGGCGGGATCTCATAAGCACCGGCGCCGCTCAGCTGCTGCATCCAACCGGCCACCGCTTCACTGTCGCCTTCCGTGGCCAGCCAGAGCAGGCGTTCCAGGTTGCTGGAAATCAAAATATCCATCGAAGGGGAGAGTGTGGTGTAAAACGCACGGTTGCGGTCATAGCGCCCGGTAGCAAAAAAATCCGCCAGGATGCGGTTGCGGTTGGAAGCGCAGATCAGCTTGCCAATCGGCAGCCCCATCGCCTTGGCAAAATACCCGGCGAGGATGTTGCCGAAGTTCCCGGTCGGCACGGCGAAGTGCAGCGCTTCGCCCGGCCAAAGGCGGCGCTGGTTGCGCAAATCGCAGTAGGCGCTGACATAATAGATGATTTGCGGCACCAGCCGCCCCCAATTGATGGAGTTGGCTGAAGAGAACGTGCGCCCGTCCGCCGCAAGGGTCGCCCGCAGCGCGGCGTCGGTGAAAATCTCCTTCACGCCGCTCTGTGCATCGTCAAAGTTGCCGTTGACCCCCGCGACCAGGACATTGTCGCCCTCCTGGGTGACCATTTGGAGCTTTTGCACGGCGCTCACGCCCTCGCTGGGGTAAAACACCATGATGCGCGTGCCGGGTACGTCGCGAAACCCTTCCAGCGCCGCCTTGCCGGTATCCCCCGAAGTCGCCACCAATATGATGATCTCCTTGCCCTGCTGGGTTTTGGCGGCGGAGGCGGTCAACAGATGGGGCAGCAGCTGGAGCGCCATATCCTTGAAGGCGCAGGTGGGGCCGTGGAAGAGTTCCAGCACCGAAAGCGCACCGTTCCCGGCGGGGATGGTGCGCAGCGGCGCAACGGCGGGGCTGGCAAAGCTGCCCTCATAGGCCGCACGGGCGCAGCGGGCGATTTCTTCCCGCGGCCAGGCAGCAGCGCCGCCGTCATCGGGCAAAAATTTGGCCAGGATATGTTCCGCCCGGCCAATGTAATCCATGCGGGCAAGGACGTCCAGCTCCCCCGGGGCGAACTTTGGGATGCTTTCCGGCACAAAAAGCCCGCCTTCGCGGGAAATCCCTTGGGCGATGGCCTGGGCGGCGGTGACGCGGACGCGGCTATCCCGTGTGCTGGTGTAAAGCATGAGCAGTTTCCTTTCCTCACAGAACAATTTTCATTATGGATGTTCTATATTATACCATGCTTTTTCAAAAAACGCAACTGGCGGGCGAGGGGGAATTTTACACGATTCCACAGCTAAAAGGCGGCCTCGCTGCGCTCCGCGCCACCACCCCGCCCCTTCGGGGCACCCCTCCCACGGAGGGGAATTTTCACACGAACCCAACGGCTACGGGAATTCCCCTCACGGGGAGGGGTGGCGCGGAGCGCAG
>JAITNG010000191.1 GCA_031290595.1 Oscillospiraceae bacterium
CTGCGCTCCGCGCCACCCCTCCCCGTGAGGGGAATTCCCGTAGCCGTTGGGTTCGTGTGAAAATTCCCCTCCGTGGGAGGGGTGCCCCGAAGGGGCGGGGTGGTGGCGCGGAGCGCAGCACGGTTGGCTTTTTAATTGAGGAACAGTATAAAATATGCCCGTTTTCGGCGGACGCAAATTCGCAATCACCCCATTGCATTTTATGCCGGAACGTGCTATGATAATAGCAGCAATTCTCATCCTCTAAAAACACCATCAAAAAGGAGTGACCGCCTTGCTTTACCCTGCAAACGCCAACGAATCCCTAACGGAACAGCTGTTCAAAAACCCCGGTGCGGAATACCGTGCAACCCCCTTTTGGGCGTGGAACTGCGAATTGAACCAGGATACCCTCAACCGGCAGATCGACTGCATGAAGGAGATGGGCTTCGGCGGGTTCCACATGCATGTGCGCGTGGGAATGACGACCGAATACCTCAGCGACGCCTTTATGGAATTCATCAAAGGCTGCACCGCCAAGGCTGCGCAAAACGACATGCTGGCCTGGCTCTATGATGAGGACAAGTGGCCTTCGGGCTTCGCGGGCGGCCTGGTGACGAGCGACCCCGCGCTGCGCGAAAAGTTTTTGCTTTTCACCCAAACGCCCTATGGCGCGGGCGATGTAGCCGGCAAAAGCGAAAATGATGCCTCCGCGCGGGCTGCGCGGGCGGAAAACGGCGTTCTGCTGGGCAAATACGCCGTCACACTGGATGCAGACGGCTGCCTGGAAGACTATGTGCGCCTGGCGGAAGGCGATACGCTGGAAGACGGCGCAAGCACGTGCTGGTATGCTTACCTGGAAACGCAGACGACCTCGCCCTGGTTCAACCGGCAGAGCTATGCCGATACCCTTTCGCCCAAGGCCATTGCGCGGTTCATTGAAGTCACGCACGAGCGTTACCTTGCCGCTGTGGGCGAAGAATTCGGCAAGCGCGTACCTGCCATTTTCACCGACGAACCCCAGTTCACCCGCAAGCAGGCGCTGCCCGATCCCTTCGGCGGCGGCGATGCGGTCATCCCCTGGACGGGCGATTTTACGCAGAGCTTCCGGGCGGCCTATGGCAGTGATATTCTGGATGCGCTGCCCGAACTCTTTTGGGAACTGCCGGACGAAGCGGTTTCCCACGCCCGCTACCAGTATCACGACCATGTTGCGGAGCGCTTTGCTTCCGCCTTTGCCGATCAAATCGGCGCCTGGTGTGGCAAGCACAACCTGATGCTCACCGGCCACATGATGGAAGAGGACAGCCTGCATTCCCAAACCGCCGCGCTGGGCGACTGTATGCGTTCCTACCGTGGCTTCCAATTGCCCGGGATTGATATGCTTTGCGACAGCCGCAACCTCAACACCGCCAAACAGGCGCAGAGCGCCGCCCATCAATACGCCCGCCCGGGGGTTTTGAGCGAGCTTTACGGCGTCACCAACTGGGATTTCCCTTTCCGCAAACACAAGTTGCAGGGGGATTGGCAAGCGGCGCTGGGGGTCAGCGTCCGTGTGCCGCACCTCTATTGGGTCAGTATGCGCGGCGAGGCCAAGCGCGATTACCCCGCCTCCATCGGCCACCAGTCGCCCTGGTTCAAGCAATATAAATATTTGGAAGACCACTTTGCCCGCGTAAATTCCGCCATGACCCGCGGCAAGCCGCTGGTGAAAATCGGCGTGATCCACCCGGTGGAAAGTTATTGGCTCCACTGGGGGCCTTCCGTCCAGACGGAGGGCAGACGCAAGGAGATGGACGACCGCTTCCAGCACCTGACCGAATGGTTGCTCTATAACCAGCTGGATTTTGACTTCATCTGCGAATCGCTCCTGCCCGATCAGTTTGACGCGGCGGGCGATGGCTTTGCCGTGGGCGCGATGCACTATGATGTGGTGCTGGCGCCCGCGCTGGAAACCATCCGTTCCACCACGGTGCAAGCCTTGCGGCGCTACAGCGAAAAAGGCGGGCGGATTCTCTTTTTGGGCGAAGCGCCGGGCTATGTGGATGCACAGGAGAGCGCCGACGCGTGCGAACTGGCGTGGGACGACCCCGACGGGACCATCGCCTGGAGCAAGCCGCGCCTGTTGGCGGCGCTGGAACCCCACCGTCTGCTGCGCGTCACAAACAAGCGCGGCGCCCCGGCGGAAAATTTGCTTTCGCAGTGGCGCGAAGAAAAAGACGGCAGCCGCGGGCTCTTCCTCTGCCACGTCAATGATGTGCGCGACTACTACAAACCCAGAAGCGAAGCCCTGCGCCTGACCTTCCGGGGCGAAGTTTCGCTTGCGCTCTATGATACCCTGAGCGGGGAGATCCAGCCCCTGGCCGCCAAAGTGCAGGGGGGCGAAACCATCCTGGAATGGCAAGCCTACCAGCAGGATAGCCTGTTGCTGAAGGTATCCCCCTTCACGAGCGCCGCCGCCGCGCCGCTTGCAAGCGCCACAGGCGAAAAGCCCGCCGTAGTCGCCAGTCTGCCCGCCGAAAATCCGATTGCTTTGAGCGAACCCAACGTGGTGGTGCTGGATCTGCCCGCCTATTCCCTCGATGGAGCAGCCTGGCAGGGGGAGGAAGAGGTGCTGCGCATCTGCGATACATGCAAGGAGCAGCTGCACATGATCAACGACATTGCCAGAGGCTGCCAGCCCTGGGTTCTTGCGGGCGACCCCGACGCCGCGCCGACCCACACGCTGCGTTTGCGCTACAAGATTCAATCCGAAGTGGCCGTTGCAGCGGTGCAGTTGGCCGTCGAAGACCTCGATACCCTTCAGATCAGCTGGAATGGCGAAAGCATTGCCCCGGTGGCGCAGGGCTATTATGTGGATGAGGCCATCCGGACGGTCAACCTGCCCGGGCTACTAAAAGGCGCAAATGTGCTGGAACTGACCCGCCCCTTCGGCAAGACGACGACGGTCGAAAGCTGCTACCTTCTGGGCGATTTTGGCGTGCGCGTTGCCGGGCGCAGCGTGACGGTGACGGAGCCGGTGCGCACACTGACCTTTGGCGATTGGACGAGCCAGGGCTTGCCCTTCTACGGCGGCAACGTCACCTATCTGGCTGCCATTGAGGCCGACGGCAGTGCGTTGGCGCTGGAAGCCCACCACTTCCACCAACCCGTTTTGAGCGTCGCGCTGGATGGCGAAGAAAAAGGCGTGATTGCCCTTTCGCCCTACCGCGCCCCGCTTGGCACGCCCGCCGCAGGCAAACACACCCTTGCACTGACGGCCTACGGCAACCGCATCAACACCTTCGGTGCGCTGCACAACATCAACTATGCCGAAACCTGGCACGGATCCAGCGCCTGGCGCGGCAAGGAGTACGGCTGGAGCTACGAATACCGTTTGCGCCCAAGCGGGGTGATCAGTGCGCCGCATTTGGTTGCAAGCAAATAAGTGATAAATAAATAACAGCTTGGGGGTTCTCTTATGTTCAACCGTCTTCTGCCCCGCATTTTGGCGCTGTTGGTTGCGCCGCTTTGCCTGTTCACCGCGTGGATCACGGATCTGACCGCCGCGCCGCCTGCGGATACCTATGCCGCGCAGAGCAGCGAAAACTTTGGCCTGTTTGAAGCCATCCCGCGCTACCAGGGCGTGACCACCGACGGCAAGGCCTGGTATTACAGCTGGAACTACGGTCTGCAAAAAACCGACTTGCAGAACAACCTGCTGGTCAGCCGGTTCATCGCCATCCCCCTGGAATTTTTGCGCAATGGCAACAATCATATTGGCGACATCAGCTATTATGACGGCAAAATCTATGCGCCGCTGGAAGACGGCTCC
This sequence comes from Oscillospiraceae bacterium, assembly GCA_031290595.1. Taxonomy (GTDB): domain Bacteria; phylum Bacillota; class Clostridia; order Oscillospirales; family Acutalibacteraceae; genus WRMQ01. Next base: position 3,794 of record JAITNG010000191.1, read on the forward strand.
GCTTATTTGCACCCCTATATTCTGCTCTTCGATGCGGAAACCCTGGCCTACACCGGCGTGAGCTATGCCCTGCCGCAGGAGCTGCACCTGGAAGGCGTGCCGTGGGTGGCGGTGGATGGCGCGCGCGGCGTGGCCTACACCGCCGAATGGCACGATGCGGCGGTGCTGAACGTGTTCTCGCTCACAGATTTTTCGCTTGTGCGCACGCAGCCGCTCAGTCAGCCGCTGGATCGCATCCAGGGGGCGGAAATCGGGCCGGACGGTTTGCTCTATTGCGCGGCGGATACCAAGGGTGCGCACACCATCTGGGCGGTGAACCCGGAGGACGGCGCGGTCGCCAAAGTGTTTGACCGCGTGCTGGATGACGCGGTGGAAGCCGAAGGCATCACCGTGCTGCCCATGGCGGACGGTTCGTTCCTCCATTGCACCGAAACCGGGGCAAGCCGGGTGAACGTCGTGTTCAAGCACTACGCCCTGCCGGGGTGAATTGATCTTTTCTGGTGTTTTTTCAGGTTTCATTTGACAATCTGCGACAAATTGTTTATAATTATGTTTGTTCAAAGAAAATTCATATTTAAGGGGGAATCAATCATGTTTCGGCTGAAAGAAAACGGCACCAATGTCCGCACGGAAATCGTCGCCGGTGTAACCACCTTCTTCGCAATGGCCTACATCCTGTTTATCAATCCGTCAATGCTCATGCAAACCGGTATCCCCGAGCACGCCGTGTTCCTGGCCACCATCTTTGCTTCCGTCGCGGGTACGCTCGTCATGGCGCTCTTTGCCAACGTGCCGTATGCCCAGGCGCCCGGCATGGGGCTTAACGCCTTCTTCACCTACACCGTCTGCTACGGGCTTGGCTTTTCGTGGCAGGAAGGGCTTGCCATGGTCTTCCTGTGCGGCGTGATCAACATCATCATCACCGTCACAAAGCTGCGCAAATATATCATCAAGGCGATCCCGGTTTCGCTGCAACATGCCATCGGCGGCGGCATCGGCATCTTTGTGGCCTACATCGGCTTCAAAACCGCCAACCTACTCAGCTTCAACGTGGGCGTTGCGGGCAACGTCAGTGCGGCCGGCGATGTGCTGGCTTTCAAAACCGTCCCCTCCATCGCCAGCTTTGCCACCTGGCCCGTCGTCTTCGCCGCAGTTTCCCTCGTGTTCACGGCGATCCTGGTGATCAAAAAGGTGCCGGGCGCATTGCTGATTGGCATCGTCGTTTCCACCATCCTGGGGCTTATCACCAAAGTCAAAGTGCTGCCGGAATCCTGGGACTTCTTTGGCGACATCAGTGGTTCCTTCAACGAACTGGGGCAGGTCTTCGGCAAGGCGCTCACCGTCGGGTTGCCGGATCTTTTCAGCAGCGGCGCACGCATCCCGACCGTGCTGCTGACCATCTTCGCCTTCAGCCTGAGCGATACCTTCGATACCATCGGCACCTTCATCGGCACCGGGCGCAAGAGCGGCATCTTCAGCGACGCCGATATGTTTGCGCTCGAAAATTCCAAGGGCTTCAAATCCAAGATGGATAAGGCGCTCTTCTCGGATTCCGTTGCAACCAGCGTCGGCGCCATCTTCGGCACCTCCAACACCACCACCTATGTGGAAAGCGCTGCGGGCATCGGCGTTGGCGGCCGCACGGGGCTGACTTCCCTCACCACGGCGATTCTCTTCCTGGCCAGCATCGTGCTTGCGCCCGTCGTGGGGCTGATCCCCGCACAGGCCACCGCGCCCGCACTGATCATCGTCGGTATCATGATGCTCTCTTCCTTCACCGAAATCAAGTGGAACGACCTGGAAGAGGCGATCCCCGCCTTCTTTGCCGGGATCTTTATGGCGCTGTGCTACAGCATCACCACCGGCATTGCGGGCGCATTCATCTTCTATTGCATCATCAAGGTGCTCAAGGGCAAGGCGAAGGAGGTTCATCCGGTTCTCTGGGTGGCCACGGCGCTGTTCCTGGCAAACTTTGTGATACTGGCTGTGATTTAGCGCCACAAACGTGAAAGGAAATTTTGCGCATGAGCAATTCATCCTGGCCTGCGGCCTGGCCGGTGCGGCTGGGCGACCTTGCAATCACCCTGCCCCTGGTGCGCAGCGACGACGGCTTCCAGATTTACGCCTTCGATTCCATGGGGCGCAGCGCGTGGAACATCGCCGCCGCCGCCGCCCTGGCGGAGCGCCTAAAGCCATTTGCGTTTGATATTGTGCTGACGGCGGAATCGAAATCCATCGCCCTGGCCGAAGAGCTTGCCCGCCTGTTGGGGCAGCAGGAGTACGTCGTGCTGCGCAAAAGCCGCAAGCTCTATATGATTGACCCCCTTGTGATGGATGTGAAGAGCGTCACCACCGCCGCGCCGCAAAAGTTCTACCTTGGCCGTGAGCAGCAGGATTTGCTGCGGGGCAAGCGCGTCTGCGTGCTGGATGACGTGATTTCCACCGGCGGCACGCTGCAAGCGATCTACGCCCTGGCCAAGGCGCTGCCCTTCACCGTGGCCGTCAACGCCTGCGTCCTGACCGAAGAAACCCACTGGGAAGCCTACGACGGCGTACCCGTGGTGCGGCTGGATCACATCCCCCTACCCGCAACCAGCGCCTACTGCGAATAACGAACAGCAACCGCCCCCTCTGCAAGGCAGAGGGGGCGGTTTGGGGGTTAGCCATATTTTTCACAAAACGCCCTCGGCGTGAGTATTTCCGGGCGATGCAGATCCAGGGGCGCAAAATCCGCATCACCGGAAAGTAGGATGTCCACATCTGCCAAGATTGCCGAAAGCAATATGGGGAGGTCTTTGCGGTCGCGAAGGTCAGGATAGCTTTCGACGTCGATTACAGCTGGTGTTTCTGTTCGCTCAAAAGGGAGTTCGCATAAAAACTGTTCCAGCTGCCGCTCTTTTTGCGGAAATTTCCGCCACGTGACACGCCTGAGTTCTTTCAGCCCATAGCTCGGCAGTACGATGGTGTGTTCCTGCGCAAGTGTATCCATCAGCGCAAGAATGCGGGGCGAAGTTAAGACAAATGCCGAAATCAAAATGTTTGTATCAACCAGGATTCGCATTCCGCTCCTCCCAAAGCTCCGCACGGATTTCGTCCACCAGCGCCACCACGTCTTGTTCATCCTGTAGCCCAAGGCGTTCTGCTTCCCCCTCAAATGCATTCCGCACATTGCGGAATGCGCGTTTTGTGGCGTCGGCAGAATCCAGCCGCAGTTCAAATGGGATGCCGGCGTGCCGCACGCAATAGCGCAGAAAAATGTTGATGGCGGCAGAGGTATTTAACCCCAGTTCCGCAAAAATGCTATCCGCCTGGCTCTTGATTTCGCCATTTACGCGGACGTTTAGGTTCGTTGTGCTTGCCATAGAAACCACCTCTTTCCACTTCAGTATAGCACTATTGTAAGCAAATGTCAACCATTTATCACGGTTTCCATTACTTTGTCATTACAGTTCTTCCCCCGCGCACACAATCGCCCCTGCCTTGCCGTGCGTGCTGCGCAGTTCCCCGCCAGCTTCCGTCAACGCTGCAACGGCGGCCAAAAACGCCGCCGTCACCTGTTGCCCCGGCACAAGCAGCGGAATCCCCGGCGGGTATGCCCACACATATTCCGCGCAGATGCGCCCCTGCGCTGCCGCAAACGGCATGGATTTTGCCGGTTGCTCCATCGCTTTCGCCAGAGGCAGCGCCTGCACCCCCAGCAGCGGAAGCCGGTAGGTCGAAACCACAGAACCCATCAAATGGTCTTCACGCAAAGGTTCCGGCAAGACATCAAAAAGATGGGCGGTTTGGGTTGGGGGATCCAGGGGGGCGGTCATCAGTAGCACCACGTGGCCGAGTGCGTATTCCGGCTCGATTTTGCGGCTGCGCAGCCGTGTTGCCAGCGCTTCTGCCGTCAGGCCGAAGCGGCGTGCATCCAGCACCAACTTGCTTGGATCAAGCGCAAAACAGGCTGTGCCGTCCACCTGCGCGTCCTCCAGCGCCAATAGCCCGGCGCATTGCGCGCGCACCTGCCGCAGCTGCTCCCGCCAGGCGGTCATGCAGCGCCGCCGCCAGTTTTCCGGCTGGCTGACCAGCCAATCCATGGAGGCCAAAAGGGGATAAGAAGGGCTGCTGGTTTGGAACACCGCCAACTGGTGTTCCAGCCGGGCGGGGTCAACTCTGCCCCCGCAGCGGTGAAGCACCGCCGTCTGCGTCAGCGCCGGGAGGGTTTTATGCAGGCTCTGCACCACCAGATCAGCGCCCAGGCGCACCGCGCTTTCCGGGAAGCCGCAGCCACCGCAGTAGCCCAGATGCGCCCCGTGGGCTTCATCCACCAGGAGGGGGATCCCCCCCGCGTGGGCGCATTTTGCCAGCGCGGCAATGTCGCTCAGCACGCCTTCGTAGGTGGGTGAGGTGACGATGCACAGCGTGGCCGCCGGGCAGTTGACCATGGCTGCGCGGAGCGTTTCCGGCTCCAGGGAACCGCACAAGCCGGCGGTGGGCAGCCATGCGGGTTCCAGCCAATGGGGATGCAGGCCGCAAAGCTCCACGGCGTGGAACACCGACGCATGGCAGTTGCGCGCCACAAGCACGGCGTCGCCCTGCCGGGTCAGCGCACGCACCCCCGCCAGCAGCGCACCCGTGCTGCCGTTGACGCAGTAATACGCAGCGTCACTGCCCCAGAGCGCCGCCGCACGTTCCATGGAATCCCGCAAAACACCCCGGGGGTGGTGCAGGTCATCAAAACCGGGCAGTTCGGTTATATCCAGGGCATAGGGGAGATCGGGCGGCAATGCAGCGGCAGCCCGGTGGTGGCCGGGCATATGGAACGGCGCGGTATCCGCCGCCGCAAGCCCGCGTAAAGCGGCAAGCAGCGGGGCGTCAGAGCTTGGCATAGGCAAAATTCCTTTTTGATTGACAAATCACAGGGAACAGGTGTATACTTTTGATGGTATACGCTGTTGTTTTATAGTATATGCAACAAAAAGACGTCCGAAAGGGGACTCCAAAAGATGCCTTCCGTGATGCAGCATTTGCAGGTGGCCTGGCTGCTTTGCCCGGCGGGTTCGCCGCGCTATTTTGCCGGTGCGCTTGCGCCGGACGGGATGCGCACCTGGCAGGCGAAGGAGATCGCCCACCTGCGCACCGCGCCGAATCGCGCCGCCGCTTTGGCCGACCTCGCCCGCCGCACCGACCCCGCCGACGATTTTGCACAGGCGGCGCTGCTGCACCTGTTTGTGGATTGGAAGTGGGATACCGGCCCGCTGCGCCGCTTTGTGGAAGCCCGCGGCTGCCGGTTGGGCGAAAACCACAACGGCCGCCCGCCCTGGCTGGATGCATACCACCACGAGCTGGGGCTGGCCTCGGCCTGGCTGCACCGCAGCGCCCCCTGGGCAGGGGAGGTCTGGCAAAAACTGTTCGCCTGTGACCCGGCGACGTATTCCCCCCTGCCGGGCATCACGCCGGAAGACATTTTTGATTTCATCACCCGCAGCCACCGCTGGCTGGAAGAAAACCGCGATGCACCGCCATCCACAGCGTTCCCGCCGGAGATGAGCGAAGCATTTGCTGTGCAGGTGAGCAAGGATTACGTAGCAATAAAAACATAGCTAGATACGGCGTGCCGTGGCCGGGCGCCTAAAATGATTCCGCATCGAAGAGCCGACCTCGCTAGCGCTCCGCGCCACCACCCCGCCGCTGCGCGGCACCCCTCCCACGGAGGGGAATTGTCACACGAACCCAACGGCTACGGAAATTCCCCTCCGTGGGAGGGGTGGCGCGAAGCGCCGGGGTGGTGGCGCGGAGCGCAGCACGGTTGGTCTTTCAGATGCGGAATCGTTATTATGCACCTTTGTAGGGACACGGCGTGCCGTGTCCAGGCAGGTTTTGTATTCTCTACTCCTTAAAACACCGCATCATCCTAAAGATGTTGTTCCCTGCCCAGCAGCCGCAGCTCAAAATCCTGCCGGTTTTTGCGGCAGATGTTATCCAGAATCAGGCCGCCGAAGAAACTTTGCAGCGCCGCCAGCCCCAAAAAGCCGCTGACGATCAGCGTGGGGTAGCGCGGCACCAGGTGGCTTTGGAAGTATTCGACCAGCACGGGGATGAACAGCCCCACGGCGGCCAGCAGCAGCACGACTGCCAGCGTGGTGAAGAAGGCGAAGGGGCGGTAATTTTTGACCATCACAAAAATGGTGCGCAGCACCCGCAGACCGTCGGAAACCGTGTTGAGCTTCGATTCGCTGCCCGCCGGGCGGTCGCGGTAGCCGATCACCACGTTTTCGATGCGCAGGTTTTTATCCACGGCGTGGATGGTCATTTCGGTTTCAATTTCAAAGCCCGTGGAAAGCACAGGGAAGCTCTTGACGAACGCGTGGCTGAACGCCCGCATCCC
>JAITNG010000195.1 GCA_031290595.1 Oscillospiraceae bacterium
CGAAAGCAGCGTTTCCACATCGCGGTCGGCGATTTTGCCCTCCCGGTTGGGCGGTATGTTCAGCAGCAGCGAAGCGTTGGCACCCACGCTATCATAATAAATTTCGAGCAGCTTGGCCAGGTCTTTGACCTCCAGGTCGTCATTTTTGTGATAGAACCAGCCCGGCCGGATGCTCACATCCACTTCCGCAGGGTACCAGATCAGTTTGCCTGCATCGCGGATCGCAGCGCGGCTGCCCAGATCCCAAAACGAAGGGTCAATTGCATTGGGCGCTTTCGCCCCGGCGGCCACCCCGGCGATGCGGTCGGCTTCGCTGTGGAACCACGGCACGACGCTCCATTCGCTTGCACGCCCCTCGCCCGCTTCGTTCCCGCACCAACGCACATCCCGCCCACTGATGGAAATCACGGCGTTGGGCTGGAGTTCATGGATCAGGTCGAAGTAACTTTCCCAGTCATATTCCTGCTTGCGGCCGTTCTTCCCTTCGCCGCACGCGCCGTCGAACCAGATGCAAAAGAGTTCGCCGTAATTGGTCAGCAGCTCGCGCAACTGGCGGCGATAAAATTCATTGTAGGCCTCCCCCGTTCCGTAGCTCGCCTCGTGCCTGTCCCAGGGGGCAAGATACAGCCCGAAAGCGAGTCCGTTGCGCCGCGCAGCCTCCGCCGCTTCGCGCACAACGTCGCCCTTACCACCCCGCCAGGGGCTTGCGGCGACGGAATGGTCGGTGGTTTCCGTCGGCCAAAGGCAAAACCCATCGATGTGCTTGGCGGTGAGGATCATCCCGCGCATCCCCGCCGCCTTGATTGCCCTTGCCCATTGGTCGCAATCCAGATTTTGGGGCTGAAAGCAATCGGGGGTTTCGCTGCCATCCCCCCATTCCTTATCCGTAAAGGTGCTGACGCCAAAGTGCAGGAAAGCGTAAAATTCCATGTTTTGCCAGGCGAGCTGGCGCGGGGAGGGCACCACCGCAGCAGCGGCCAGGGTTTGCGCGTCAAGTTCTTTCATATGTTCCGTTATCTCCATCCTATAAATCAATCAATTAATATGCCTCAAAGGCTTCCAGTGTCGCGAAGCCACGCGCTTCTTCGATCACCAGCTTGAGCCGCTGCAACCGCCGTTCATCAAAGCGGCAGACGCGCTTATGGCCGATCACCGTTTCGCTCGCCAGGCGCTCCCACTTCGGCGCCCCCTCCCCCAGGAGGTTGGAATCCCACCAAAGGCTGAACTTTTCGATTTGCTGCCCGGTAGCGATGTGTTCCTTCAGCACCACTTTATTGATGTCAAAATCCTCGCCCAAGTCCAGGATGAATTCCACGGGTTTGCTGAACGCGCCGGAATGCCAATAACGCGCCGGGTCGGGGTCAAGCGCCATCTGCGCGGTGTGGCGGTCGTCTTTGCAATAGTCCGCCGTGAGGGTGGAACCCTCGGCCAGGTTTTCTTTGAAGTCAATTTGGAGCTGCGCCCCCAGCGAAAGCAGCGTTTCCACATCGCGGTCGGCGATTTTGCCCTCCCGGTTGGGCGGTATGTTCAGCAGCAGCGAAGCGTTGGCGCCCACGCTCTTATAATAGATTTCACGCAGCTTGGCCAGGGCTTTGACCCCCCAGTCCTCTTTTTCGTGATAGAACCAGCCCGGCCGGATGCTCACATCCACTTCCGCAGGGTACCAAATTAGCTTGCCTGCATTGCGGATTGCCTTACGGCTGCCCAGATCCCAAAACGCGGGGTCGATCTTTTTGGGCGCTTTTTCCCCGGCGGCCACCCCGGCGATGCGGTCGGCTTCGCTGTGGAACCACGGCACGACGCTCCATTCGCTCGAACGCCCCACGCCCGCTTCGTTCCCGCACCAGCGCACATCCCGCCCGCAGATGGAGATCACGGCGTTGGGCTGGAGTTCACGGATCAGGCTGAAGTAGCTTTCCCAGTCATATACCTGCTTGCGGCCGTCTTTCCCTTCGCCGCACGCGCCGTCAAACCAGACGCAAAAGAGTTCGCCGTAATTGGTCAGCAGCTCGCGCAGCTGACGGCGATAAAATTCGTTGTAGGCCTCCCCCGTTCCGTAGCTCGCCTCGTGCCGATCCCAGGGGGAAAGATACAGCCCAAAGGCAAGGCCGCTGTTCCGCGCGGCTTCCGCCGCCTCGCGCACAACGTCACCCTTGCCGTCGCGCCAGGAGCTGGAGGCGACGGAATGGTCGGTGGTTTCCGTCGGCCAAAGGCAAAAGCCGTCATGGTGCTTGGCGGTGAGGAGCATCCCGCGCATCCCCGCCGCCTTGATCACCTTCGCCCACTGGCGGCAATCCAGGTTTTTGGGCTGAAAACAATCGGGGTTTTCGCTGCCGGTTCCCCATTCGGAATCCGTAAAGGTGTTGACGCCAAAGTGCAGGAAGGCGTAAAATTCCATGTTTTGCCAGGCAAGCTGGCGCGGGGAGGGCACCACCGCAGCAGCGGCCAAGGTTTGCGCGTCAAGTTCTTTCATACGCTCCGTATCTCCATCCTATAAATAAAAGATAATGCATTATAGCATACCAATTGAGAAATGTAAAGCGGTGAACAAATATTTTTGCTGCTAAACCAGGAATTCCGCTTGCTTTTTCACACGCAGTATGATAAAATGTTTTCTACAAACCAATCGGGAGGATAAGGGGAATCGTATGGCTGATTTTGAGAACAAGGTTGCTTTCATCACAGGCGCGGCGCGCGGGCAGGGGCGGGCGACCGCACTGGCGCTGGCCAAGGCGGGGGCGGATATTGTCGCCTTTGATGTGGGCGTGAAGATCGAATACCCCGCTTACGCCAAGGCTGCGGGCGATGAGCTGGATTCCCTGGGGCGCGAAATTGAAGCCCTGGGGCGCAAAGCGGTGCTTGCCGTGGGTGATGTGCGCGACGACGCTGCCGTCACCGCCGCTGTGGATTCCGCCATCGCGGCCTTTGGCAAGATTGATATTCTTTTCAACAACGCGGGCATTTGCGCCTATGCCCCGGTGGATGAAATGACCGACGCCGAATGGAACGCCATGGTTGACATCAACCTCAAAGGACCCTTCAACGTTACGCGGCGGGTTGTGCCGCACATGAAGGCGGCAAACGGCGGGGTGATCCTCAACAATTCTTCCGTCATGGGGCTGCGCGGCGGACGGCGGCTGAGCCACTACACCGCCTCCAAATGGGGGCTGACGGGGCTGACCAAGGCCTGGGCGCTGGAGCTTGCCCCGTGGAACATCCGCGTGGTGAGCATCCACCCCACAGGGGTCAACACGCCCATGAACGACGGCTTGGCCGACATGGAGGGCGCAACGCCCCTGGAAATCGCGGAGCGCTCTGCCGGGAACTTGCAGCCGGTGCCGTGGATTGAGCCGGAGGACGTGGCGGAGCTGGTGCTTTACCTGGCCAGCGACCGCGCACGCTTTGCCACGGGCGGCCAATACGTACTCGACGCCGGGCTGTTGAGCGTATAAATTAAAATATTAACAAATTTAAGGGAGCCAAAATTACATGAATGCGCTTTATATCATGGGTGCAACCTGCGTTGTGATTGCGTGCCTGACGGCCATTTTGCGCAACCGCAAATCGGAACGCGGCCGCCTGACCACCAAGCTGCTGGCTTCCCTGTTGTTTTGCACCATCGGCCTGGTCGCCGCCGCCCTGCGCGAACAGATGAGCATCACCGCCGCCCTGCTGTTGGGCGCGTTGCTGCTGGGGCTGCTGGGCGATGTGCTGCTGGGGCTGGATCACTTTGTTGCCAAGGATTTGCAGCCGTTCCTCTTTTTGCTGGGCGGTGCGCCGTTCTTTTTGGGGCATGTGCTTTACATAGTGCTGTTGCTGCTCACCACCCCGCTGAACCCCTGGCTGCTGCTGGTGCTCCCCCTTGTGCCGCTGCTGTTCCTGGCGCTGCACAAAACGAAGATTGTGGATTTTGGCAACAACCTCCTGCCGCTGCTGGCCTACGGCACCGTACTGAGCGCGATGGTCATGTGTACGCTCAACATCGCCAAATTGGGCGCCAGCCTCCCCCAGGGCGAAGACCTTTCGCGCCTGATGCTCTTGCCCGGCATCCTCTTTGTCATTTCGGATACCACGCTTTTCCTCAACAAATTCGGCGGCGTGCGCACGCGCAAATGGATCCCTGTTTTCTCCTTCGGCATCATGCTGCCCTATTACACCGCCCAGTCGCTGTTTGCCCTGGCAGTGCGCTACATCTGAATTTGCCAAAAAAGAAATGACAGGATAATTCCAAAAAGGGATTGCATTTTGCGCCCAAATGGTTTATAATAAGATGGAACACAGGAACCGATGGAGGGAGCTTGCCTTGAACGACACGACCATCCAATTCAATATCAAGGAAGAGCCGGAGGATGAAATGCGCCAGATCCTGCGGCTGGTGTATGATGCTTTGGCCGAGAAGGGCTATAACCCAATCAGCCAGATCGTTGGCTACATCCTCTCGGAGGATCCCACCTACATCACCACCCACAGCAACGCCCGGAGCCTGGTGCGCCGCCTTGACCGCGACGAACTGCTACAGGCGCTGGTGAAGGAGTATTTGAAGAAAGAGGAAAACGACTGATGGCGGAACAAACCACAGCGGCCGCCCCCGAGGCAGCCTTCCTGACATACAAAGACCACCCGCTGGTGCGCAGCGGCGACACCATCTATTACGGCAGCTTGGCGGATCCTTACGTCGTGATGCTGAAAATCGACAGCACCAGGGACTTAAAGGGTTTGCCTTTGGCGGATAAAGTCTACGTCACCCTGATGAGTACCGACCCGGACGCGAGCCTGATGGATCGCATCCAAAACCGCTGCGACCGCCGCGGCCTGTTCAACGCCATAGACATCGCCTCCATCTGGCTGGAACGGGCGCTGAAGAAGGCTGCATAACAAACCGCACCCCCCTTAACCAACCCACGCCGGTGTGATGGAATTGGCAGACGTGCTGGACTCAAAATCCAGTGGTGGCGACACCGTGTCGGTTCGACCCCGACCACCGGCACCAGGAATAGGACGTGGACATAGAT
>JAITNG010000197.1 GCA_031290595.1 Oscillospiraceae bacterium
CCCAACGGCTACAGAAATTCCCCTCCGTGGGAGGGGTGCCGCGCAGCGGCGGGGTGGTGGCGCGGAGCGCAGCTTGGTCGGCTTTAGCTGAGGGATAGCATAAAAAGCCCCCGGCGTGGCCAAGCCGCGCCCTACGGCAACCGTCTTCGCTGCAACAAACATTAACCCGGCCAAAGGCCGCCAAGGTGCGTCGCAAAAGCAACCTGCCTTGGGGGTCTTTGACCGGGCATTTAGTCGTGCATGTTGAAAGCGGCACCGCCGCCAGCCCCGCCGCAGGCGGCGGTTATTTCTTCCGGGCTTCGGATTTCATCCTGAGTTCCTTCCCCAGCACGCGCTTGCGCAGACGCAGGGTTTTGGGGGTCACTTCCAGCAGTTCGTCATCGGCGATGAATTCCATGCACTGTTCCAGGCTCAGGGTGGCCGGGGGGGTCAGGCGCAGCGCATCATCGGAGCCGGAGGCGCGGGTGTTGGTCAGCTGCTTGCGCTTGCAGACGTTGATCACCAAATCTTCGTTGCGGGCGCATTCGCCCACGATCATGCCTTCGTAAACCTCTATGCCCGCGCCGCAGAACAGCCGCCCGCGCTCCTGGGCGTTATAGAGGCCGTAAATCGTGCTTTCGCCCGCTTCGTGCGAAACGATGGAACCGCGCTCACGCCCGGGGATGTCGCCCTTATAGGGTTCATAGCCCGCAAAGAGCTGGTTCATGATGCCGTTGCCGTTGGTGTCGGTCAAAAATTCCGCGCGGTAGCCGATCAGGCCGCGGGAGGGGATGCGGAATTCCAGGTGAGAACTGCCGCCTTCGCGCGTGCCCATGTTCTCCAGCTCCGCCTTGCGGCCGCCGAGTTTTTCCATCACCGCGCCCACGTATTGCTCCGGGACTTCCACAATCAGGAGTTCCATCGGCTCATGGGTGACGCCGTCCACGTCCTTCAGGATGACCTTGGGGCGGCTGACCTGCATCTCGTAGCCCTGCCGCCGCATGGTTTCAATCAAAATCGAAAGGTGCAGCTCCCCGCGCCCGGATACCTTGAAGGCGTCCGTGGCGCCGGTTTCTTCCACGCGCATACTGACGTTGGTTTCCACTTCCTTAAAGAGCCTGTCCCGCAAATTGCGCGATGTGACATACTTGCCCTCGCGCCCGGCGAAGGGGCTGTCGTTGACCAAAAAGTTCATGGCGATGGTGGGTTCGTCAATTTCGATGAAGGGCAGCGCCTCCGGGCAATCCGCATCGCAGAGCGTTTCGCCGATGGTAATATCCGGCACGCCGGCCACGCAGACGATGTCGCCCACCGTCGCCGTGTCCACATCCACCCGCCGCAGGCCTTCAAACTGATAGAGCCGGGTGGGCTTCACGTTACGGATCTCGCCAACCTCGCCGCCCAGCATGGCGACGGCGCGCGTCGGCTGGCCGAGCCGCAGGGTACCGCGCTCCACACGGCCAATGCCGATGCGGCCAACGTAATCGTCATATTCCAGCGACGAAATCAGCAATTGCAGCGGCGCATCGGGGTCGCCCTGGGGCGGCGCAATTTCCCGCAGGATTGCATCGAGCAGGGGGCGCATGTCGCCGCTTTCGGTTTCCGGCTCCAGCGACGCATAGCCTTCGCGGGCGGAGGCGAACACCACGGGGAATTCCAGCTGGCTGTCGTCCGCGCCAAGTTCGATGAACAGGTCGAGGACTTCGTCCACCACCTCCGCCGCACGTGCGCCGGGGCGGTCGATTTTGTTGACCACCACCAGGGCTTTTTTGCCAAGCCCAAGCGCCTTTTTCAGCACGAAACGGGTCTGGGGCATACAGCCCTCAAAGGCGTCCACCAGCAGCAGAACGCCGTCCACCATCATCATGATGCGCTCCACCTCGCCGCCAAAGTCGGCGTGGCCGGGGGTATCGACAATGTTGATTTTGGTATCCTGATAATGGATAGCGGTGTTTTTGGAAAGGATCGTGATGCCGCGCTCACGCTCCAGGTCGTTGGAATCCATCACCCGCTCCATAACGGTTTCGTTGGTGCGGAAGATGCCGCTCTGCTTGAGCAGTTCATCGACCAAAGTCGTTTTGCCGTGATCAACGTGGGCAATGATGGCAATATTGCGCAAATTTTCGCGTTGCTGAACCAAAGGGGAACCCTCTTTTCTTTGTGTGTAATAAAATACATTGTACCACGCAGGGGCGAAAAAAGCAACATAATATTTTTTTAGAGGCTCAACAGGATGTGATTTCGCAAGAATTTCCTTGACTTTTTCGCTCGCGCCGTATAGTATATAACTATGAAAAATTATGAACCCGCTTCCATGCCCCCGCTTGTTACGGTCATTGTCCCTGTTTTCAATGCGGAACCCTACTTGCGGCAGTGCCTGGATTCTATCCTGACGCAAAGCTACAAAAATCTTGAGATTCTGCTGGTGGACGACGGTTCCTCAGACGCCAGCGGGGGGATCTGTGATGCATATGCCCAAAAAGATGCGCGGGTGCGTGCGCTGCACCGGGCAAACGCGGGGCCTTCCGCCGCACGCAATGCCGGGCTGGATTTTGCGCGGGGCGCATATATCCTGTTCGCTGACGCTGACGACTGGCTTGCGCCCACGCTGGCTGAAGTGCTGGTGCAACGGGCAATTGCAACAAACGCCGATCTGGTGCAGTGCCGTGTGTTTGATGTGGAGGCCGACGGCGCCAACCCCCGGCTGAACCCGCTGGTGAATGCGCCGGATACGCTGGAGCAGCTGGAGATCACGGCGCAAAACCGTGCGGGAGTTTACCTGCGCTATTTATACCCCTATGTGTGGGCTTGCCCGTGGGGGCGGCTGCTGCGCACGGCGGCGCTGCAAGGGCTGCGTTTTGTGGATACCCCGCTGCGCAGCGATGAAGACGCGATCTTCTTCTTTTGTCTTTTCGCCACGCTCCGGCGGGTGGAGGCGGTGCAGGAGGCGCTCTACTATTACCGGCAGGTGCCGGGTTCGCTGACCCACAGCGCTTTGCGCGCGCCGCGCAAAATCGCGCAGCGGCTGCTGCTGGTGCAGGAATTCGAGCGCTACCTGAAGCAAGATCATCAAAATGCCGGGCTGCGCAAGGCTGTGGTGCCCATGGCGGCGTTTGTGTTCATCCGCTATGCCTATCTGGAATGCCGCTTTGCGGACGCGCCGGAGGTGCGCACCGCCGGGGAGGCGGAACTGCGCAAGCTGCGCCGCCGGCCCGGCTTCCGGGGGTACTTCCTCCGGGCGGCCGTGGGGCGGGCGATGCACACTTACAGCAAAGCCAAGGGAACCGGCCTGGCGGAGGAGCTGTTCAACCGCGTGCTGGCGCTGGGCTACGCCTTGGGCGGCCTGGATTTCCTCTATACCCTGCGCACAAAAATTGCACCCCAAGCAAAGGAGGTGGCTTCGCCGTGAACCCGCTCGTTTCTGTTGTGATCCCGGTCTATAAAGTGGAACCCTATTTGCGCCAGTGCCTGGATTCCGTTGTGAACCAAAGCTACACAAACCTCGAAATCATCCTGGTGGACGACGGTTCGCCGGATACCTGCGGGGAAATCTGCGAAAGCTATGCCGCGCAAGATCTGCGGATCCGGGTGCTGCACCAGGGAAACCAGGGGCTTTCCGGCGCACGCAACAGCGGCATGGCCTGTGCCACCGGCGAATACCTGATGTTCGTGGATTCCGACGACTGGATTTTCCATGGCTTGACCGAAAAGCTGGTGGAAAGGGCGCTGGCGACAGGCGCTGATCTTGTGCAGTGCCGGGTGAATTACGCATACGAAGACGGAACGATGGAAAAATCGCGCATCTTTGGCCCCGATGAAATCGAAAGCGTGGAAATCAGCGACGCGAACCGCGAAGAAGTCTATTATCAATGGGTGCTGAGCGGCTATATTTGGGATTGCGCATGGGGGCGGCTTTACCTGCGCAGCCGGGTCGAAGCGCTGCGCCTGCGCTACGTGGATACCAAACTGGTGTGCAACGAGGATTTCCTCTTCACCCTCTGCCTTTTCACCAAGCTGCGCCGTGTCGAAATTGTGCAGGAACCGCTCTACAACTACCGCCAGCGGGGGGATTCGCTGACCCAGGCAGGGTCGTACCCCCACAGGATTGCGTGCCGGCCGCAGCTCTTCCTGGAATTCAATGCATATCTGCGGCAGAGCGGCGCAAAGCGAAAGTTCCGGCGGGTGGTGCTGGGGGAAACGATACACCGCATCCTGCTGATGGATTACCGCGAAGCCTGGCGGCTGGATGTGGATGAGCAAGCCGGAGGACAGGCTTTGGATACCTTTTTTGGCCTCCGCAAACAAAAGGCGTACAAGCGGCTCTTGCGGCAAGTGGCATTCACAAAGCCCATTGGCAATAGGCGTTTTGCGGCAAGGCTGCACCGCTACCTGCTGCTGCTGAGTTTCGCATATGGCGGCACAAGGCGCTATTTGCTTTGGGTGGAACGCTTTGCCCCCTCTATTCAATAAAAAGGAGAGTTTTACATATGCCGAATCCTCTCGTTTCCATCCTGGTTCCCGTCTATAACGTGGAACCCTACCTTGCCAAGTGCCTGGATTCCATCCTGGCGCAAACCTACACCAGCCTGGAAATCATTCTGGTGGACGATGGTTCCACAGACGCCAGCGGTGGCATTTGCGATGCCTGTGCCGCGAAAGATGCGCGGGTGCGGGTGATCCATCAGGCGAACCAAGGGCTTTCCGGCGCAAGGAACAGCGGCCTGGATATTGCCGTTGGGGAATATGTGATGTTCGTGGATTCCGACGACTGGATTGATCAAACGATGGCTGAAAAGCTGGTGGCCAAGGCGGAGGAATGCGGTTCGGATGTGGTGCAGTGCGGCTTATGGGACGTTGATCCGCTCACAGACACAGCGAAATACGATCCGAAAGGGTTTATATTCAATCATATGGAATCTTTCGCGCCACAAAAAATGGCGCTATCAACGTTTTATTGTCGCTACTATTTTCGGTGTGGAGGGAATAATTCCGTTTGCCTGAAACTGATCCGCCGTCCGCTGCTGGATAAAATCCCCTTGCGGTTTGTTGACACCAAGGAAATTGGCTATGAAGATTTGCTGTTTTCCCTTTGTCTTTACGCTGTGATCAACCGAGCGGATTATTTAGCGGAACCTCTTTATTTTTACCGCAACCGCGAAAATTCCCTGATGACAACACCAACGTTGCGTGTCAACGAAGTGCTGGAAAACGTCAGGCGCTTCGAGAGGTTTTGCGCGGCACAGGGTATGCAACGAGCATTGCGCCGTGTGTTTCCGCTCTTTATATTTTGGGCGATTGACCTGGAACTTAACCGCGCCCGTTGGTTCAACAATCCTGCGCATTGGCAAAGGGTGTTGGAAGCCGTGCGGCAACTACATAAAAACCCAAGCGCAAGGCGATATTTTTTGCGGGCAGCATGTAGCAGAACATTAGCGCAGTATGGAAAGCTCTGTGAGGCTTCCTTCATTGAGCGCCTGAAAATGCATCTGCTGGCGTTGGGGATTGCGCTGGGTGGCCCAACCGTTTTGCTTACGCTGCAACCCAGGGATAGAAAGTGGAAAGAATATGAGCAAGAACATGCAGAGTAACCCCCTTTTGATTTCAGTGATTGTGCCGGTTTACAACGTGGAACCCTACCTGCCCAAATGCCTGGATTCCATCGTGAGCCAAACCTACGCCAACCTGGAAATTATCCTGGTGGACGACGGTTCCACCGATGCCAGCGGCAGCATTTGCGATGCTTATGCCGCCAAAGACGAGCGGGTGCGAGTGATCCATCAGGCGAACGGCGGGGTTGCCGCTGCCCGCAACGCGGGGCTGGATGCCGCTGTGGGCGAATATATCCAGTTTGTGGATTCCGACGACTGGAT
>JAITNG010000016.1 GCA_031290595.1 Oscillospiraceae bacterium
CCCACGGAGGGGAATTGTCACACGAACCCAACGGCTACGGAAATTCCCCTCCGTGGGAGGGGTGCCCCGAAGGGGCGGGGTGGTGGCGCGGAGCGCAGCACGGTCGGTTGTAGATGCAGAACAGATAAGCCCCCCCTGGGCGGCTCAAACCGCCCAGGGGGATCCGCAAAAAACCGCAAATTTGAAAGCGGCACAGCCGCCCGGCCGCACCGCAGGCGCCTAGGCGGTGACTTCTTTGCTTAGTGCGTCGATCCCTGCCAGCAGGGGGAGATAGACGGCGCGGAGGTATGCTTCATCCTTGCCCATGCCGATCAGCGTGCCGTGGTCGCCCCTTGTGGTGGGCATCACGTACCAGCGGTTGGGTTTTGCTTGCGCCCAGGCGAAGTCCGTTTCAGCCGCGACGGTTTCGCTGGGTTCATTGAAGGGTGCGGTGGCCGAAATTGTGTTGACCAGGCCGTCGTTGGGCAGCCATGTGGCGTCGATGGTCACATCGCCCGCGCTGCCTTGCCAGTCGCCGATGATGCGCGCCGGGATTTGCAGCAGGGCGATCATGTCGCTGGTCGGCACGCGCTTGGTTGCGCCGCCGCTATCCGCCGTGCCATCCACGGGGTAGGAAAAATAGTAGCAGCCCTTGACCGTCGCGGTCAGGCGGTTCAGCGCCGCCGCGCCCTGGATGCTCAAATCGTAGTAGGCGTTATCGGGCGTGGTGAGGGCGTGGAGGGTATCGGTCACAGTCTTGCCGGTGATGTTTTTGCCCAGGTCGTCCAGGGAATCTGCCAGCCCCGCAAGTGCAAGGCCGCCGATGGAGGTGAGGCCATAGCCTTCCAGCGCGGCGAGGATACGCGAAAGATCCCAGCTTTGGCCGAAGGTTTGCAGCGTGCCAACCAGTATTCTGCCGGGGACGGAATCCGCAATATTCTGCACCAGCGCCAGGATGCTCACGCCGTTGTGGGGTGCAGCCAGGCAGGTGAGGCTAAAGACCCAATCGGCCTTTTCGCCCGCAAAAAGGGGGGAGCAGTCGTCGGGCGAAGCCTCCCGCTCCGCTGCGCTGCCATCCTTGAGCAATGCCGCCAGCAGGCGGATGGTTGCGCCGCCAAAGCTGTGGCCGACCAGGTTGACCTTGCGCAGGTTGCCGTCTGCATCCACCTTGCCCCAATCGGGGAAGAGCGGCGTTGCATACGTCAGCCCGTAGCGATCCGTGTGGCCGTTGGCCGCGCTGTGCGCCGCGCCGTAATCCACCTGCCCGCCGGTCAGCTGGGCATAGAGTTCACAGGCGCGATCCCACGCGCTGCCCATCGGGTCAACCGAGGGCGCGTAGCATTCGTAGCCCTCCCCCTGGAGCAGGGGCATCAGCTTCACCCCGGATGTGCTGCCCCAATACGAAACCGCGTCGATTTTATCATCGCCAAAGCCGTTGAGGCCGTGGACGAAGACGTAGGGGTATGTTGTGGGGACGCCGGGCTTTGGCTTGCGGCAGCTGCTCAAAAAGGCGACGGCGGAGCAGAGCAGGGCAAAGCAGAGCAAAATAGCGACGCTGCGTTTGGTGATTTTCATGGCGGTTCCTTTCTTGGGGCGGGCGCGCTATTTTTTGCGCAGCTTCCCCTGCAAAATCCACCAAATCCTTGGCAGATTGACCCGGCGGAATTTCAGATCCACCGCTTCGTATTGTGCCGACAGGGCGTAGGTGTGCAGCCCCTCCGGGCGCTTTGCCGTGTTGCACAAAAGTATATTTTCGGGCAAGGCATTGTATGCCTCGCTTTCGCGGTAGTCGTCTTCGTTCAGGGCTTCGATTGCCCGGAACGCAATGCCTGTGCCGTATTGCCCGCCGGCCGAAAGCTGCGCGGGGCGCAACAGGCGGCCGCCCAGGGCAACCACCGCCCCCGCCGGGCGCAGGCTTTGCGCTTCCGCCACCGGGCTTTTGCTGTGTTGCCGCAACGTGTTATCGGCGTCCAATGCGAACAGCAGCAGCTTTGTGCGGTACTGTTCCTGCGTCAGCTGCGCGGTAAAGAGCCACGCGCTGCCGTCCTTCTGATACAGGGTGGAATCGACTGCGCGTATGTTTTCCAGCAACGGCTTGCAGGGTTCCCAGCGCGTGGGGAATTCCACACAGCGGTAGAGCGCAACGGTCCCCGCCGCCTCGCTTTCGGGCAAAAGAAAGAGCGCACCGCCCCGGCGGAACACGCAGGGGTAGGAAAGATGGTGCGCTTCTTCCAGCACCACCTGCGGGGGCGAAAGCGTGGCGTCCGCCCGCAAGGCGGAACAGGCGATCACGCCCCGCCCTTTTCGGTTGTCGAACAGTTCAAAAAAGAGCCAGGTTTCCCCCGCCTCTTCAAAGAGGAACGGGTCGGCGACCCAGTAGCCCTTCGGCGGTTGAAACAGCGCAAACGCCCGTGACGCCGCGCCCGCAGGGAGTTCCTTCCCCTGTTCCCGGCGGCGCAGCGCCACGGTCCAATATTCTTCCAGCAAAATTTCGCGCAACGGGCGCACGGGTCATTCCCCCTCTGCGCCCCCGCTCTCCTTGGGGGCGAGCTTCACTTGCAGGGTGGCGATGCGCTTGTCTTCCACCGCTTCCACAAGGAAGCGTAGGCCTTCGTATTCCACTTCGGGGGTTTCGCCTTCCTGGGGCAAATACCCCAGTTGGCGGATCACGAAACCCGCAATGGTGTCATATTCCCCTTCCGGCAGCACAACGCCGGTCAGTTCTTCAATCTCTTCAATATCCGTCGCGCCATCCAGGCGGAAGGTGCTTTCGTCAATCTTCAGGATGTCTTCGGCCTCGTCGTCGTATTCATCCTGGATACTGCCCACGATGGATTCCAGCACATCTTCCAGCGTCACAAGCCCCGCCGTGCCGCCGTATTCATCGACCACAATGGCGATTTGAATGCGCTTGGCCGTCATCTCTTTAAAGAGTTCGCCGCAGCGTTTGGTTTCCGGCACAAAGTAGGCCGTGCGCATCACATCGCGCAGCGAGCTTTCGCCGGGCAACGCCGCGCCGATGTATTTGAGCAAATCCTTGATATAGACGATCCCAATAATCGTATCCAGATCCTCTTCATAGACCGGGATGCGCGAGCAGCCTTCGCGTATGGAGGCTTCCACCACGCTCCCAAGGGGGGCGTCCACTTCCACGCCAATGATTTCGGTGCGATGGGTCATGATGTCGCCCACGTCAATGTCATCAAATTCAAAGATGTTGTTGATCATCTCTTTTTGCGCGTCTTCAATCACGCCTTTTTCGCCGCCCGCATCCACCATCATGCGGATCTCTTCTTCGGTGACGTCCTCTTCCGCGGCGTTGGGGTCAATGCCGATCAGGCGCAGCACCCCGTTGGCGGAAGCGGAAACCACCCACACAAACGGGCGCAAAAACCAGGAACAAACCGAAAGGATCCCCGCGATGCCCAGCGAAATGCGTTCCGGGTACTTCATCGCAAGGCGCTTGGGGACGATTTCGCCCAGCACCAGCGAAACATACGAAATCAGCAGCGTGATCACCACCGTCGCCACGCCCCCCATGATGCTTTGCAGACGCGGGAGCGCAACAAACGCACGTTCCAGCGCCCCCTGGAGGGATTCCACGAAACTCTGGGCGGCGCTGGCCGAAGCCAAAAAGCCCGCCAGGGTCACGCCGATCTGGATCATGGAAAGGAAGCGGCTGGAATTGGCGGTCAGCTTCAGGAGGCGGCGCGCACGCCGATTGCCCTCCGCCGCCAGGCGGTCAATCTTGGCGTCAGAGAGGGAGATGACGGCGATTTCGCTCATGGCGAAAAACGCGTTGATCAAAATCAGGGCAAACAGCAGGATAATCTGCGCAAAGATTGTGTTGGCAGACGCAGGGTCAGGGTCAGGGTCGAGCATACGGTTCTCCTTTTTGAAATGAGGGTTGGGTTATAGTATGGGGCGTTGTTTTGATTTATTATACAATAAAGCACAGGGAAAGTCAAGGGGGGCAAGCTGCCGTGTCGCGGCAATCTAATTTGGGCTAATACTGTTCCGCTTTAAAAAGCAATGCATTATCACAGGCACCTGGACACGGCACGCCGTGTCCCTACAAACCGGGATGAAACGCCAACGCACCTCTGATTTTTTATGCACCCTTGTAGGGACACGGCGTGCCGTGTCCAGGCACATAAAAATGAAGCACTGCTTTTGATCAAGGAATAGTATTAGATGACAAACAGTATAAATTTCAAATGAGCGATGACGAAATCAAAGCAGTGCTTCAAAAAAGAAAGGGATGATCAAAATCATGCCAACACGCAAGCCACTGGCAAGCGTTTGTGCGCTGCTGCTTGCCCTGGGCGTTTTGCTGGCCGGGTGCGGCGGCAAGGCGGCGGTGCTTTTGCCCAAGAGCGGCAGTTTGCCCGGCAACAGCAACAACGGCGGCTATGTTTTGGCCGACGGGGCGTATATTTATTACACCGATTTTGCCAACGGGCGCAGGCTTTGCCGCTCCCATTGGGATGGCACGGGGGAGGAAGTGATCAGCGGGGCAAGCTGCATCGCCCTCAACGCCGACGAGGATTGGATCTATTACAAGAACCGGGAGCAGAACAACAGCCTTTGGCGCGTGCGCAAGGATGGCAGCGACACGCAGCAGTTGACGCAGGACGCGGTGATTTATCCCCAACTGCTGGGCGGATGGCTCTATTACCTGCAAATGGATGACGACCGCAAGCTGTTTCGCATCCAAACGGACGGCGCCGGGGCGGAGCAGATCAGCGGCGACCACTGCGCGTACCCCAACGCAACGCCGGGCGGCATTTATTATGTGAATGTCGGCGATGAAAACCGCCTGTATCATGTGGCGCTTGATGGCGCGGGCGGCGGCGAGCGGGCGCTTGACGCACGCTGCGGCCAGCTGAACATCCTGGATGGCTGGGCGTATTACATCAGCCGGGGCTACCAGCCCGGCGTTTTCCGCTGGCAAACCGGCACGGCAAACATGCCGGAGCGCCTGGCCGACGCGGAGGACAACAGCATCCTTGTGGCGGCGGATAATACGCTGTATTTCACCCGCAGCACAGGTATATTCAGCATCCCCGCAAGCGGCGGCGCAGAAACCTGCCTGGCCGAAGAAAACAACATCCAAAACCTTTTTGTGGCAGGGGAGCGGGTGTATTGGCTCGGCAGCGGCGGCGGGGCGCTTGCATCAAGTAATATAAATTAGGAGGACATGCATCATGCCGGAAGAAACACAGCGCAAACGCGTGCTGAGTCTGATCCAACCCACCAGCGTGCCGACCATCGGCAATTATTTTGGGGCATTGCGCAACTGGGCGGATATGGCCGAAGACTACGACTGCATCTATGGCGTGGCCGATCTCCATGCGCTCACCGTGCGCCCCGAACCCGCCGCCCTGCGCCGCCAGACCGCCGAGGTGATGGCGATGCTGCTGGCGCTGCGTCTGCGGCAGGGCAACAACATCCTTTTTGTGCAGAGCCATGTGGCGCAGCACTGCCAACTGGCCTGGGTGCTGAACAACTACACGCAGTTTGGCGAAGCCATGCGCATGACGCAGTTCAAGGAAAAATCGTCTTCCCATGCCGATAACATCAACCTGGGGCTGTTCAGCTACCCCACGCTGATGGCGGCGGATATTTTGATCTATCAGGCCAACTACGTCCCCATCGGCGCCGACCAGAAGCAGCACCTGGAACTGGCGCGTAATATTGCCGAACGCTTTAACGGCCTTTACGGCCAGGTCTTCACCGTGCCGGAACCCTACATTGGCAAGGTGGGTTCGCGCATCATGTCGCTGCAAGAACCCGCGATGAAGATGAGCAAATCCGACCCCAACCCCAAGGGTTCGGTCAGTTTGCTGGATCCCCCGGAGCAGATCATCAAAAAAATCAAGAGCGCCGTCACGGATTCCGAGGCCTGTGTGCGCTATGCCGATGGCAAAGATGGCGTCAACAACCTGATGGCGATTTACAGCTGCTCCACCGGCAAAGATTTTGCGGCAATCGAGCAGGAATTTGCGGGGCAGGGCTACGGCAGCTTTAAGCAGGCCGTGGCCGAAGCGCTGGTGGAAGAGCTGTGCCCCTTCCAGGAGGAATACAAGCGACTGCTGGCCGATAAAGCCTACCTGGAACAGGTGGCGCACGAAGGCGCGGAAGCCGCGGGTCGCATCGCCCAGCGGACGACAGCCAAGGCGATGAAGAAGGTTGGTTTATGGATATAGAAACGAGAGAGGGTTTGCCGGCGAGAACCCTTGATATGGAACCGTTGCGCAGGGCGGTCGGTGCGCTGGGGCGCAGCTGCGCCGTTTGGGCGGCGCTGCCGGAAGAACAGCACGGCGGCGATATGGCAGAAACCCTGCGTGCCGGGGTGATTCAGTCGTTTGAATTCACCTATGAACTTTGCTGGAAGTTCATGCGCCGCTGGCTGGAAATGAACATTGCCGCCGACGCTGCCGACGGCGTGACCCGCCGGGAACTGTTTCGCCTGTGCGCCGAACAAAAGCTGCTTGATGACGTGGAGGTGTGGATGGGCTTTCACTTTGCACGGAACATCACATCCCACGTTTATGACGCAGAAAAAGCGGAAGAGGTGCTGGCGGCGGCACTGGCATTTTTGCCTGTTGCGGAAAATCTGCTGGGCAGGTTGGAGGAAAAGGCTTGATAGTGATCACGGAGCAGGAGCGGGCGGTCATTTTGGCGATCCTGGCGCAGCATGTGCCGGGCTGCCGGGTGCTTGCATTCGGTTCCCGCTGCACGGGGCGGCACAAGCCGTATTCTGATCTGGATTTGGCGGTCATCGCGCCCGCACCGCTGCCCCTGACGCAATGGGGTCTGTTGGGCGAAGCATTTGAAGCGTCCGGTTTGCCCTACCGGGTGGATGTTGTGGATTATCGCAGCGCTTCGGCAACATTCCGCGCAATCATTGATGAAATCAACGAGGTTCTTGTGGCATGATTTTTTGCAAACTTCCCCCTTGACAAATGAAAATTCCGTGGTATAATATGTGCATACAGGCGAATATAAAATGAATACGCCGCATAATATGCAGCGAGAAAGAAGGCGCTTTATGGGTACGCAAATCAAAAAAGTTGTTCTGATGTATTCCGGCGGGCTGGATACCTCCATCATCATCCCCTGGCTGAAGGAGAACTACGACGGCTGCGAGGTGATCGCTGTTTCCGCCGACGTGGGGC
This sequence comes from Oscillospiraceae bacterium, assembly GCA_031290595.1. Lineage (GTDB taxonomy): Bacteria > Bacillota > Clostridia > Oscillospirales > Acutalibacteraceae > WRMQ01. The sequence continues at coordinate 7,161 of JAITNG010000016.1, forward strand.
AGGGGACGGAGCTGGACGGCCTGGAGGAAAAGGCGTTGAAGACCGGCGCTTCCAAGCTCTATATTGAGGATTTGCAGCGGGAATTTGTCGAAGACTTCATCTGGCCGACCCTCAAGGCCGGTGCGCGTTACGAAAAAGATTATCTGCTTGGCACCAGCTTTGCCCGGCCGCTGATCGCCAAGCGCGTGGCGGAAATCGCCAAGGCCGAGGGCGCGGACGCCATCTGCCACGGCTGCACCGGCAAGGGCAACGACCAGGTGCGTTTTGAGCTGACGTTCAAGGCCTTCGCGCCGGAAATGCAGATCATCGCCCCCTGGCGCACTTGGGATATAAAATCCCGCGAAGAAGAGATCGAATACGCCGAAGCGCACAATATCCCCCTCAAAATCAACCGCGAAACCAACTATTCCAAAGACAAAAACCTGTGGCACCTCAGCCACGAGGGCATGGATCTGGAAGACCCGGCCAACGAGCCGCAATACCAGAAGCCCGGCTTTTTGGAACTCGGCGTTTCGCCCGAACAGGCGCCCGATGCGGCGGCCTATGTGACGCTCACCTTTGAACAGGGTACCCCCGTGGCGCTGGATGGCGAGCGCCTGGGCGGCGTGGAGCTGATCGCGAAGCTCAACGCCATCGGCGGCGCGCACGGTGTGGGCATCGATGATTTGGTCGAAAACCGCCTGGTGGGCATGAAATCCCGCGGCGTTTACGAAAATCCGGCGGGCAAAATCCTCTTCCGCGCCCACGATGTGCTGGAAACCATCACCCTTGACCGCGACACCCAGCATTACAAGGAACTGTTAGCCCAGCGCTATGCGGAGCTGGTCTACTTTGGCCAATGGTACACCCCGCTGCGCGAAGCCCTGGACGCGTTCGTCGCAAAAACGCAGGAAACCGTGACGGGCGAAGTGCGGCTGAAGCTCTACAAGGGCAACATCATCAACGCGGGCGTCACCAGCCCCCACTCCCTTTGGAGCGAGGCCTTCGCTACCTTCGACGGCGACAACGTGTATGACCAAAACGATTCGGCAGGGTTCATCAACCTGTTCGGCCTGCCAATCAAGGTCAGGGCGCTGCTGGCGCAGGGGAAGGTTTAATAACATAGATGTACCCCCCGGCGGCGTTGGTGCTGGCCGGGGGGATTATTGTTCCATAAAAAATTTATGGAACGAACGAATATCCCTTGACTTTATGGAATACTAGTGTTATGATATATTGTGAAAGGGGATGATACTATGTTAGTGCAGTTTTCGGTAAAGAATTTTCGCTCGTTTAAAGATGAGGTCACGCTTGATATGCGTGCGGTTGATGGAATCACAGAGAAGAGCGATACATTACACGGAGGCCTTCTGCCTGTCGCAGCACTCTATGGCCCGAATGGCGGAGGTAAGTCGAATCTGCTTAAAGCGATCACATATTTGAACTATCTTATCGTTGCGCCAATCCATTATACAAAACTGGATAGCAAGGAAGACGGCAAGAGAATGATCCCCAAAATTGATTCCAGTGACGTGTTTGCGCTTGACAAGACTTCATGCGATTTGCCAACGGAATTTAATCTTGTGTTTAGAATTGGAAAGTATGAGTACCAGTACGGTATTGCGTTTTTGCACGGAGAAGTTCTTTCCGAAATTTTGAGAAAGAAGGGGCTATATGCAGAAAGGGCTTCGCGTGTTTTTGAGCGGAGTAATGGAAAAAACAAAAAGATTGAATTTTCCGCGCAGCTTAAAAAAGTGGTCACAAATGCAAATGTAAAGGCAAACATTCCGTTGTTGACATATCTTGGCGTTTTATATGACTTGCCGCAGATCAATGCAATCATAGCATGGTTTGAAGGAAATCTGCTTTTTTCACCGCGTGACAACAAATACCTCTTTCCTACAGATGAAGCGGCTGAAAAGATAGCTGTATCGGTGATGAGGAGCGTAGGAATTCCCATTGTTGGCTTCCGTAGTGATGATGAAGCGGGTGAATTCTACACAAAGCATGAGGTCGACAATGTGGAGTATGAATTGAATTTCTTAAATGAATCCGATGGCACAATACGAATGGTTTCACTTGCTCTACCTCTGTCGGAAGCAATGAGGAGCGGCAGCCGCTTGGTGGTGGATGAGCTTGACGCCCGGTTGCATCCGCAGTTGCTGCGCTATATTATTGGTTTGTTTCAAGACCCCGAAATAAATAAACATGGCGCACAGCTGATCTTTTCCTCGCACGATATGTCCACAATGAACAAAAATGTGTTCCGACGGGATGAAATCTGGTTTGTCGCGAAGAACAAAGCTGAGTCCAGCGAATTATACTCGCTCAGTGACTTCCGCGACGAACACGGGAACCGCCCAAGCCCTAATGCAGCTTATGACAAACAATATCTTGCTGGGCGATATGGTGCAGACCCCTATTTGCAGAACTTGATACAGTGGGGGCAACCGTGATGTCAAAAAAGCCGCCCAAGCATTCAGAACGGAAACAGATGCCCTTCTATAAAACCAGCCGACAAATAAGACGGGAAGCGCCGGACTATCATCTGATTGTGATGGAAGGAAGCGAAACCGAACCGCCCTACTTCAACGCGTTGGCAAACAAGGTCAATGCGCAATTTGCGAATCGAGTAGTTGAATTCGTGTTCCACAGTATTCATGGAGGAACAGCGAAGACGGTCTTGGAGGAAGCGGGAATAGCGCTAAAGAAGAATCCCCGGTGTAGGCATGTGTGGCTGGTGTATGACAAAGATCAAAACAGCGCGGATGATTTCAATCAGGTTGCCCAAACATGCGCGAATAGAAGTAGCCAAGAGGAAGAGGAAGAGGAAGTGCAGTGGCACGCCCTTTGGTCCAATAACTGCTTTGAAGTTTGGTTTTTGCTGCATTTTTGCACAACTATACCAACGGCGCAAGGTTACCCGGAAGGAAAGAATTATAGGGAGCATCTTTGCGATTTGCTAACGGAACACCTAGGCGAAAAATACACAAAGAGCGAAAAGGGAATGTATCAAAAACTGGAAATCCACTTGGAAGCCGCCATTCGCAACGCCGAACGGTATGAAAAAGAATTTGCCAAGACAAAGGCAACGCCCGCCGATTGTGATCCGTTCAGCACGGTGTATCAATTGATAAATGAATTGAAGCTGGCGGGTAACCAGGGCAAATCAGCGAACGAATAACTTTCCACCAGAAGGCTCCCCTTGCCCCGCATCCCCCCCTACTCGTACTCCACCGTAACCTTCCCCTTGCCGCCCCGCCCAAACAGGGCGCAGAGGAAGGAGGTCAGCGGGATTGTTAGCACGACGCTGAAGCAGCTGGCCAGGGATTGCAGGATTTCGACGGCGATCATTTCTTTGTTGAGTACCTGCGATGCGTTGGCCGAATAGTTGACCAGCAGCAGGATTTCGCTCATGGAGCCGCCGATGAAGGCCAGCACCAGGGTGTTGGCCATGGTGCCAATCAGATCTTTGCCGATGCTGTTGCCCGAATGCATCAGTTCACGGGCGGGCAGGTTGGGTTCCTTTTCGCGGATTTCATGCAGCGCGGAAGCGATGGTCATCGAAATATCCATCAGCGCACCCACGCAGCCGATGAGGAACATGCACGAAATTGTCGCCTGCACATTGAGGGGCGGGTCGAGGTAGGTCAGCATTACGGCCTCCTCATCCATCAGCCCGGTCAGGTGCATGGGGCCTTTCATGACCATGGCGATCAGCCCGGGGAAGAGTAGCCCCCCCAGGCAGCCTGCGGCGGCGGTGAGGCTCTTTGCGTTGACCCCCTGCACAAGCAGCAGGTTGGTCAACACCACAAAGGCGCAAATGATCATCGTCCAGCCATAGATGCTGCGCCCGGTCAGCACGGCGGGCAGCAGCACGGTGAAGATTGCCAGGATGGTGATGCCCATCGAAAGCAGGGTATCAAACCCCTTTTTGCGGGCAAAAAACAACACAACCAAAGCGTAAAACGCAGCCAGGATCAAAAGCGGCGTCGTGCGGGCAAAATCCAGCATGACGTATTGCAGTTCGCCCTCGCCCTGTTCCGTGTTTTCGCGCACCACATCAAGCAAAATAGTATCCCCCACCTGCACGGGGAAGGACTGCTGGCCGTAAAGGTCGTTGAGTTCCTGCGTGGCGGTGATGGTTTTGCGCTTGTTTTCGCCGCTGCGCAGCCGTGCGGTGAAGGTGATGACCCGCGTGGTGTTGGTGTTTTCCCCCATGCCGGTCACATCGTAGCTGCTCTGCGTTTCGTTGGTGATCTGCAACACGCGTGCCTGTAATATCTCGGCTTCCCCCGCGCCGCCAAAGATTTGCCGTCCGCCCTGGGCGATATGGTTCCCCACCAGCAAAAAGAGGATGGAAAACAACAGCGTCAGGGCATAAATCAGCAGGTTGCGGCGCGGCAATTTGGGTTTGTTTATGTTTTTTTTCATGCGCGTTCCTCCAGTTTTTGCAGCGCTTTGGCCAGGCACAGCGAAAACGCCTGGGCAAGGGGCAGCGGTTCGCGGCGGGTGGAATAGAGGCCGATGCCCTGGGTATCCCCCTGGGCAAAATCCACGGCGCCATCCCGCCGGGTCAAGGGCATCAGGCAATTTTGCGCCTGCTTTGCCGCTTCCAGGCAGGTGGATTTTTCTTGCATGTGTGCATCCGGCAGCAGTTCGGCCAGCAGCGCAAACCCATAGCCGAGCATGGCTGTGGCGGAAGCCTCCGGGCGATCCTCCGCCAGGGGCAGCCACGGCCAGCCGCCGCCCGGCAATTTTATGCGCAGCAGCGCTTTGCTAAAGGCAAGCGCCTGTTCCACCAGCCACGTGCGTTCCGCCGCCGCCGCATCCAGCGCGGCGGCGCTTTGCGTGAGGGCGAGGAACAGGAAGGCGCAGCCCCTTCCCCAGCCGTAAACCCCGGCGGGGGTTCCGTCAGGCGGCGCAAAGCTGTGCGCGGGCAGCCCCGTCAGGGGGTGCAGCCCCTGCGCCAGGTATTCCTGCAACTGCCGTTTGGCCAAATCCGTGCAGCGGGCGTCCTGCGCCTGTGCGCCGTAAAGGAAGAGGAAAGGGCAGACCATCCAGAGCGTATCGACCAGGCGCAGCTGCGGCAGCGCGGCGCTGTAAGGCAAGGTGCCGCCCGCTTCTGCCGCCCGGCGCAAAAATGCTTCGGCCAGGTCGTGTATCCAGCGTTCCGTGTGGCTTTGCCCGCCGCGCAGCGCCGCAAAAGCCGCTACGCCCCATTCCACGCCGGGCGGCAAACCCTCCGGCGGGCGGAGGCTTGCGGCGGCGGCAGCCGACGGCAGCGCCAGCGCGAGGGATGCACGGTGCCAAAAGCGCAAGCGTTTGCCACCCTGCCGCCCGCATAAAAGAAGACGTGCGGCCAGGCCGGTTGCATCCGTCAGCGGCACGGCGGGGGGGCGCTTCCACTGCCTGTGGCAACGCCGTTCCACCGCCGCCGCCCAGATGGCAGCCGACGGCCAGTGTCCAATATGAATCCGCGCCAGCCAGCGCAAAAATGTATGCATACTAATCAACCTCAAATGTACCCGCTTCAATTTGCGCGATCATCGCGACCCGCGCCGCGTGGCGGTCGCCTTCGTAGGCGGAATCCAGCCAGGCGTCGAGGATCATTTTGGCATATTCAACGCCCACCACCCTTGCGCCCATGCAGAGGATGTTGGAATCGTTGTGCTGGCGCGAGAGCTTGGCCGAAAACGGTTCGCTGCAACAGCAGGCGCGGATGCCGCTGACCTTGTTGGCGGCGATGGAAATCCCCACGCCCGTGCCGCACAGGAGGATCCCCCGCTCGCACTGCCCCCCGGCCACCGCCGTGGCGACCTTGAAGGCCGAAACCGGGTAATCCGCTTTTGCGTCGCCGGATGTGCCATAATCCCGGCACGCAACGCCCCTTGCGGCAAGATGTTGCTTCAGTTCTTCCTTGAGCGCCGTCGCGGCGTGGTCACAGCCGATTGCTATCATGTTTGATGTCACTCCCCACAGATTATTAAAATTATATTTTTGCGCTGGCCAGTACGTTGGTTGCGAACGAAAACGCCAGATCTTCCTGGGCGCGGTGGCGCTGGAAGGCCAGGCGGATCATTTCATCGAGCAGCGCGGGGTACGGCACGCCCGTGGGTTCCCAGAGATAGAACGAGAGCGAGCCGGGGATGGTGTTGATTTCATTGAGCCAGATTTCGCCCGTTTTGCCGTCCATCAAAAAGTCGATGCGGGCAACGCCGTTTGCGTCAAGCGCCTGGAAGGCTTGCACCGCCAGCGCCTGGATGTGCGCCGCCTGTTCTGCGGGGAGCTCCGCCGGGATTTTACGTTCCAGGCTTGCCATGCCCTTCGAGGGCTGCGCCGTGGCCGACGGCGTTTTGGTGTAGGCCTTGGCGGCCTTGGATTTCCCGCCGCTGCCAAGGTATTTGTTTTCGTAGCTCAAAATTTCATCGGCATTGAGCGGTTCTTCGCAGACCGAAGCCCGGGCAGCATCGGCGTTGCCCAAAACGGAGCAGTTGATTTCCCGCAGGTTCTGCACGGCGGGTTCCACCAGCACGCGGGCGGCGAAGCGGAAGGCCAGATCCAGGGCAAGGCGCAGGGCGGCTTGATCCTTGGCTTTGCCGATGCCCACGCTGGAACCGAGGTTGACCGGCTTGACGACCACCGGGTAGCCGAAGGTTTCTTCAAGGCGCAGCAGCAGCGCCGCTTCATCCGCGTCGTATTCCGCCTGGCGCAGACAGAGCGCATCCAGCACCGGGATACCCGCCGCCTTGAACAGCGCCTTTTGGGCATATTTATCCATGCCGATGGCCGCCGCCGTCACATCGCAGCCCACAAACGGAACCCCCAGCAGACGCAGCAGCCCCTGGAGCGCGCCGTCTTCCACATTGGTGCCGTGCACGATGGGGAAAACCGCGTCCAGCTCGGCCAGCGCCTGTTTGCCAAAGGCCTTGGCGGGCTGGCGCAACAGCACGGCCTTGCCCTCCACCCGGGCGGGCAGCACCTGCTGGCTCTGCGCCAGCAGCTTCGGAATATCCCGGTACGCGGCGATGTTGCCGATTTGTTCGCCGATATAAAAGACGTTTTCCTTGGTCATATAAACCGGCAGCACGTCGTATTTTTCCGTATCCAGCGCCGCCGCTGCCTGGAGCGCCGAGATGATGGAAATTTCATGTTCCACGCTTTTGCCGCCAAAAAGCAGCGCGAGTTTCAGTTTCATAAAAAGCCTCCTGTGCAAAAGTAAGAATCAAAAGTTATCCGGCAAATCGTTTTCCAGCAAAATCACCTTGCGGCGCTGGCCGGGGAGGGCGTATACCCACGCGAGGGCGTCCTGGAGCGTCGCCGCCACGTGCAGGTTCCCCGGGGCAAAGCCCGCTTCCAGTATGCCTTCGCGGATCGGCCGGGTTTGCGCTTCGCCCACCAGGGCAATCGCATCGCACACCGCCGCCGCCTGCCCGCCGAAGACCTTGTTCAGCGCCGCCTGTTCTGTGCCGAGTTCAATCATGCCGGGGGTGACGAGGATTTTTTGGCAGCCCGCAAAAAGCTGTAGCGCATCCAGCGCGGCCTTTGCGCCGGTGGGGTTGGAATTGTAAGCGTCGTCAATCACCAGCACGCCGCCTTTGTCGAGCAGTTCCAGCCGGTGCGGCACGGGCTGGAGCTTGCGTACCGCCCCGCGCAGGGCGGCCAGGGGAATGCCGAAGGTGTGCGCTACGGCAATCGCGCCCATCAAATTGAGGACGTTGTGCCGCCCCAGCAAGCGGGTGGTGTAACGCTCCCGTTCCCCGCCGGGGGCGACGGCGGTGAAGCTGACGCCGCTTTCGCCGCAGGTGATCTCTTCGGCATAATAATTTGCATCAAAATCAATGGCAGTTGCGTAGGTCACTACGCGCGGGTAGTTTTTGCACTTTGCCCGGATGTTTGCATCCTCCGCATTGGCGAACAGGATGCTCCCCGGGTCAGACGCGGGCAGTGCATCGGCCAGCTCAAATTTGGTTTTGATCACGTTTTCGAGCGTATGGAAGCTCTCCAGGTGCTGCGGGCCGATGGAGGTCAGCACGCCGCACCGGGGCTGCACCAGGTCGCAAAGCTCCTGGATGTCGCCCACGTTCTTCGCGCCCATTTCGCAAAGGAAGATTTCGTGCGCCGCCGTGAGGGATTCGCGCACGCTGCGCACCACGCCCATGGGGGTGTTGGTGCCTTCGGGGGTCATGAAGACGTTGAACTGCACCCGCAGCAGCGCGTTCAGGCAATACTTCATACTGGTTTTGCCGTAGCTCCCGGTGACGCCGATCACCCGGAGGTCGCTGTGCGCCCGCAGCTTTTGGATGGCCTCTTTGGTGTAGTGGTTCCGTATCGATTTTTCGACAGGGGCATTGATTTGATTGGCCAAAAGCAGTAGCCAGGGCGTCAGCGGCGCAGCGAAGAGGCAAAGCGCAAGCGTTAAAAAGAACCTGCCAGGCAGCCCCAACACAGCAAAAAGCACCAGGGCGACTGCGCCGGGCAACGCTGCGGTGCAGAGCAGCCGCTGCATCCGCGCGGTGTAAACCAGCGGCTTTTTGGCTTTGCGCGGCCAAAAGAAGAATCCACCGGCCAGCGGTACCCAGCGCAGCGCCATGCGCCGCCGGTTTTTGCGCAGCCATTGCCGCTGCACGCCGGGTTTATAGGAATTGAGCTGGAACATGTGCGCGGCGTGGCGCAAGGCCAAAGCAGCGCCGCACAGCGCCCCCAAAAGCGGGAGCAGCAGCAAAAGGGACGGCACAGGCATCAACTCCTTTATAGTTTAAAGAATGAGGCGATCACCCGCAAAAACTGCGGCTGTTGTTCCAAAAACGAAAAATGCCCCGCGTTTTCCAGGATCACCAGGCCTGCGCCGGGGATTCTGGATTCCATCAGCCGACCGTCGGCCAGGGGGGTATCCGCATCGTTGCGCCCCCAAATCAGGAGGGTTGGCGGCTGGATTTGGGGCAGCAGGGGGGTCAAATCTTCCGCGACCGTCCTGACCAGCACCTGGCGCATCAGCGGGGAGGCCGCCTTATAATCGGCGGAGCCGTGCTTTTGCCGCAGGGCTTCCAGCGCACCGGGGCAGAGCCGCCGCACCGGCGGGCATTCCAGCAGCTTGCGCCCCAGTCGGTAGCGTCTGCTGCGGCGCAGGGCTTGCTTGCCGGGCGTGGGTTTGATACCGGCGCTGTCGATCAGCACAATTTTTGTGAAGCGGGGTTCCGGCAACTGCCGCGCGGCCAGCTTGAGGATCACGCGCCCGCCGAAGGAATGCCCCACCAGGGCGCACTGTGCAACGCCCAGCGCCGCCAGGAAGCCCAGCACCCAATCGGCGTAAGCGTCCACATCCCAGGCGGCGGGGGGTTCAGGGCTTTCGCCAAAGCCGGGGAAGTCCGGCGCCAGCACCCGGTATTTTTGCGCCAACAGCTGTTGCAAAGGGGCATAGAGCCGTGCGCTTGCGCCCCAGCCGTGCAGCAGGAGGATCACTTCCCCCCGCCCCGCTTCTTCAAATGCAACGGGCTGCCCCGCAACGTCGATGGTCATAGCGCCCCCCAGTTTTTCATGGCTTGGATTCGCACAGTATTTATATTACGTATTATTTATTACCAGTATATGTAAGAATACCCCTGCGCGACCACAGATGCCCGCGCGGGGTAGGCGTCAATTCTCTTGTTCCGAAGTTGCAACCAAGAAAGCATCCCGGATCCGGCTGTCGTTTTCCTGCATCTTTTGCACCAATGCGATCATATTCTGATCCTCGTTTTTGGGGAAGAGATGCTCTGCGATGATCCTGGGCAGAATGACCAGGGCTGAGATACTGCTGGCAATCGTGCCGATGGCAACGCCAAGCGCGGGGAGCGAAACACTTTTTCGGATAACAAGCACAGTAGCCAAAACGATTGGAATGACCACAACGCACGCAAAGACCGCCATAACACAAACAAAAAACACGCGCTTATACCACTTGTTTCCCTTGCTTTTTTCTTTGTATTGCAGGATGTAATCGCCGAGCAAGGCCGTGTAGGCTTTATCCCGCCGCGCATACTCTTCATCAATCCGAAATTTTTTGAGAACCACAGAATCTTCAGCCGGCGAAATCCGCTTGGTGGAGAGGTCTTCGCTTATGTTTTTCAGCTGTTCGTTTACATCCAAGGCTTAACCCCCAATCAAGCCGAGTTGGTCAAGGCGAACCAACGCGGCTTCATGCGAAACAGCAAAAGCGGAGGCGACCTGATCCGCGAGAACGCTTTGCGGGTAGCCGTCCAAACCACGCAGGAACTTTTCCATCAGCGCTGTTGGCATCAAAAGGTTGGAAGCAAAGATGTTTGCTTCCCGCTCAATCCCGTCGTTTTGCCCTGCATCCCTGTGGGCATAAATTGGCTCGTTCCCCTCCCTGTGCAGCACATAATGCGCCAGCTCGTGCGCAATTGTGAACCGCTGTCTGCCTGCGCTATCGCAAGAATTCATGACAATGAGGTGCCCGGTTCCAAAATCCTGAAACGGTTCCTCCTGAATCACGATGAACCCGGAAACGGCGGGAGGAAGCATATGCCCAAATACTGTGATACCGCATTGTTCACAAAGTGTAATCACGTTCACAGGGAACCGATTCACCCGGTGTTCCTTGCAAAACGCTTCGGCCTTTTGAATGATCTCTTCCTTATGCAAAAAAATCGCCCCCCATTCCATCGTTCTACTTCTATTATACACAGGTTTCGTTTGGAAATCAACCGAAAAATACCCTACACCCGCTCAAAACTTTTTGCCACCGGCGTGGGCAGGTGTTGGCTGCCCCAAATATCGCGCCAGTTTTCGCGCAGGTCGCCGCGTTTGCGGGCCAGGATTTCAAAGGCAAAGGCGGGGTAGAGGCCGTCGAAGGTGAAAATGCCGTCGTAGTTGTTGCCGCTGCCGATGGAGATGCTGGCCTGGTAGCTGCCGGGGGCAAGGGTGTGGCCGCTGAAGGCCATGGTCACCTGGTAGGTTTCGCCCGCCGTGAGTTCCGGCGCAAAAACTTCGCTGAACGCCATGCCAACCGGGCCGCGTGCGTTGGCAAGTTCAAAGCGCATGGTAGCGTTTTGGGCGCTGAGTAGGCAGCGCAGCGTCACGCGGAAGACCACCGTCGCTTCCGGCTCATAGACGCAGTCGTTTGTTTCCAGCAGCTCCAGCCGGGTCATCAGCACTTCGCCGGAAATGTGCCCCATCCGCGCCATGTTGCTCAGGTCAATATCGCGCTCCAGGCCGCCGCCTTCCATCAGGTAGCGGCGGATGCCTTCGTCGGTTTCGCCGTCGTAAACCACTTCGCCATCCTTGAGCAGGATCACGCGGTTGCACAGCTGGCGGATGGTCGGCATCTGGTGGCTGACGAACAGCACCGTGTTGCCGCTTTCAACCACTGAGGCCATCTGTTCCAGGCACTTTTTTTGGAACTTTGCGTCGCCCACGGCCAGGACTTCATCCACCACCATAATATCGGGCTGCAAATGCGCCGCCACAGCAAAGCCAAGGCGGACGAACATCCCGCTGGAATAGCGCTTGACGGGGGTATCGATGAACTTGCCGATTTCGGAAAATTCATAGATGGAATCGTATTTGCGATCCACCTCTGCGCGGGTCATGCCCAGGATTGCGCCGTTGAGGTAGATGTTTTCGCGCCCGGTCAGCTCGCCGTTGAAGCCGGTGCCGACTTCGAGCATGGCGGAAAGCCGCCCCGTGATGGCGATGCGCCCCGTCGTCGGTTCCGTGATGCGCGAAAATAGCTTGAGTAGGGTGGATTTCCCCGCCCCGTTCTTGCCAATGATCCCGACGCTTTCGCCCTTGCGGATCTCGATGTTGACATCCCGCAGCGCCCAAAAATCCTGTTTTTTGCTGCGCTGCGCAAGCTGGCGGAGCCGCGCCGCCGCGCCGCCGCCGGCCAGGGTATCAATCTTGGCGGTGGGGGCTTTGATGCGGTAACATTTGCCCAGATTTTCGGTGCGGATTGCCATCGGCTGTTCTTGCATACTTTCCACCTTCTTTTATACCAAATCCACAAACGAGCGTTCCGCCTTGCGGAAGCGCCACACGCCAAGCACGAGGAAGATTGCCAGCCAGCCAAAGCTCACGGCAAGGTAGAGGGGCTCAAAGGTAAACGCCGGGTCGTCGAGCAACAGCCACTTGAAGGTGACGATGAACCCCGTCATGGGGTTCAGGCGATAGACATAAGGGAGCAGCATCTGCAACAGAGGGCCATGCCCTGCCAGGCGACTGGTGAGGTCATCCAGTGTATAGGATACCGGCGCAAAAAACTGCCCCAGTTGGAGGATCACGGGGATTGCGAAGGCAAAATCGCGCCAGCGGATAATAAAGGAGGCCAGGAACAGCCCCACAAAGGTCCCCAGCAGGGCGATGGGCAGCAGCAGCGGCAGGCTCCAAAGCATCCGCAGCGGCGGCAGATACACCGACCCGCCCCGCAGGGCGTAAAGGCCGATCATCACAAAAAGCATGGCATACGAAATCAGCGTATCCACAATGGCGGAAAGCATACTGCTCAACGGCGAAATCAGGCGGGGGTAATATACCTTTTTCATCAGCGCGGCGTTGGTGATGAAGGTGTTGCTCCCCTGGCTGAGGCAGCGGGCAAACAGCCCCCAGGGCAGCCCGCCGACGTAAACACAGATGCTGTAGGGGATGGCGATGCCTTCCCCGATGCCCGCCAGGACGCCAAAGACAAGGGTGGCCATCACCATGGTGAACAGCGGGTTGATCAGGCTCCACGCCACGCCGATGAAGGTTTGCTTGTAGCGCACGGTGAAATCCCGCCGCGTCATGTGCGTCATCAGGCCGCGGTAGACCCAAAGGTCTTTCCAATAGCGGAAATCCTTGCCCCCTGCGGTGATAATGACCGTTTTTGGTTGCTGCGATTGGCTTGCCATCGTTTTGTTCGCCCTCTCTTGCCCGGTTCGTATTATTCTGCCTGGTTTTCGGCGATTTCCGCCCGGAAGCGCAGCGCGGCTTCATGCACCTCTTCTTTGCGTGCGCCCGTCAGGCGATAGAAGAGGAAGGGCAGCACGCCCAGGAACATGAACACCCCCTGCCCCAGGGTATAAACCCCCAGCAGCGCCATTTTGGTGCGCAGCGCCTGCTCCTGATAGACTTCCACAAGCTGACCCTCCACCAGTTGCTTGATTGGCAGGATGTAATGCATAAAGTTGAGCTTGGAATTGCCGTAGAGGAACTGCGGCCACAGGCCTTCCACCACCGTCCCGCTCAGGAAAGTACCCACGCTGATGGCAAAGGCCAGGCTGGCGTCAAGCCGCCGGTGTGTCTTGACCTCCAGATCCTCCAGAATATCCGCCTGGATCATGCTTGGCAGGAGGTTGGATCCCCCGTATTGCAGCCCGACGAGGAACAAAAACACAATAAACACGACGGTATAAACCGGGCTTGTGCGCGTAAAAGCCAGTGCGCCCGCGCCAAAAGCAAGGCCGTTGACCACTACGGAATAAAAGCCCGAACCGATGCTGATCTGTTTGCTGTTGAAGCGCTTGAGCAGGAAGTTGACCACCAGCATCCCCACCGCGGTGCCGATCCCCGTCGGCAGGCCGAAGATCAGGAACTTGGAGGGGCTGCCCAGCAGCGCCGCCGCCAAAAAGGTCCCCATGTAACTTGCCACGCGGCGGAAGTTTTTGAGCAGCTCGCTGAGCATCACCAGCAGGGCATAGGGGTTTTTCGCAATATCCAGCAGCCCGGTGAGCGGATTGACCCGCTTGCTGCTGTAAGTGATGCGCTCCTTCACCACGCGCATGGCGAGCAGCAGGGTCAGGGTGCTGGCCACGGCGCACAGCGCGGCGGAAATCATCCACAGCGCGGCGGAATCCGGAATCGGGCGACCGGGGTGATCCTTGGAAGCCTTGGCAAGGCCAAGCACCATCACCACCACCAGCGGCGCTGAATTGCCAATGGCGCTGGCGATGCCCCGGAAGCTCATCACCTTATCCCGCTCCTGGTGGTCGGGGGTGATCACGGCGGCGATGCTGTTCACCGTCCCGGCAAAATAGCAGGATGTGTTGTAGCACAGCGTGACGGCGCACTGGTATGTAATCATCAGCACGACGGAAAGTTCGTTGAAGATGCTGGGGGTGAAGAACATCAAAATGGCAAACACGCCCGAAGGCACCGCCGAAAGCAGCACCAGGGGGCGGAATTTATCCTTGCCCGGTTTGGGTGCGCGGTCAACAATCATGGCAAAAAAGAAGGAAAGCACAAAGCTGACCACGGTTGTGAAGACGCTGATGAACGAAACCGCGCCGGGTTCCAGCTGCAACGCATCCACCAGATAATTGCGCCGGAAGTTGCCCGCCATGCCCTGCATGTTGGTGAAGAAGAATGCGCAGGCCATGAACGCCAGGAATTCCTTGTTGGCAACCACCCCCGTTTTGGCGGCTGCATTTGCTTTTTTGCCCATTGAAGATCCCCCCCCCTAAATAATAATGAATAAAAAACGAAAATTTGAAAGCGCCACAGGCGACTAAAGCAGGAATTCTAGGATTGTTTTGCCGAAGCTCTGTTGGGCGTCCAGGCGGAATGCCTTGTGAATATCGGCGACGCTACGCACAGGGACAACTTCACTGACCAGGCGTTCCAGCGCCTGGCCAAGGCCGGGGTTCGCTTCCAGCAGCGCGGCGGTTCTTTGGAAATCCGCCAGGCCGGAGCGCGAGGAGCCAAAGAGGCGCAGGCCTTTTTCGAGCACCATGCGGGTGCCCAGCGCCACCGGGTTTTCGCTCACGCCAAGCAGCGCCATGGCGCCTTCCGGCGCAATGACGTCGATCATTTGGTTCAGCGCGGGTTGGCAGCCGCCGCCGCCCACGCATTCAAAGGCGTGGTCGCAAAGGGTTTCCCTTGCGCCAAGGTGCAAGGAATCCACCAACAGGCGTTGATCTGCAAAGGAAAAGAGGGATAGCTTTTCTTCCACCGCCCCCAAAACAATCAGCTGCGCGGCGGGGTAGAGCGCACGTAGCAGCAGTGCGGTGATGTAGCCAAGGTTCCCGTCGCCCCACACGGCCAGGCGTTCGCGCCGCCCGTGGGCGATGCCTTCAAAGCGGGTGATGGCGTGCATCGCCACGCTCACAAGTTCCAAAAAAGCGCAAACCTCCGGGGGGACGCCCCGGGGGGCGGCGACCAGGCGTTCCGGCGCCTCCAGCAGGTATTCCTGCAAATACCCGTCAAAGCCGCTGGAACGGAAGCGGCTGGTGAAGCGGTAATTTTCGGCAATATAAGGGTCGGTTTCGCCGGGGAGGTTCGGCACGGGGATCACCAGCGCCCCGGGGGCGAAAGCGCCGCTGGGGTCGCGCAGCACCTCGGCCGCGCATTCGTGGATCAAGGCCATGGGGAGCTTCGCCTTGAGCGCTTCGGGGGACCGCTGCCCCTGGTAGTAGCGCTGATCCGCCCGGCAGATGGAAAGCCAGCGCGGGCGCAGCAAAACCTCCCCGCCGCTCACCGGGAGTTCGCGGCAGGTGGGTTCAAGCATGCCCGGCGCCGTCAGGCGATAAATCGTGCTGATCAATGGGATTCCTCCAAGGCCTGGCCAAGCAGCGTCTGCGCCACCTGGAGGTCATAGGGATAGGTGATTTTGATGTTGTGGTTTTCGCCGCTGACAAGGGCGACGGGTTCGCCGCGCAGGGTGAAGATTTTGCACGCATCGGTGAGCAGACTCTCCTCTTCCGGGCGCAGGCTCGCCATCAGTGTGCGCAACTTGCCGACGCGGAAGCTCTGGGGGGTCTGCCCCTGGAACATGTGCTGGCGCTCCGGGATCGTGCGGATGAACGCGCCGTCCGCGCTTTCCACAATGGTATCGGTGGCGGGGATCACCGTGTCGCACGCGCCGAATTCCGCCGCTGCCTGAATATTATCGCTGATGATGCGGTGGGTCACAAAGGGGCGCACCGCATCGTGGGTGAGCAGAACATGGTCTTCATCGCCGCCAAAGTGCGCGGTGATGAAATCCAGCGCACGGCGCAGGGTGTCGTTGCGGCTCTGGCCGCCTTCCACCACGCTGATTTTCGTTTCGCCCGGGAGCGCGGCGGCCAGGATGCTTTCGGTGTGGCTCAACCAGGCGCGGGGCGTGAGGACGACCACATGCTCCACCCGGGGGTGCACCAAAAACTTTTCGACCGTATGCACCAGGATCGGCTTGCTCCCCAGCGCAAGGTATTGTTTTGGCATCCCGGCGCTGCCAAAGCGCGTGCCGGTGCCGCCGGCAAGGATCGCGGCAAGTACCATGATGAAGCCCTCCTCTATTTTTTGGTCATAGCGTCATAAATTGCGCAAACCTCTTCGGCCCCGCCCTGGGCAATCATGCGGCCCTTATCGAGCAGAATCGCTTTGTTGCACAGCGTGCGCACCTGGGCGGTGTTGTGTGAAACAAACAGAACCGTCACGCCCCGGTCAAACATGCTCTGGATTTTTTTCTCGCTCTTTTGGCGGAACTTTGCGTCGCCCACGCTGAGGACTTCATCCACAATCAGCACCTCCGGGTCCACCGCTGTGGCGATGGAAAAGCCCAGCCGCGCCCGCATCCCCGAAGAATAGTTTTTCACCTGTTGGTCAACAAAATCCTTCAGTTCGCTGAATTCCAGGATTTCGTCATAGCGTTCCTGGATGTATTTGCGCGAATAGCCCATCGTCGCGCCATAAAGGAAGATGTTTTCACGCCCGGAATAGTTCATATCGAACCCCGCGCCGAGTTCGAGCAGCGGCGCAATCACGCCCTGGATTTCCACCCGGCCGACCGTGGGGCGCATCACCCCGGCGATCACCTTGAGCAGGGTGCTTTTGCCCGCGCCGTTGAAGCCCAGCACGCCCAGGCGCTCGCCTTTTTCCACCGTGAAGGAAACATCGCGCAGCGCCCAAAATTCGGTGAACTGCATTTTGCGCTTGAGGATGCGGATCATGTATTCCTTGAGGTTATCGACCTTTTCGTTGCTCAAACGGAACATCATGCCGACGTCTTCCACCAGGATTGCGGGAGTTTCCATGGGCGCATCCCTTTCTTATATATATAGTATGAATTTTTCTTGCTTGCGCCAGAACACCAGGCCGCCGATGAGCAGCATCAGCAGCGAAAAGCCCAGGGCATACAGCAGGTGGTTGGGGTTGAGCAAACGGCCGCGCAGCACGCAATCGCGGAACATTTCCACAATCGAATACAGCGGATTGGCTTGCAGCGCCATTTGGCGTATTTTGCTATCCCCCAGCTTTGAGGGCGCGTAAAAGATTGGCGTGCCATAAAACAGGAGCAGACAAAACACATCGTAAAGATATTCCACATCCTTAAAAAACACCGAAAGCGTCGAAAGAATCAGCCCGACGCCCGTGCAAAGCAGAAACAGAATGAGCAGCGGCACCGGCATCAGGAGGATGTGCCAGTTGATGACAGGCGGCTTATCCCCCACAAAAAGGAAAAACACAATGAAGCCCACCAGCACCAGCAGGGAAATCAAAAATGTGATGAAATTGGAAACGATGTTGGCAAGGGGATAGATATACTTTGGCACCTTCACTTTTTTGAGCACCGAAGCGCTGCCGGTGATGGAGCGCATCGCCCGCTTGGTGGATTGGGAATAGAACTCATAGAGCAGCCGCCCTGTCAGCACATAGATGGGGTAATTGATCATGCTGGCAGTCGCGTTGCCAAAGAGTGTGCTGAACAGCGAAACCAGCACCAGCGTGGTCAGCAGGGGCTGCAAAAAAGTCCAGAACATCCCCAGCACGGAATTGCGGTACTGAATCTTGATGTTCTTCACCACAATTTCGCGCATCAGGTAACGGTAAGCATACAGTTCACGAAAAAACATAATTTCCCCCGCCTGTGGCGCTTTCATTTTTTTGCTTGCTTTTGTTCATTTGGCAGCGGCGCAGTTGACAGGTTTGGCGCAGGTGTGCCGCCATTTCCTGAAATATTTTAACATGGAACTGACTTGCACCATGGCCAGCCAAGCGTTCTTTTTGCTTTCGCGCCCCCACACGTGCTGAATCACCGCATCGGGGTAATAGAGCACCCTGCCCCGCTGCACCAGGCTGCGGGTCAGGTCGCAATCTTCAAAATAGAGGAAAAATTGCTCGTCAAAGCCGCCGATGGCGCGTAAATCCGCCGTGCGCACCAGCATGAAGCAGCCGGTGGCGTTCTCAATTTCAAAGGGCAGACTCAGGTCTTCATCGCGCATGGCATATTCCCGCAGCGCCTTGCCGCCGAGCTTGCCGCGCAGGCGGCTGGCGACCAGGTAACGCAGGGTCGGGTTGCGTTTGCCCAGGATCTGATCCTCCCCGGTTTCGGGGAAGACGATGCGGGGGGAGAGCAGCACCACATCTTCGTGCGCATCCATGTATTGCGCCATGCTGGTGATCGCGTCGCTGCTTAGCAGCACATCCGGGTTGATGAACGCATGGTATTTGCTGTTCAGTCGGTGCAGCACCCGGTTATGCCCCGCGCCAAAGCCGAGGTTTTTTTCGTTGCGCAGCAGCTCCGCTTCCGGCCAGGCGGCGGCGGCCAGCTCCGGGCTGCCGTCCGCCGAGGCGTTGTCAATCAGATAAAGCTGAAAGGGAACGCCTGTGGTATGTTCTTTTAAGCTGTGCAACGTGGCTTCGATATTGCTTTTGTTGTTGTGCAACACAATGCTGCCGGAAACCGTGTAAGACGTCGTCATTCAACATTACTCCGTGGATGATTTTTTATTTGTATTTTTCTTGACTTTCATCAAACGCCGCGCCAGTGCGGCCAGGAGGGTTGTGCGCCAGCGCAGCTTTTGCGCGAATGAACCGCCGCGGGCGGTCAGCGAGCTTGCCAGGCGGCGGTGGAGCAGCAATGGCTCCGGCAGCCAGGCGACCTTGCCGCTGCACTGCGCCAGTAGGCCAAGCCACTGGTCGTGCATGGGGATCCCTTGCGGGAAGGGCAGGGCGAGCGGAAGCAGTTCCCGGCGCAGCGCCATGCAACAGCCGGTGTAGCCGTTGCGCAGGATGTTTTGCAGCGCCCCGGGTTTTACATGCCGCAAAGCGAACAGAGATCGTTCCTGCACCTGCAAATCCGCATCCGTCAGCACAGCATCGTGAACCGCCAGCAACGCACCTTCCGCCAGCACATCAAAGAGTGCTTCGAGCTTCCCCGGTAGCCAAACGTCATCCTGGTCGCTGAGCAGGATGCATTGCCCCCGGGCTTGCCCCAACAGGAATTCTACATTACGGATCACGCCCTGCCGGGGGCCTTGCAGCACGCGGATCCGGGCGTCCCGCGCAGCATAGGCTTCGGCCAGCGCCCGGGTGGCCGGGCAATCCGGCGGGGAATCATCGGAAAGCAACAGCTCGTCCGCATCCCCCAGCTGGGGCAGGATGGAATCCAGCTGCGCGGGCAAATACTGCTCCCCGCAATAGGCGGCCAGCAGCACGGAACAACGAATGTCGTTATGCATGGCTCTTCATAGTGGGGAATAATTGCACGTCGCGTATCGTGTGGCTGTCCGTCAGGAGCATCACCAGGCGGTCGATGCCGATGCCTTCGCCGCCCGCGGGGGGCATCCCGTATTCGAGCGCTGTGAGGAAATCTTCATCCGTGTGCTGGGCTTCTTCATCCCCGGCGGCAAAGAGGGCTTCCTGATCGGCAAAACGCCCCCGCTGGTCAATCGGGTCGTTGAGTTCGGAATAGGCGTTGGCAAATTCCCGCCCGGTGATGAACAGTTCAAAGCGTTCCACATGCTCCGGCTGGCCGGGCTTGCGCTTGGTCAGGGGCGAAATTTCGACCGGGTGATCCAGCACAAAGGTGGGCTGCACCAGGGTTTCTTCCACATATTCTTCAAAGAAGAGGTTTAAAATATCCCCCTTGCGGTGCCGGGCGCTGGGGGCAAGGCCGCGCGCCTTGGCCAGTTCACGCGCCCGGGCTTCGTCAATGGACGCAAAATCAATGCCGGTGGCGCTGCGCACGGCTTCGGTCATGGTGATGCGGGCAAAGGGGCTTTCGAGGTCGATTTCCACCCCTTCATAGCTGATGTGCGCCGTGCCAAGGACGTTTTGCGCCACGGTGCGGATCAGGTTTTCCGTCAAATCCATCATGCCGTTGTAATCGGTATAGGCCTGGTAAAATTCCAGGAGCGTGAATTCCGGGCTGTGGCGGGCGTCAACGCCTTCGTTGCGGAAGCACTTGCCCATTTCGTAGACGCGCTCCATCCCGCCCACCAGCAGGCGCTTTAAGTAAAGCTCCAGCGATATGCGCAGCTTGAGGTCTTCATCCAGGGCATTGTGGTGGGTCAAAAATGGCCGCGCAGCAGCGCCCCCGGCGTTGTGTACCAGGATGGGCGTATCGACTTCCCAGAAGCCCTGGTCATCCATATAGCGGCGGATTTCCCGCAGGATCAGCGTGCGGCGGCGGAAGGTTTCCTGGCTTTCCGGGTTCATGATCAAATCAAGGTACCGGCGGCGGTAACGCGCGTCGGTATCGGTGAGGCCATGGAATTTTTCCGGCAGGGGGAGCAGGGACTTGGTGAGCAGCCGCAGCGCCGTTGCGTGGACGGAAACTTCGCCCCGGCGGGTGCGGAAGACCGTGCCGCGCACCTCCAAAATGTCGCCAATATCCCACTTTTTGTATTCCGTGTAGCAATCCTCGCCCACATCATCGATGCGGACGTAGATCTGCATCCGGCCACTGCGGTCGCGCAAATCGATGAAGTTGGCCTTGCCCATATCGCGCCGGCTCATCATGCGGCCGCAAAGGCTGACTTCGCTGCCTTCCAGCGCTGCAAACTGCGGGGCGATTTCGCCCGCGCCGATGCTCTGCACCGCCGTTGTGACGGCAAAGGGATCCTGCCCGGCCGCCTGGAGCGCCGTCAGCTTTTCCACACGCACCTGCCGCAGGGCATTGGTATCCTCTTCGGGCGGCTGTTCCGCCGCACGACCTTCCAATACTTCTTCTGCCATGGATTTGTATCCTCCAACTTACTGCAAAATACTCTTGATTTCCAGGCGCAGGGTGCCGTTTGGCACCTCAATTTCCACCTGATCGCCCACCTTGTGGCCAAGCAGCGCTTTGCCAACGGGGGATTCATCGGAAATACGGTTCTCTTCCGGGTTGGCCTGGGATTTGCCGATGATCTGGAACTGTAGATCCTCCTGATAGGTGTGGTCGTAAAGCTCCACATGGGAACCGATGCCCACCACTTCCGTGCTGAGTTCGTCTTCATCCAGGATCCGCGCATTTTTCAGCTCGTCTTCCAGCCGCGAAATCTTGGCTTCCATGATCGCCTGTTCGTTCATCGCCTCGTCGTATTCCGCGTTTTCCGAAAGATCGCCGAAGGAACGCGCCTCCTTGATCTTTTCGGCGATTTGATCCCGCCCCGTTGTGCGGAGCGCTTCGAGTTCGTCCGTCAGCCGTTTGTAGCCTTCGGCGGTAAGGAATGTTTGATTGCTTGCCATGCTTACGCACCCTTTCTAATTTTACATGAACTATCGTAGTTGATTCCCCCCATACGCAAAAGCACACAAAACCCCCGACCGGCGAACCAAGTAAAGTCCGTCGGAACAGAGCCACAGGAAGGCACAACTGTTTGATTTTGCCATTACACACCTATAGTATACACCTTTTTTGGAAAAAGTCAAGGGGCAGCGCGGGCGGCGGCAAAAACGCACGCACCCCCCGGGGGAGGGTGCGCTGCTGCTACTACTGGATAACCACAGGGAACGTGACCAACACGGCGTTTTCGCAATCCTCCCCCCAGAAAAACGTTGCCACCCCTTCATAGGTTCCTGCGCCCGATGTGCATCTGTATTTTTATGCGCCTTTGTAGGGACACGGCGTGCCGTGTCCAGGCGCCTACAACGAAGCATTGCCGCCGTGGCCATTATTAAAATTGCGTTGAATAGCATTCAACGCAATCCTCATCAAACGCCCGGCCACACGCCGCCACCATAGGGCACCGCCATAACGCACCTGGACACGGCACGCCGTGTCCCTACAAACCGGGATAAAACGCCCAATGTGCATCTGCATTTTCATGCGCCTTTGTAGGGACACGGCGTGCCGTGTCCAGGTGCGTGCGGGCGCGTGGTTTGCGTCGCCAATTCACACTTCCAGATTTAGCCACAAAGCAGGGCGCACGCCGCCAGAGCTGTCGTTTACATCGTCGCCATTGAGGCGGACATTGCCACCATAGCTGACACCCGCGGCACCGTCAGGAGTGTCGCCGGGCGACCGAAGCCACCACCAGGACTGTTCTCCCTTTAAATCGCTGCAAACTCGTGCTTTGTTATAGTCATCGTCAATCCACAAGAAATCCCCATTGCTATTAAGTGGCTTCTCATCCCATTTACTTGGCTTTCCTTCGCCAAAATATTTCCGCACCGCGCTCAGGCTCAACAAAAACACCTTGTCATCAGTGGGTTCACCGCCCTTTGTATTGAAAGGCGTCTTTTCATTAACCCCATATGTATTGTTGAAATTTTTGTTGTGGGCGACTAGGATGCGCTTCTGATCCTCTCCTGAAAAGCCATTGTAAAACGCGCCGTTCAGGTATTTCCGCAGGGTGCATTCTTCCCAGGTTGTCGCCGTGAGGCTATTATTGTAGGCTCTTTGCTCAATGACGTTTTTGGCGAGCAGCAGGGCTTTGCCTTCCTCCACCGCCAACACGCTCCAATCGTAGTCGCCAAAGCGGAAATCTTGCCCTTTTGTCAGCGTTAGCTTTGGCTTTGGGGCTACAATTGGCGCTGCAACGTGCCGCTCCATTGCGGCAATTTGCTCACGCAGGGCAGTGATCTCACCTTCCAGCGCCTGTTTTTCCGCAAGCAATTGCGCACAAGTTTTGTCCCTGTCCCCCAGCGTTTGTTTTGCCTTGGTTAGCGAAACATTTAAGCCGTCACGTTCATGCAGCAGTTCAGTGCGCTGTTGCTCAAGTTTTCGCAAACTGTCGTTTGCCTTGGCAAGTTCCTGCGCAATAGCTGAATCTGTGGGCAGTTCAGATGCTCTGACCCAACTGGCATCAGGCCGTTGTTCGTTTTCAACAGCCTTGTTGAGCGCGTTTATGATCTTCAGCACCAGTTTGCCTACGTCTGGCCAAAAGGCTGCCACGCAATTGTTTGTCGCTCTTTTTCTGAACGCCCTAAGTTTTTCTGCATTTTCCGGGTCATTATAATATGTATCATTTTTTGACGGAAACACCAGCACGCGTTTCTTCCCCAATTTTTCACATGCATAATCATATTCTTTTTCTGTGTAGCTCTTGCCGTCTGGCGCGGGTGAACCGTACCGCCCTGCGATAATAACGATATAGTAATCAGAAACATCGATGTATTTTTTGATGCACTCAAACTGCTCGTCCCCGTCAGCGACAAAGGCTTCCATGCTGACCGGGAAGAACTTCCCGGCTTCCAGCAAAGCATTTATCACTTGCAGCCGTTCTTCCTTTAAATCTTCATAGGTTGAGCTAATGAACACCTGATACCGTTTTTCCCCCATTTGGCTACCTCCTCAGCATAAATCCCTTTCACACAACAGTATAGCAAAGAATTCGGCATTATGCAAGATAATATTTCCAATTTCTTGGCGCCTGCGCCGGAAAAATAAAAAAGGGGCTTGCAAAACCCGCGAAGATATGCTATACTATGTAGCGTTCCGGGTGTGGCGCAGTTGGTAGCGCGCTTGACTGGGGGTCAAGAGGCCGTGAGTTCAAGTCTCGCCACTCGGACCAAACAGCGCAAAGGAAGCGGGCAAGTCCTTGAGTATCAAGGCTTGTCCGCTTCCTGCTTTGCCAGAGAGGACAACCAAGAAAGCCCCAAAGGACAAGAAACCAACGCTTGACTTTTCCCGATTTTTCGCGGGGTTAAACGTCTATTTACCTCACGCCTTAAATATCTATGGAGAAGAAAGGGCGTGAAAGGCATGGTGCAAACAAGACGAAAACTCACAATTCAACCCAAGGGCGGGATAACGCTGGAAGAGGGCTTTGAGCAGTTTTGCCAGAGCAAGGCGGTGATGAACGCGGCGGACGACACCATCAAGCACTACCGCAACGTGTTTCGCTATTTTTTGGAGTTCTACGGCGCGGGGCGGCTGTGTTCGGAGGTACGGGATCAGACCATCATTGAATATTTGGCGCATATTCGCCAGACCAAGCCCGACCTTGCGAGCAAGACGGTGAACACCTACACCAAGGGGCTACGGGCGATTTTCTATTACATGATGAAAAATGGCTGGATGAGCGAGTTCAAAATCACCCTCCCCCGCGTGGACGAGACCATCAAGGAGACCTACACGGATTTTGAGGTGCAACAGCTCATCAAAAAGCCCGACACGAAGGGGTGCAGCTTCGCCGAGTTCCGCAACTGGGCGATGGTGTGCTATTTTCTCGCCACAGGCAACCGCCTTAGCACCGTGCGCAACCTGAAAATCAGCGACATTGATTTTGCCGCCGACGAGATTTTAATCAGGAAAACCAAGAACCGCAAGCAACAAATTATCCCCATGAGCAGCGAATTAAAGGCGGTGCTGCGCGAATATTTGACCTATCGCAAGGGCGAGCCTGATGATTGCCTGTTCTGCAACGCCTACGGCGACCCACTCAGCAAGGACGGTATGGAGGGCTGCATTATCCGCTATAACCATGGGCGCGGCGTTACCAAGACCTCTATTCATCTGTTTCGGCACACGTTCGCCAAGAATTGGATTATGGGCGGCGGCGATATTTTTCGCTTGCAGAAGATTTTAGGGCATAGCACCCTCGACATGGTGAAGAACTATGTGGCGATTTTCGGCGGCGATTTGAAGCGGGACTATGACCGCTTTAGCGCGTTAGACCAAGCCAGAGCCACCAGCGAAGAGCGGCGGGGGCAGTCCATTAAGATGAGGAAGTAAGCGGGGCAATCCAAAAAATTGGGGGTTGACAAAGGTTAGCCCCCTCCTCTATTATCTTTTTGCGCAAATGCGCCAACCCTTTTCGGCAAAATGGGGGTTGTAAAAAGCATAAGCACGGTACATAATCGGAGCTAATCCTTTTATGTTCGTGGTGGCAAGATGGAAACATTTTGCCAAATATGTGTTTATGCACATCTTGCCCCGACGAATATAAAGGGATTTTTTTATGGCGCAACCGCACAAAAACAGCTTTGTTCTTTACGCCGACCTATTGGATAAATTGGAGCGGCTGACAAACGAGCAAATTGGCATGGTGTTCAAGGCGATTTTGGAGTTCGAGAACGGCTTAGAGCCTGTGATTGCCGACCCTTTAGCGCAACTTTCTTTTGATTTTATCAAACCCGACCTCATCAAAAACAATGAGAAATATCAGGAAGCCGTGAAACGCAGCCGTGAAAATGGCGCGAAAGGCGGCAGACCCCGCAAAGAAAACCCACAAAACCCAGCAGGTTTTAATGAAACCAAACAGGATAATCAAAAATCCAGCGGGTTAAATCAAAACCCAGAAAAACATGATAATGATAATGGCAATGAGAATGATAGAAAAAATATAACCGCTGGCGCGGTTGCTGATTTTTATGACAAGTTCAAGCCCCCCAAAACGCTCTCCCCTGTGCGGCAATGGCAGACAGAGGCGGCGCGGCTAGCCGATTATTTCAAGCTGGATTTGGACGTGACATTTACAAAACCCAAGAGCCATAAGGCTTACAAGATTGCAGACAGCTGGTATCGCCTCTTTCGCGATGGCGGTGATTTGGTCGTTGGTCGGCTTGAAACGGCCTACAGCTATTTTGCTGACCAAGAACGATTTTTGGCGCTCCCAGACGCTACAAAATGGGGCTATTTGCGCGATATAGCGCACAATGGGCTGGCGAAGTTCAAACAAAAGGGCGTTTATAATGCAACATAAACTACAACTTCTATTAGAACTTCTAATAGAATAGAAAATATGTTATATAATCCAATAAAAAATAGAACTTAAAATATAGCAGAAACTGCAATGACAAATATAACAGGCTTTATATCAGGGCGTGGCGGGGCGAGCAAATCGACCAGCAGTCAAGCCCTGCACACATGGCTCAACACCCACAACCACAAGGCTTTGCTGATCGATTTTGACCAACAGGGCAACACCAGTTACACTTACGGGTTGGAAGTGAGCAACCTGCCAACCATGTATCATGTGTTCAACAATGATATTGACATAAAAAATGCGATCAATCATACGCGAAACGGCGATATTATCAACGGAAACGCCAGCTTAAATAAGATTGAGGCACTTTATAACGCTGATAACTACCTTGAGGGTGTGCCGAAACTGCGAGAAAAATTGCACGAAGCGGGGGAGAATTACTCCCATATCATCATTGACACCGCGCCCAAAATCCAAGGCATGATGGCAACGCAAGTTTTGGTGGCAAGCACCTCAATTGTTGTGCCGATTAGTCCTGATATTTACAGTATTCAAGGGCTGGCGCGGATTAGCCAGGTGATTGCGCCCATCAAAGCGGGCTACAACCCAGACCTGCGCATTGACGGCGTGTTGCTCACGAAATATAACGATAGATTGGTGTTAAACGCCAGCCTCAAACAGGCGGTGGAGCAATGGGCGGCGCAAAACGACACGCGGATTTATGCCAAGCCAATCCGCGAAAGCGTGGCCGTGCGTGAAGCGCAAGCCAAGCGCGATAGCCTGTGGGATTATGCGTCAGAAAGCAATCCGTCCCTTGACTATCAAGCATTTATTGCTGAATATCTGGAAAGGAACGCATGAAAAAAGATTTTAGTCTAGACACGATGGACGCGTTGACACTGCCGCCGCCCGCTTTGCCTAAAACAACCCAAACCGCCGCCCTTGCCTGCAAAAAAGAACCGTTTGGGGTCATGGGCAGTCTTGTTTTCGCCACTAAAAGCGCAAGACGCACCATCAGCATTTATTTGCGCGAAAGCACGATTTTGCAGTTGGAACAAGCGGCAAAAAACAGGGGCGTGAGCAGAAGTGAAATGTTAGAGGCGTTGTTGGATAAAGTGTTGTTTGAGGGTTAAGGCGCAAGCCAATAAAAAAGCCCCCCTCCAACGCGGCAAGTTGTAAAATAAATTGCCCAAGGAAAACCAAAAGGGGTTCCAAAACGGAACGCAACCAGTTAAACTTTAAGTGAAGAGCAAAAAGAGACTGGAGTGAACCGAAATGGAACAAG
>JAITNG010000192.1 GCA_031290595.1 Oscillospiraceae bacterium
GCTTGCTGCAGTCATGAGCCGCTTAGGCGAAACCATTCATTCCCTGTCGCACAAAACGGTAAAAAGCATCGCGGGGCGTGATTGGATTTTGCAATGCGATTTATGAAGGATTAGTATAAAGCACAATCTGCCTGACCATCTATATTTTATTTTGTTGCGGGAATTTTTTATTTTCCCCCTTGACAAGTCACCGAACGTCTGCTATAATCACACTATACCCATAGGAATATTATTAATGGACGCCGCCAGCAGCGGCAGAGAAAGGAAGCGACCTCATGAGCAAGAACTACAAATTTGAAACCCTGCAACTCCACGTCGGGCAGGAACAGCCCGACCCGGCAACCGACGCACGCGCCGTGCCGATCTATGCCACCACCTCCTATGTATTCCCCAACTCCGCTTCGGCAGCGGGGCGCTTTGCCCTGGCGGAACCCGGCAACATCTATAGCCGGTTGATGAACCCGACTTCCGATGTGTTTGAAAAGCGCATTGCGGCGCTTGAAGGCGGCGTGGCCGCCCTGGCCACCGCTTCCGGCGCAGCGGCGGTGACCTACGCAATCCAGAACATAGCGCGCGCGGGGGATCATATTGTTTCTGACAACAGGATCTACGGCGGCACCTACAACCTGTTCGCCAACACCTTGGCGGATCAGGGCGTCACCACCACCTTTGTGGATGGCGCAAAGCCCGAAAACTTTGCTGCGGCGATCCGCCCCAACACCAAAGCGATCTTTTTTGAAACCCTGGGCAACCCCAATTCCACCGTCGTGGATATTGACGCCGTGGTCGCAATCGCCCACAGCAATGGCATCCCCGTGATTGTGGATAACACCTTCGCCACGCCCTACCTGCTCCGCCCGATTGAGCGCGGCGTGGATGTGGTGGTGCATTCGGCCACCAAGTTCATCGGCGGCCACGGCACGGCCATCGGCGGCGTGATTGTGGACGGCGGCAAGTTCGATTGGGCGCAGAACGACAAGTTCCCCGGCCTTTCGCAGCCCAACCCCAGCTACCACGGCGTGGTGTTCACCGAAGCCGTCGGCAACCTCGCCTATATCATCAAGATCCGCACCACCCTGCTGCGCGATACCGGCGCGGCGCTCAGCCCCTTCCACTCCTTCCTCTTCCTGCAAGGGCTGGAAACGCTTTCGCTGCGCGTGGAACGGCATGTGGAAAATGCGCTGAAGGTGGTCGAATGGCTCACCAAGCACCCGCAGGTGGCCAAGGTCAACCACCCCGCCCTGGCCGATCACCCTGACCATGCGCTTTACAACAGCTACTTCCCGCAAGGCGCAAGTTCCATCTTCACCTTTGAACTCAAAGGCACGGCGGAACAGGCCAAAAAGTTCACCGAAAGCCTCGAAATCTTCTCGCTGCTGGCCAATGTTGCCGATGTGAAGAGCCTGGTGATCCACCCGGCCAGCACCACGCATTCCCAGCTCAGTGAAGCGGAACTGCGCGAAGGCGGGATCCTGCCCAACACCGTGCGCCTTTCCATCGGCACCGAACACATCGAAGACATCCTGGCGGATTTGGAGCAGGGCTTTGCGCAGGTTTTGGCATAATCACAGCTTTCCTACACTTTAATATAACACATCGAAAGGAAGGATACCAATGCCAATCTATGCATCCATCGCCGATTTGATCGGCAACACGCCCCTGTTGGCGCTCAACCGCTATGCGGAGGGCAAGAACCTGGTGGCGACCATCGCCGCCAAGCTGGAATACTTCAACCCCGCAGGGAGCGTCAAAGACCGCATCGCCAAAGCGATGATTGAAGACGCGGAGCAATCGGGCGCACTCCAGCCGGGCGCGACCATCATTGAACCCACCAGCGGCAACACAGGCATCGGCCTGGCGGCCATCGCCGCCGCAAAGGGCTACCAGGTGATCCTCACCATGCCGGAAACCATGAGCATTGAGCGCCGCAACCTCCTGGCGGCCTACGGCGCAAAGCTGGTGCTGACCGAAGGTGCAAAGGGCATGAAGGGCGCCATCGCCAAGGCCGAAGAACTGCACGAGGCCACGCCCAACAGCTTCCTGCCCCGGCAGTTCGATAACCCGGTGAACCCCGCCATCCACAGAACCACCACCGGGCCGGAAATCTGGGAAGACACCGACGGCAAAGTGGATATTTTCATCGCCGGGGTCGGCACCGGCGGCACCATCAGCGGCGCGGGCGCTTATCTGAAAGAAAAGAACCCCGCCATCCAGATCATTGCCGTGGAACCCGTGGATTCCCCCGTGCTTTCCAAGGGCGTAGCCGGGCCGCACAAAATCCAGGGCATCGGCGCGGGCTTCGTCCCGGCGACGCTGGATACGGCCATCTATGATGAGATCATCCCCACCCGGCACGAAGACGCCTTCGCCGCCAGCCAGCAGCTTTCGCAGACCCAGGGCGTGCTGGTCGGTATTTCCTCCGGCGCGGCGCTGTGGGCGGCAAGCAAGGTGGCTGCCCGCCCCGAAAACGCAGGCAAAACCATCGTGGTGATCCTGCCGGATACAGGCGAGCGCTATCTTTCCACCCCGCTGTTCGCAAAGTAATTTTTCAGGCACAAACAAAAAAACGAATCCCCCCGGTGCAGCGCGTGTACCGGGGGGATTTTTGGCGGCTGCGCCGCAGCTGCCGTGGGGGGGGATGAAAATTGCATCAAATCAAATTGCAGGGGATGAAGCAGTTTTGTGCATCGATTGGCACGGGCGCTTCGCACATGCAGAGGATGCCGCCCGCGCCGGTTTGGACGCTCGTTTTTTCCAGCACCGCAAACTTTTTCACCTCGCGGCGGTCGGGGTTTGCGGATTTTTTGATTTCCAGCGGATGGATGCGGTTGTTCTCTTCCAGGAAGACGTCAATTTCTTTTGCGTTGGCGTCCCGGTAATAGGTCATGGCGGCTGCGGAGGGGGAAACCGCGTAGCTTTTGAGCAACTCCGCAATGACGTAATTTTCAAAGAAATGCCCGCTGGCCGCGCCGTTGCGCAGCGTTTCAGCCGTCAGCCACATGGAAAGGTGCGCCGCAAGCCCCGTGTCACAAAAATACAGCTTCGGCGTTTTGGCCAGCCGCTTGAGGGCGTTGTTGGCGTAGGGCGCAAGCAAATACACAATCCCCAGGCCATCGAGCAGTTGCAGCCAATCCTTGGCGGTGGGCTGCGCAATATCCGCAGCTTCGGCAAGGGTTTTGTAGTTCACCTGCTGCGCAACCAGCGCGGCGCAGGCGGTCAAAAACTTCCCAAACCGCAGGGCGTCGGTCACGCCGCCAAGTTCGGCGACATCCCGCAGCAAAAATGTGTTGACGTAAGAATCGTAATACGCCTGCCGCTGTTCCGCATCGGCACGCAGCACCTGGGGGTACCCACCCCGCCAAATGTGTTCAAACACCTGCACAACATCATTTTTGGGGGTTTTGCTTTGCCTGCTTTGTAAGCAGGGCAGCGAAAAATCCAGCGCGTTTGCAAACGCAACGCCCGCTTTTTCGGTTTGGGAAAGGCTGTATAAGGTCAAAATCCCGACGCGCCCCGCAAGCGTTTCGCGCACGTGCTTAATCATTTTATATTGCTGGGAGCCGGTCAGCCAAAACAGCCCCGGTTCGTCGCTTTCATCACACAGGATTTTGATTTGCCCAAACAGTTCCGGCGCATACTGCACCTCGTCAATCAAAATCGGCGGCTTATAGGTCTGGAAGAACAGCACCGGGTCGCCCTGCGCCAATTCACGCGCCATTTTGTTATCCAGCGTGACGTAGGTACGGTTTTGCCCTGCGCACAAGTGCCGCAGCATGGTCGTCTTGCCAACCTGCCTTGCGCCGGTCAACAAAACCGCCTTAAAGAATCCGCTCATGTGGGCAAATTTGCGCTCCATATGCCTGCTGATATAGTCCATCTTGCACCTCGTTTTTATGATAATATAAGATTCATCTTATATTATCATAATTTTTTTGCTTTGTCAATCAAAAAACCGGCGCAGCAATTGATCGCTGCGCCGGTTCGTGCCTGAAAATCAATACCCGTATTGCTCAAAGAAATCCAGGTTAGGGGCTTCGGTGGTGGCTTCTTCCGCTGCGCCTTTGTCTTCCACCAGCTTCACCGTTACGTCGAATTCCGTGACTTCATAGCTGCGGCTGACGCGGACGATGGTCAACTTGATGGTATCGCCCACACTGCTGTTTTCGATGAGGCTGGGGAGCAGATCTGCCTTGGTCAGCGGTTGCCCGTTGACGTGGGTGATGATGTCATTTTTTTGCACATCGCTGCCGTTGAAACCGCTGTCGCTGTCAATTTTTGCGATGATCAGCGAGCCGGAAGGCAGGTTGCGGAAGCGTACAACTTCATAGCCCAGCTGGGTCTGCGTGGCGGGAAGGTACTGAATCCCCAGCTTCGGGCGGTTCGGCACCCGGTTATATTTGACCAGGTCATCGACCACTTCCTTCACCAGCTTGGAAGGGATCGCGAAGCCCATGCCCTCATATTGGGTATCGACGATTTTTTGGGAATTGATGCCAATCACCTGGCCTGCCGCATTGACAAGCATCCCGCCGGAATTGCCGGGGTTGATAGCGGCGGTGTGTTGGATGGAAAGCTGCTTATAGGTGCTGGTGATTGGGCGGTCGATGGCCGATACCATGCCTTCGGTGAACGAGCCTTTGAATTCCGTGCCGCCCGGGTTGCCGATGGCATAGACCGTGTCGCCCACCCGGAGTGCGCTGGAATCGCCGAACTCCGCCGTCTGCAAGCCGGTTTTTGTGATCCGCAGCAGCCCAATATCGGTGCGCGTGTC
>JAITNG010000010.1 GCA_031290595.1 Oscillospiraceae bacterium
GGGCGTTGTGGGCAACACGATTTTGATTTTCATGGAAGTCGCCACCGGCTTGGCCTTCCTATCCGGCCTGTTGTTCACCCCGCGCGCCTGGTGTACGGTGTGTCCCATGGGGTTCACCACCGGGAACATACGGGGCTTGCTGCGCAAATCCGGCCGCCGCGCTTGCACTTTGCGAACCACAGAACAATAAAGCATTAGCCAAACACACCATAGCCGGCAGAAAAAAATATGAATAAACTGTGAAAACTATTGCAATTGCTCGGGGAATCCTGTATTATAATCAAGATAATGATTACAAAACGGGAGGAGAGAACATGGAACGAGTCGATGTAGCCGTTGTAGGCGGCGGGCCGGTGGGGATGATGTTCGCCCGCATGATGGCGGAGCAGCAGTATTCCGTGCTGGTCATCGAAAAAAAATCACAGGCACAGGTGGGGGATGAATACGACCTGTTTCACCTGGATGAGGAACGCTTTCAGCGCTACACCCTGGCGCAGCCCCGGCCGGGCGACCCCGATTACGCCAACCGTTTTGAATCCGGGGTATATAAATCCGCCAACAACACGCATACCTGTTTCAGCCATTACCCCAACCTGCTGCTCAAGCGTGCGCCCTTCCTGGCGCGGATGCAGGCTTGGGCGGCGGCGTGCGGCGTGCGCTTTTGCTACGAAACGGATTTTTGCGGCTTTTTGCTGAACGAGGCGGGGCAAATCCGCGGCGTAAAATGCAACGGGGCGCAGGGCGAAAGCACCGTTCACGCCCGCCTGACGGTGGATTGTTCCGGCAAAGAGGCCGTGCTGCGACGGCAAGCGCCGGGGGCAAACATCGATACCTTTGCGCTCACCCCGCGCGATCTGTTTTATATCCACTTGCAGTATGTGCAGCTCAGGCACCCGGAAAAAGACGCGCTCACCGCGCCGATCCATTACCCCCAGTGGAAGGGCTGGTTCGGCCAGGGGGATAGCCCTGCGGCGTGCCTCTTTGGCACGGGGGCGAACCTTTCGTATGAATACGCCGCCACCTGCTGTGAACGCTTCCGCGCGGCGATCCCCTTCCCGGAACACGATTTGCTTACGGAAGAGAAGGGCACCACCCCCTACCACCGGCCACCGTATTCCATGGTGGCGGACGGCTTCCTTTGCATCGGCGACGCGGCCTGCATGACCAAGCCCTTCAGCGGGGAGGGCATCACCTCCGCCTGGGTGGGCTGCGAAATTGCCGCCCGCGTGGCGGGCAAGGCCATGGCCGGCGGCGCTTATCCGACCCAGGCCGCCCTGTGGGACTACAACACCCAATACGCCAAAACCCAGGGCGCGGATTTCGCCTACATCATGGCGGTGCTTTGCAACGCCGTGGATAGCACTCCGGCCGAAAACGAATATGAATTCGCCCACAAGATTGTGTTCAACGACAACAACCTCACCCACTGCAACCGCTATTACAATTATGACACGCCCCTGCGCGAGGTGGTGCCGCTGCTCGGCAAGCTCGTGATCGGCGTCGTGACGGGCAATATCTCGCTGGACGCCATGCGTGCCATGCTGCGGGGGATCGTCTGCGCGACGCTGCTCAAAAGCCACTACCGGCGTTATCCGCAGCAGCCCGCAGGTTATGCCAAATGGGCGGCGCGGGCAGAAAAGCTCTGGAAGGCCGTGGGTTCCATGGCCGATGTGGTCGAAAAAGCAGAAGCCGCCCTGGCGGCCAAGGCGGGCGACACCATCGAAACAGCACGGTGGATCAAACAGGCGATCAAATAACAAATCAAAAAAATCAAAAACAGAAAGAGAGCAAACTACTATGAAAAAGCGTTTCATCAAGGCATTGTGCATCTGCCTGGCACTGACGGTTCTGCTGGCAACCACGGCGTTCGCAGCAGGAGCTGCGGACGGTGAATTCAGCGTCCTCCAAATCACCGATACTTCTGATATGACATTCCCGCTGCTGACCATCCTGAAGCTGCTGATCACTGTTCACCCCGACCAGGTGATTCTGCCCGATGATTTCGCCTGGCTGGCCAGCATCGCCAACACCGTGCTGCCGTGGGTCAACCGATTCCTCCCGGATTACGACTTCTGCCGCGTGGCATAAAAAGAGAAACTGAAAGAGGGCAAAACACCATGAAAAAGCGTTGCATCAAGGCACTGTGCATCTGCCTGGCGCTGATGGTTCTACTTGCAACCACGGCGTTTGCCGGCAGCGCAGCAGAGGATCAAAAGCTCCGCTTTGGTGCGGATGGCAAGTTTACCATCCTCCAAATTGCCGATACACAGGATATTCTCTTCCCCCGCCCGGCCATGGTTACGTTCATTGAGCGTGCACTGGATACCGTGCAGCCCGACCTCGTGATCTTCACCGGCGATAATTCGGAGGATGTATCCTTTGTGACCGGCACCGCCAACATTACGCTGGAATGGATCCTGCGCCCCACGGCGGAGCGGGGAATCCCTTTCACCTTCGTGTTCGGCAACCACGATGCTTTCCTGCCTGCAGGCAAGGATTGGCTCTTCGGCATCTATCAATCCTACCCCAACTGCCTGGCGAGCGACCCTGCGCCGGAAACCTACGGCACCGGCAACCACAACCTGCCAATCTATGCTTCCACTGGGGATGACGTTACGTTCAACCTCTGGATGCTCGATTCCAACGCCTATGCTTTTGACGTTCAAAGCATCCTTGGCGCCTGGAACGGCCTGGGGGCTGCGGGCGATTTTGACCTTTCCAACCTTGCCGTCACCGTGCTGAATATGTTCGATGTCCCCTATGATTATGTGCATGAGGTTCAGTTGGCGTGGTTCACCAAGACCAACGACGCCCTGACCGCACGCGTAGGCCACAAGGTTCCCTCGCTGGTGTTCCAGCACATCATTGTGCCGGAAGTAACCGAGCTGCTGCTCCCCGCAACCGAAGAGGACACCCGCATCAACACCTATTACGGCAAGGATTACGCCCTTGCGCTTGACCCCGCCAAGGCGACGGGCGTTTTGGGCGAATTCCCCAGCCCGCCAACGCACAACGGCGGTGAATTCGACGTACTCAAGGCCAGCGGCAGCGTGCTGGGCATCGTCACCGGGCATGATCACGTCAACAACTTCATCGGCACCGTCGATGGCATTGATCTGATCCAAACCGGCGGCATCTCTCTTACAAGCTACGGCAGTGACGACGTGCGCGGCGTGCGGGTGATCACCCTGGATGAAACCAACCCGGAGGCCTACGAAACCTACAATATCCTCTATACTGACGTCTTTGGCGAAAGCGAAGAGGACGCTGCCTACTACGCATACAGCAAGAATCCAGCCAGCGCCTTCGCAACACTGATCGCATGGGTGGCAAAGCTCTTTGGTTTTAACCCCTTTGAAGTGATGGATACCCTTGCCAGAAGATTCATGGCGCTTTAAATAGTTTTTAATAATACGAGGAGGCTTTCTTATGTTCACTCTATCCTGTAGCGGCGGCTGGGTTCCCGGCGGCTTTGCTGAAAAAATCCGCGCTGCGGCTGCCCTGGGCTACCGCGCCATCGAACCCCTTTGCTGGCTGGGGGAAGACCTCCCTGCCGCCCGCGCCGCAATCCTGGAAACCGGCTGCACAATTTCCGCCATCCTCATTCAATCCGCCGATGCGACCACCGCGCAGTTGATCAACAACAGCCACGGCATCGTCCACGAAGATGCGTGTAAAGCCTTCTGCCGGGCGCTGGGCGAAACCATCGCCGCCGCGCAGGTTCTGGGCTGCCGGAACATCGTCGTCACCAGCGGCAACGAGCGCCCCGGCGTGCCGCGCAGCGTGCAGCACGCAAACATTGTGGCGGCGCTGCGGGCGGCGCTGCCCCTGCTGGCCGGCACCGGGCTGCGCCTGGTGCTGGAGCCGCTGAACGTGCTGGTCGATCACCAGGGCTATTACCTGACCACCACGGCGGAGGGCGCGGAAATCATCCGCGAGGTCGCCTCCCCCCAGGTGCTGCTGCTCTATGACGTTTATCACCAGCAGATCACCGAAGGCAACCTGATCAACAACATGCAGACATACGCCGCCGAAATCGGCCACTTCCATGTGGGCGACGTCCCCGGTCGCAAGGAACCCGGCACCGGCGAAATCAACTACAAAAACATATTCAAGGCCATCGCGGAACTGGGCTTTGAAGGCTTCGTCGTCTTTGAATGCGGCCTGACCGAACCTGTGGAGGTTGTGACGCAAAAGATGTTCGCGCTGGTGCAATAAAATATTTGGGCAAGAAGACTCCCCGGCGCGGCTTTGGCCACGCCGGGGAGTTTTGTTGTGTTTTCGGGGATTTACCCGCGCCTTGTCCAGCCGTACCCTGCGTCGGGGGAATCGTCCTCCGGCATCCCGGGCAGCACCAGGCCGCCGTCCACTTTGAGCGTCACGCCGGTGATGTAGGAGGCCTTATCGGAAACCAGGAAGGCCACGGCGTTTGCGACCTCCGTCGCCTTGCCGTAGCGCCCCAGCGGCACTTTACGCGCCCACTCGCGGTGGAGCCTTTCGTCACTGTCGCCGCCACGGACGTTGATCATCCCCGGCGCGACGGTGTTGACCCGGATGCCGTGTTCCGAAAGCTCGAGGGCGATGGATTCCGTGGAGCGCATCAGCCCGGCTTTGAGGCCGCCGTAAATTTGATCACGCGGGTAAGCGCGCACGCCGTGAGTGGAGGTGATATAGAGAATGCTGCCCCGGATGCCCCGCTCGATCATGTGGCGCGAAGCCGCCGCCGTGCAGAGCAGCGGCGCACGGTAATTGAGCGTGTAGAGCGCGTCCACCTGCTCCGCCGTCAGCTGCGGCATGTTGTACCATTCGGTGCGCCCGGCCACGTAAATCAGCGCATCCAGGTGGCCGAGGGCGGCAATGGCCTGTTCGGTGATGCGCGTAGGGATTTCGGCATCCTGGAGCGCCGCCTGCCAGCAGAAGCAGCGCCGCCCCAGGGCTTCAATTTCGGCCTTGGTTGCAGCGGCGGCCTCTTCGCAGGTCGCGTAGGTGAAAGCAATATCATATCCCTCACCCGCCAAAGTGACGGCACAGGCATGGCCGATCCCCCGGCTCCCGCCAAGAATAAGCGCAGTTTTCATTTCGCTCAACTTATCCACTCCAATCTACCATCTACAATCTAAAATCTAATATCTAACTTACCATTCGCTGACGCTGCCGTCTTCGTTGCGCCATTGCGGGGTCAGCCAGTGGTGCGGCGTTTTGGAGCGCTCGCGCACCAGGTCTTCGTTGATTTCGATGCCAAGGCCGGGCTTGTTGGTGCGGTGCACATAGCCGTCCCTGAAGTCGAACAGGCTGGTATCCACAACATAACCCAAGCCCTCGTTTTCCCCGTGATAGTGCAGCCCCAGGCTTTGCTCCTGAATGAAAGCGTTGTGGGTGCAAAAATCCAGCTGGAGGCAAGCGGCCAGGGCGATGGGACCCAGCGGGCAATGGGGCGCGATGGCCACATCGTAGGCTTCGGCCATGGCGGCGATCTTCTTGACTTCCAGGATGCCGCCCGCGTGGCTTAAATCGGGCTGGACTATGTCAATCCCGCCGCCGGTGATGATGTTCTTGAAGCCCCAGCGGGTGTAATTGCGTTCGCCGGTGGCCAGCGGCGTGGAACCGTGCTTGCGCAGTTCCACAAAGGCCTCCTCGTTCTCGGTCAACACGGGTTCTTCGATGAACAAGAGGCGGTATTGCTCCATCTCGCTCATCAGCACCCGCGCCATGGCCTTGTGCATCCGCCCGTGAACGTCCATAGCAATATCGACGCTGTAGCCCACGGCTTCGCGCATTTCCGCTACCCGGCGCGAAACTTCGTCGATCTTGGCGTAGGTATCGATCCACTGGTATTCGGCCACGGCGTTCATCTTGATGGTCTTGTAACCAAGATCCCGCCGTGCAAGGATTTCACGCGCATCGTTTGCGCCGCAATACACCTGGATTTTTTCGCGCACGGGGCCGCCCAGGAATTCATAGACAGGGAGGTTGTGGAACTTGCCCTTAATATCCCACAGCGCCTGCTCAATGCCGGAAAGGGCGCTGCTCAACACCCCGCCGCCGCGATAAAACCCGCCGCGGTAAAGCATCTGCCAAATGTCTTCAATATCCCCGGCGTTGCGGCCGATGAACATGGGCGCAAGTTCACGGACGCAGCCCTCGACCGCATCGGCGTGGCCTTCCAGGATAGGTTCCCCCCACCCGACGACGCCGCTTTCCGTGGTCAGCTTCAAAAAAAGCCAGCGCGGCGGCACCTGGAACAATTCAACCGTTTTGATTTTCAGAACAAACACCCCTTTGGTCATTATTTTTGGAACGCAAACAGCATAGCACACATTGCGGGAAAATGCAAGATAGAAATCCAAAAACCGCCCCAAAAAAGCAATCTTTTTTGGGGCGGCGCAGGGGCTGTGCATTTTCAATTCATCCAAATCCAGCCGAACAGCAGGTAACGCAAAACCCACTGAACGAAGAGCGGGAGTTTTTGCCACCAGGGTATTGTATTTTGCGGGTCAAAATGCACCTCTGTTCTTGCTTCATCCAGGCCAATGATTGCGGCCTTGTTTGGGAAGTAATTGTAGGAACAACCAAGAAACCGCAACGTCATATTGTTGCTCACATCCAATGCAGTTAATCTGTTGTCATCGCAACTAAGGATGTACAAAGCTGTGTTCTTGCTTACATCCAACACGGTCAATTCATTCCATATGCAATGAATTGAAACCAGCCTTGTATTCTTACTCACATCAAGTGCAGTCAGTTTGTTATGGTAGCAGTCAAGCTCTCTCAATGCCGTGTTCTTACTTGTATTCAGTGTGGCCAGTTGGTTTTCGTCACATTTGAGTGTTTCCAGCACCGTGTTCTCGCTCACATTCAGGACGGCTAGTTGGTTTTTGTTGCATTCAAGCATTTTTAGCGCTGTGTTCTTGCTCACGTCCAGGGTGGTCAGTTGGTTTTCGCTGCATCTAAGTATCTCCATCGCCGTGTTCTCGCTCACGTCCAGGGTGGTCAGTTGGTTTTTACTGCATTCAAGCACTTGCAACGCTTTGTTCTTATGTATGTCCAGTGTTGTCAATGCGTTTCCTGTGCAATAAAGAATTTCCAACGCTGTGTTCTCGCTCATATCCAGGGCAGTCAGTTGATTTCCAGCACACCAAAGCGCAATCAACGCTGTATTTTTACTCACATCCAGTGCGGTCAATTGATTGCAGTCGCAATAAAGGTATTCCAGCGCCGTGAAGTATTCGATCCCTTCAAGAGAAGATATGTCCCATTCTGAAACCACAACCACCCTCACCCATGCAACCTCATCCGCCACGATGCGCCCATCCCTGTTTGCATCATAGAGGTAAAGGATGTCCTCCCGGAATATCGGGTCGGTAAACTTATCCGTAATATCCTCGCTGGCCGCGTTGACGGCTATGCCCATCGTTGCCACAAGCAGAATACCCGCCAGCAAAACAGCCAGCGCCCTCTTAAACGATTTCATGTGTTTCCTCCTAACATTGGCTATATTTTGGTTCATTTTGATTATACGCCAATTGTTGGCAGAAAACAAGGGGGGCGCAGACTTTATTTTTGGGGCGCAACGCCGCCGCTGATTTGGCAAAAGATTTGACAGCCGCCCTGTTTTGTGCTATGATGAACAAGAAAAAATTTGCAAGGAGACTATATGACAAGCAAAGAACGCGCAGCCCTGCGCGCACAGGCCAACCGGCTTGAAGCCGTGTTCCAGGTGGGCAAAGAGGGCGTGACCGAAGCGGTGGCCGCCCAATTGCTCGACGCCTTCCGCACCCGCGAGCTGCTCAAGGGCAAGGTGTTGCTTGAAAGCGCACCCCAGCCGCCCCGCGAATGCGCCGCAGCCCTGGCCGCCCTGACCCAGGCCGAGGTGGTGCAGGTGGTGGGCGGCAGCATGGTGTTTTTTAAGGAAAACCTGGAACTGCGCAAGGAGCTGGCGAAAAAAGCGAAAGGCGTAAAGGGCGCAAAAAAGCCATCCAAGAAGGTGCGACTCGCGGCAAGCGCCGCCAGAGCCGCCAAGAGCGCGGCCAGAACCGCACGGAACACCGAAGAAACCGCCACAACGACCGTAAAGAAACCTGCAACCAGGCCGGGGCAAGCCGCAACCAGGCCGGGGCAGACCAAAAAAGCATCCACCGCAAGGCCGGGGCAAGCCGCGAAAAAACCCGGCCGCGCACCGGCGGCCAAGCGCATGGCGCTGCACACGCAGCGGCGTGAAAACCGCAAGGGCTAGGCGCAAAACAGACACACCCCACAATGGGTTTTCATTGTGGGGTGTGGTTTTAATGTAGCATGGGCATTTCAAACCAAAACGTGCTGCCTTGCCCCAGGGCGCTTGTGACGCCGTAGACTGCGCCGTGGTATTCGAGCGCGCTTTGGACGATGGAAAGCCCCAGCCCCGCGCCCACCACGCCGCGCCGGTGCGGCTGGCTGCTCTTGTAATAGCGCGCCCAGATTTGTTCAAGCTCTTCCTGCGGGATCCCTTCGCCGGTGTCGCTGATTTCCACACGGACGCGGGTTGCACCATCGTCGCTGCCCGCCAGGGGGAACAGGCGCAGGAGTACCCGCTTATCTTCGCCGGTGTAATTGACGGCGTTGGCGATCAGGTTATAGAGCGCCCGGGCAAGCAGGGCTTCCTGCCCGCTGACCCACAGCTCCGGCGCGATGGCGCATTCAAAGCGGTAGCCTTCTTTTTCGCACAGGGCGGTGAAACGCCCGGCGGTTTCGCACAGCAGGGCGCTGAGGTTCAGCGGCTGGTCGTCCGCGTCCATCGCCTGTTGCTCCAGCTTGGAAAGCTCCAGCATCTCGTTGACCATGCCGGAAAGCCGGTCGGCCTCTTCGATGATCTTTTCGCAGTGGGCGGTTCGCTTTGCCGGGTCCGCGCCGGAAACATCGCGCAGCAGCTCGCCATAAAAACGGATGATGGTCAGCGGGGTTTTGAGGTCGTGCGAAACATTGGCCACCAGTTCCTTCTGGTAGCGTTCCGCTTTGGCCAGTTCCTCGGTCGCCCGCTCCAATTCGCTTGAAAGTTCGGTGATTTCAGAATACGCCCGCTTGGAAGGCACGGCGCGGAACTGCCCCCGCGCCAGCCCGGTGGCGGCGTCCTTGAGCGCCAGGATGGGGTGGGCGATCCTGCGCGAGAGCAGCACAGCCAGCAGCGCCGAAAGCAGCAGGAGGATCACCGTGATGATCAAAAACTGCGCGGCCAGCACCCGCACGGTGCTATCCTGCGCCGGGATGGGGCTGGCGACGTAAATGTAGCGCTCTCCGCTGGTGCTGGGCTGCACCCGTGCGATGTAGACCGCCCGCCCTGATTCGCTCCCTTTGCCCGCCACGATGAAGGCGCTTTCCGCTTCGCCGCTGGCGGCAAAGCGCAGCAGCAGCTCCGGCTCATCCACCCGCCCTTTGCCGCCTGCGTCATCAAACAGCGTGCCGAAGCCGTCAAAGTTGACCACGATGTTGCTTGCGCCGTCCAGCAGCAGGATGCGCAGGTTCTGGCGGAAGGCGCTCTTCCAAAGCTCCCCCATCGAACCGCTGCTCTCTTCGTATTCCCGGACGATTTCGCGCCCCGTCCGGCGGATTTCCTGGAGCCGCATAGATTCATAAAAGGGCTTAAAGAACGCGAATTGCAGCAGCCAGAGGATCAGCAGAATAAAGACCGAAAAGCCGGTGAGATAAAACCAGCTCTGCACGGCCAGGCTTTTGCGGTGCAGGCGCAGGTTATTGAATTGCTTCTTCAAGAACCGGATCAAAACGGTACCCCACCCCTCTGATGGTCACAATGTGACGTTCATATATGCCCAAATGCGCCCGCAGCATTTTGATGTGCGTGTTGACGGTCGCGTCTTCGCCAAAAAAATCATAGCCCCACACGGCGGAGAGCAGCTTTTCGCGGCTCAAAGCGATGTTGTGGTTGCGCACCAGGTGGAACAGGAGTTCATATTCCTTGGGGGTCATTTCCAGGCGGCGGCCGTCGGTTTCCACCGTGCGCGCGCTCATATCGATCACCAGCCCGCCAAAGCGGTAGACCTCGTTTTTCGTCGCCCCCGGCGCGTTGCCCTGGGCGGCGGCCTTGTGCCGGTTGACGATTACATTGAGCCTGGCAAGCAGTTCACGGGGCGAAAAGGGCTTGGTGACGTAATCGTCGATCCCCAAATCAAAGCCGTGGAGCTTGTCGTATTCTTCCCCCCGTGCCGAAAGCATCAGGATGGGGATGTCTTTTTCTCGCCGAATCTCTTTGCAGGCGGTGAAGCCATCCATGCGCGGCATCATAATATCCAGGATCACCACGTCAAAATCCTGCTTGCGGCAGCGTTCCACCGCCTCCATGCCGTCCGCCGCCTGGGTCACTTCGTAACCGAGGAACTGTGCGTATTCGGCAAAGCCTTCCCGGATTGCCTGTTCGTCATCCACAAATAATATACTAAACATTTAAGCGCCCTCCCCGGGGAAGCCCCCGCGTTGTGGGCGGCTTTCGCCTTCCGGGCGTGTCGGGCGGGATGCGCCCTCCGGCCAGGATTCTCCCTCCGGGCGGCTGAATCCGCCTTCCGGGAACGTGAAGTCGCCTTCCGGCAGGGTGAAATCCGCCGGGGGTGCGCCCATACCGCCGCCGCCGAAGCCGCCGCCCGTGCCGCCCGCCGCGCTGCCGATGCTGGCGCTGTTGCCGTTGAGCGCGGCGCTGCCCACGGATTGGCCGTCAACAAAGGCTTCGTAGGTTTTGCCGCTCACCAAAAGCGGGGAACTGAAGAAGATCATCTGCCCCGCTTCGGGGAGCGTGGCTTCCGCCAGCGCAGCGCCGCCCTGTTCGGTCAGCTGAAAACTTGCCCCCGCGCTGAACGCTGCGTTCACCCAAAGGGAGGGCTGCGTGGA
This sequence comes from Oscillospiraceae bacterium, assembly GCA_031290595.1. Classification (GTDB taxonomy): domain Bacteria; phylum Bacillota; class Clostridia; order Oscillospirales; family Acutalibacteraceae; genus WRMQ01. Next base: position 10,870 of record JAITNG010000010.1, read on the forward strand.
ACCCGCCGCCGGTGTGACCGCCATCCCGACCCCGGTGCCAAGCACCGTGCCGCCGTTGATGGTCAGTGTGCCGCCGCGGTCGCCAACATCCAGCGCACCGTCGCCCCGGCCGGTGGCAAACACGTTCACCGTGCCGCCGCTGATGGTGAGGTTCCCGTTGGAATCAATGCCGTCGCCCCCCGCACGGATCAACGTGCTGCCGCCCAGGATGTTGATGGCGGCGCCGGCGTTGAGGCCGTCGTCACTGCTCACGATTTCGATGGCGCCATTGCTGATGGTGATGGTTTCCTTGCCTTCCAGGCCTTCTGTGGATTGTGTGATCTGCACCGCGCCGCCCCGGATGCTGAGGTTTTCCGCCGCGTGGAGTCCGTCGTCCCCGGCGCTGATGCGCAGCAGGCCGTTGGTCACGGTCAGGTGCTTTTCGCTTTCCGCGCCGTCGGAGCCGGAGGTGATGGCGATGTTCCCGCCGCGTATCTCCATTTCGTCGTTGCAGTGCAAGCCGTCCGTCGCCGCTTCCACCGTGATGTTGCCGCCCTCAATGACGAGCGTGTCATCCGAAGCAACGCCGTGCTTGAACCCGCCGTTGATGGTCAAACTGCCGTTGCCGCGCAGCAGCAGGGGGGCGTTGCTGAAGAGCGCGGCTTTTTCGGTTTCTTCCCCGGTGGCTGCCGTGGGGGCGCTGAGGGTGTTTTGGGCGCCGGTGGCCAGCAAAACATCCAGCTTGTTCACCTGGCGGGCATAAATTGCCGCCCCCGCCGGGCTGGTGATGCTGACCCCGGCAAGTTCCAGATGCACGTCCGCTTTTTCTGCGTCCACCAGCAAGCGGCCTTGGGTCAGTTCCCCGCTGACGGAATAGTTCCCCGCCTGGCGGATGACCACGCCGCCGTCTTCGGCAACCGCGCCCTCGCCCTCAATTTGGATGGTATCGCCCAAGGTGATGCGGGTGATGTTGCCGCTGAGCGTTGCCGGTGCGCCGGCGGCGGCTTCGGGCGTCAGCGCCCCGGTATCGGTGGAGCCGCCGGGTTTTGCGCAGCCGGCGCTTGCCAGCAAAAGCGCGGCGGCGGCCAGCGCCCCCATGCGCCGCAGTGTATGGCGATTGAATGAATGCAACATGTCGATTCCCCTTTCTTCTATTGGAAAGTATACCACATTTTGATGCATAAGCAATAGCTGCAAAATGAAAAATTCATAAAAGGTTGGGGCAGAGGCTGTTTTTGTGCGCGGATTTCCTTGCATTCTCCCCCGGAATCTGCTATACTCATCTTAACAAAAGGCATTGAGGGAGGAAGCAATCCGATGAAGCAATTGCGTAAGGTAGGGCGGGCGTTACCGGCGGCGCTGTTGGTGGCGCTGCTGGCGTTTTCGGTTTTCCGCGGCTGTGGGAAGCCGCCGCAGGAGGAATGGACATTGCTGCCGTTCGGCATCCACTATGCGCCCACGGCGGCGGCGGCCGACCGCAGCGCGAATCTGCTGCTGGACGGGGACGCAAAAACATTTTATGAAGGCGGCGCCCCGGAAAACGGCGCGGCCAATGTGCTGATCCTCGATTTGGGGCAATCGGCAAGCAAGTTCGGCGTTGCGCGGCTCGATTACACCCCCCGGCAGGATGGCGGGGCGGCGGGGCGCATCCTGAAATTCAACATTTATTTTTTGCGCAGCAGCCAAACCGGCAACGGCAAGCAATATAAGGGCACGCAGTCGAGCCTGGATGTGGATTTTATGCTGGCCGGGCGCGGGCAGTTTGACCCCGGGAGCAACGAAACCCAGTCGGTGTTTCTGCACCCGTATACCGGGCAGCTGATGGCGATCCAGGCATTGCCCAGCAGCACCAACGGCGGGGCGATCAGCGCGGCGGAAATTGCGCTCTATCTGGCGCCCGCGCAGACCGGCGCGCCCGATAACGATTACGGTGCGCAAAAGGAAGAGGTCAGCGCAATCCAGGCGGTGGCCGCAAGCAAAAACCTCCCCGCGCTCCGGGCGACGGTGGGGGCGATCAACGACCTTGTTGGCAGCGACACCATCGCGTTCAATCAAAACAGCAAGGGCGAGCAGCAGCGCTTGCTTGCGGAGCTGCAACAGCTGCGGGCGACCGCCGAAAACCTGGGCGCACTGCAAGAGGCGCCCAACGGCGGGCTTTGGCTGGATACCCAGGGCGCGGTGATCCAGGCGCACGGCGGCAGCATATATTACGCGGAGGCAGAAAAGAAATACTATTGGTATGGCGCGGATGCATCCCAGCCCAACCTGCTGGCCACGGATAGATACCAGGCGGTGGGGGTGCGCTGCTACTCTTCCGCCGATTTGCTGAACTGGCAGCCGGAAGGCCTTGCGCTCCCGGTGTTCAACAACCCGCAGCTGGTGGATGGTTCCACCGGCGATAACGCCGTGCCGCTCTATGTGGATGAAAGCAGCGACGTTTACAAAAACAGCCACCTGCGCAGTTTTATTGCACAGGCCAGCCCGGGGGCGGCCTTCCCGCCCAACGGGACGGCGAAGCCCGCCGTGCCGACCCTGGCGGCCGCCAGCGGCGGGGAGGGGATCGCCAAGCTCAACGCGCTCTATGCAAATTATAGCTTCCGCCAGAAGCAGGCGCTCTATAAAGCCTTTGATTGGGAAAAGACCTTGCGCCGCCCGCAGGTCAGCTTCAACCCCGCCACAAAGCAATATATTATGTGGCTGCTGGTGGAAGATTACGCGCCCCGCAGGGCGGAGGATACAAGCAGCCGCACCACGCTGGTGGCGGCCACAAGCGCAACCCCGGCGGGTCCCTTCCGCTATGCGGGGAGCGCAGCGCTACAGCTGCAAGAGGGCGTGCAGTATGAAGCCGGGGATTTCAGCTTCTTTGCCGAAACCGACGGCAGCGCCTGGCTGGTGGCGCAGCTGACGGCGGATGCGGCGGAGGCGGACACAGGCCTTTACGCCCTGCGCCTGGACGACGAATGGACGGCGCTCGCCACGGATGAAAACGGCCTTGCCGTGCAGAAGTATATCCCCGGCACAGCGCAAAGCTATGCGCCGGTGCTGCTGCGCAGCGGCGATGCGCTCTACCTTGCGGCCAACCGGGGGGGCAGCCCTTCCGAAAGCATCTATTATGTGTCGCAGGGCGGCATAACGGGCGATTGGCAAGAGAAGGGCGCTTTTGCCCTGGAAGACGCCGCAAACAACACCTACCGCAGCGTTGGCACGGCGGCGCTGCCCCTGCGCGATGCGGATGGCGCTGTGATCCCCGGGAAGTTCTACTTTTTGGCCGATCTGCCGGAGCCGTATGACGCGCAGCACGCAAGGTATGCCCTGTTGCCGCTGCGTGCGGATGCGGGCAAGCTGACCCTGCGCTGGGAAGCAAACGCCCTGCCGCAGGAATTCGGTGCGGCTGCGGTTTCCCGCCTGGCGATTGTGCTGCTTTGCGCCGGGGCGCTGTTGGTGGCGCTGGCGCTGGTTTTGGCGCTGCTGTTGCTGCGCAAAAAAAGGCGGGGCGGCGTCCCGCAGGGTACCCCCGGTGAACCTTCGGAGGAGGAGGAACAGGAATCCTTCGCCTTTGCGGATGCGCCGGAGGATAACCCGGACGATGCGCCGGAAGCAGGGGAGGAGGGCGAAGAATGAGCCTGAAACGCACCATGGCAGCTTTGCTGGCGCTTTGCCTGCCGCTGCTGTCGCTCGCCGCGTGCGGCACAAAAAAGGTGAAGCTCTATTTGCCCCTCCCGGCGGATTGCGCTTACGCCGCCGGGGAATATGTGCAGGAAGTGAACACGGTCAACGTCAACAAGGTGCAGACCAACACCTATGGCAACAGCCCCTATGCCGCCATGGCGGTCAATCGGCGGGCGGTGCAGACGGGGGCGGCGCTGTATACGGCGGTCAATGCCGCGCAGGCGCTGCAAAAAATCGAGGCCGACGGCAGCGTTGCCACGCTCTATGACCAAAACGCAGTCGGCCAGGTCAGCTACTATGCGGGGTACGTCTATTTCAGCGATTACGTGGCCGTCACGGAGCCGATGGTGCGGGGTGAATTCTATGCCCAGCGGCTGTTTCGCCTGAACGTCAAGGAAGGCGCAAAGGAACCTGAGCTGCTCTATGAAGCGCGGACGGAGCGGGAGTGCTTCGGCTCCTTCCAGCTCTGCAACGGTTCGCTTTATTTGATCGGTGCGCAGGTGTATTCCACCTTCGGCGTGCAGCGCCTGGGGCTGGACGGCAAAACGGACGGCAAAACCAGCCCGACGCTTTTGAGCGAAAAGAACACCACGGCGCAGCAGGTGAGCGGCGATACGCTCTATTACCTGGTGGGCGGCGTACTCTATGCAGCCGCACTACGGGGCGTGGAGCGCAGGGCGCTGCTTGCAGACACAGACGTCCGCGCCTTTTGCGCCACGGAAGAAGCGGTTTACTTTGCCCGGGAAGGTACACCGGGCGTGTTTGCCCTCGACCGGGTCAGCGGGGAGGTCACGCAGATCCGGGCGGAAGGGGAGGTGGAAGCCTTTTTTGCGACCGCAGGAGCGGGCGCACCCGACTGCTTTGTGATTAAACCAGAGGGCGCGGCGGCCACGGATACCCGGCAGCTGGTCTATCAGCCCGGCGACGGCGCAGAAAAAATATTGGCCGAAGATGTGATGCCGCTGCACCTGAGCTTTATGCAGCCGTTCTGCGAGGGCGGCAAGGTCTATTATTTTAGTTGCGATACGCAAGCCGTGCACGGGTATATCCGCGCCGTCGAACCTGCCACAGGCACGGTGGAAGAATGCTACGACTGGGCGATCACAAAAGCGGGGGTTCCCACATTTTGATAGAAAAACCTGCTTTTTTCGCAATTCCCATTGACTTTTTCTTGCAAACGCAGTAACATTAAAACACATTAAAGTATTAGAAGAGGCGGGTGTTGTTCGCATGAATCGATCTTTTGTTAAGAACAAGCTGGAACTGGGTTACAAGGATGAACTGCACAATTATGACATTTTCCCCAAGGTGGTGGCTTCCGGCAAAGCGACGGCCATCACCATCAAGCCCCTGGGCTGGCACGCGGCGTTCCAGGCGGGGGAAAGCTACAACCTGGCCGTTTGCCCCCTGGATGAGGGCGTGGCCTGGGATTACCCCAACCGTTCCAACGATCACATTTTGGAGGTCGTGCCGGATGCGGACGGCTGCATCCGCTTTTCGTTCGATTTTTTTGGCGAGCAGGAATTTTTCATCCGCCTCAACGACGGCAAGAGCTTCAACCTGGAGTTGAGCGTCTTCGCCGTGGGCGCCGATCTTGTGGGGCGCTACCCCTTCCGGGGCGATTTGCACATGCATACCCGCCGTTCCGACGGCAGCCAGGCGCCGGAAATCGTCGCCGCCAACTACCGCAAAACGGGCTATGATTTCACTGTGATTTCCGATCATATGCGCTATTACCCTTCCCTGGACGCTATCGCAGCCTATGCGGATGCGCGGGTGGAATTTGTGATCATCCCGGGCGAAGAGGTGCATTTGCCCAAGGATTTCCCCAACCACGTCAATGATGTGCATATCCTCAACTTCGGCGGAGCTTACAGCATCAACGCCCTGGTTGAGGGCAGCGAAAATCAGAAGGACGCGGGCGGCGACGCGCCGGAACGCCGCGCAATCCTCCCCAACCCGCCGCCCGTGCGCAGCAAAGAAGAATTCTGGGCAGAGATAGATGCATACGCCGAAGGGCTGGCGATCCCCGAAGGGATTGAGCGCTTCACCTACGCCTGTTGCCACTGGATTTTCAACGAGATCAAAAAGGGCGGCGGCCTGGGCATCTTCTGCCACCCCTATTGGATTTCCAACGTCTATCAGGTTCCCCCCGCCTTTGTGGATTACATGATGGAAACCCACCCATTCGGCGCTTTTGAGGTGCTGGGCGGCGAAAACTACTATGAGCAAAACGGCCTCCAGACCATCCAATACTACGAAGACCGTGCCAAGGGGCGCAAATACCCCATCGTCGGCAGCACGGATAGCCACAGATCGGTCAACAACCGCAACTCCCATATCTGTTCCACCTTTGTTTTTGCGCCGGAAAACACGCGTGAAGCGCTGATTCAATCCATTCAGGATTTTTATTCCGTCGCGGTGGATACCATCAGCGCGGAACCCCGCTTTGTGGGCGAAATGCGCCTGGCGCGCTACGCCTGTTTCCTCGAAAAAGAGTTCTTCCCCCTGCACGATGAGCTGTGCTTTGAAGAAGGCCGCGCCATGAAGGATTACGTCTGCGGCGTACCCGGCGCAAAGGAAGAGCTGGCGTTCCTCCATGGCCGCATGAAGGCGCAGCGTGAAAAATATTTTGCATTTTGAGCAGCTTGCGTTGATTTTGAAAGGGGAAATGCACCGATGAAAAAGAGAATCCTTGCCCTGGCGCTATGCCTGAGTCTGCTGTTTGCGGGGGCGTCGCTGCCCGCAAGCGCCGCGCCTATTCCGCTGGAAGACACGGCGGCCGCCGCCATTGCCGCGCTGCCGGATTCGCTGACCTCCGCCCTGCTTGGCCCCGGCCAGGCGGTGGCCGGTTTGCTGGGCGACACGGTGCAGGAACTCACGGATCTGCTCACCCTGCCGCTTGCCACGCTGTTTTCGCTACGCGGGTTCTTCATTGCGCTGGATCTGGCGGTTTCGCGCCTGGTGAAGGTGATCCTCACCGCCATCGAAACGCTGCTTCCCCCCGCCCGCAGCCGGGAAGATGTGCGCAGCTACACAAGCGAAGACTTCCTGCCCGGGCATACGAGCTTCCTCACCGCGCCCGCAGCGGGCAATCGGTTCAGCCTGGGCTATGCCTCGGAATCCATCCTCCCGGCGGATTTTGGCGAAAAGCCCTACCGCATGGGCGGCTACGATTTCAATAAGTTTGCCACGGAAACCTACGACGATCTCCGGGTGCGCACCGTTGTGCTGGATGACGGCAGCGGGCGCGGCGCGGTCGCTTTTGCGGTGCTGGACGTCATCGGCCTTGCCAATGCGGACGTTCGCGCCATCCGTGCGCAGCTGCGCGATTTGACGCAGAGCGGGCAGCTGGCGGCGATCAATGTTTCCGTCACCCACACCCACAGCGCCATTGATTCCCAGGGGCTTTGGGGGAACGATCTGCTCCAAATGATCCCCCGGAATATCCTGGCGGCATTTTTCCCCTCCCTGCTCTCCCCTGTGCAGGGGATAGACCCCACCTTCCTGGAAACCATCGTGGAGCAGACCGAAAAGTCGATCCGCAGCGCTTACGCAAACCTGGAGCCCGGTACGCTCTATTTTGCCAAGAAGAATGCGGCAATCTATTTCAGCGATAAGATTGATCCGTTCATTTATGATGAAAACGTCTACCGTCTGCGCTTCCAGCCGGATGCGGCGGCTTCCAGGCCGACGGTTATCGCCAGCTTTGGCGCACACCCGGAGCGCGTGGGCATGATCACGGACGATAACCCCGGCAACGTGGTTTCGGCGGATTTTGTGCCGTATATGGAGAACGTGGTGGACGGCGTTGGCGGCTTCAACTTCCTCTATTTGCAGGGCGCGGTCGGCACGCGGATTTCCGCCAACACAGGTCCTTCCAGCGACGGCATCCCGCTCAACCGCCTGGAAGGCACCCAGCGCTACGGGCAGGAAATGGGCTATTTCCTTTTGGGCATGACCCAGGACGAAGCGGCTTGTGCAGCGCTCTACGCGCCGCAGCTGGCCAAGGATCAGGCGCTGATTGACGCACGCGATGCCAAGGCAGAGGATTACAGCCCCTGGTATGCCGACTGGCAGAGCGTGGACGAAGAAGAAGTGGAACCCTACCTGAACGTCGCGCTCCAAGAGGTGCTTGTGGAAGTCAAGAACCCGATCCTCAAGGCGGTGGGCAAGCTCTGGCTGGCCGATAACAAGATGGTCTTTGACCACCTGAGCGGCAAAACCTACACCCTGACCGAAGTTGGCTACCTGGAAGTGGGCGGCAGCCTGAAAGCGCTGCTCCAGCCGGGCGAAACGTCGCCCGAACTGTTGCTGGGCGGTTCCAACCTCACGGCGGAAGGCTCCGTCACCGGCAAGGCCTTCCCCTTGCAGCCCCTGCGGGAAAGTGTGGATGAAAACCTGATTGCGCTGGATCTGATGAACGATTCCATCGGCTACATCATCCCGGATAACGATTCCACCAACCTGCTGCTGCGCTACATTGACGGCCAGCTCACCGACACCGGCAGTCTGGGCGCAAACCTCAACGATTCGCTGCTGCTTTCCTTCAGCACAACGGTGGCCTCCACCGTGCTGGGCGCGTTTTTGGAATTGGTGGAATCGGTTGCCGGTTGACGGGAGGATCGTTTTATGAAACTGCGAAAGACAGCGGCAACCCTGTTGGCTCTGTGCCTGGTTTTTTCGTTGGCCGGGTGCGCCGGTAAAAACGAAGTTTCCACGTTGGGCGAAAGCACCGGCGCGGCAATTGGCGCGGCGCAGGAAGCGGTGCAGACCGGCATAGACACAACGCAAAGCCTGGCCGACACGTCCACAACCGGCGACGCGGGCAGCGAACAAAGCACGTCCGCCACATCCGCAAAATCCACCGCAACCCTGCAAACGCAGAAAGCGGCTGTTGCCGGGCAGAAATTCAGCTCCCCCGCCGCCGGGGCAAACGATTTCGCGTTTCGGCTCACCGGCGAACTGCTGAAATCCGGCGGAAAAAGCAACTTCATCTGTTCGCCGTTTTCGGTTTGGCTGCCTTTGGTCGCCCTTGCCAACGCGACGGACGACGCCAACCGCCCGGCGTTGCTCAACGCCATCGGTGCGGCCGGTTTTTCAGTCGATCAGATTAACGGAGCGGCAAAGCAAATGCTTTACAATCTGACCAACGAGCAAAGCAAAGCCGATGGCGTGGCGTTTGTCTACAACCCGCTGCAAATTGCCAACGCTATTTTTGTTGGCAACAACATGACGCTGAAAAAATCGTTTGAAAGCGCGTTTGCTGAAAATTTTGGAGGCAAAGCGTTCAGCGTCGATTTTGCATCGCCGCAGGCCGTCAAGACCGTGAATGACTGGGCAAGCAAAAACACCAACGGCCTGATTCCTTCGATCGTTGAACAATTTGCCCCGCAAACAGTCGCTGCAATTGCGAACGCAATCTATTTTTCCGACCGCTGGAACTGGGAGTTCGACCAGAACAAAACGAAAAAAGACGCCTTCCACGGCCTGGGCGGCGACACAAAGGCGGATTTCATGCTCCGGGAAGGCGACGCGCTGACCTACTATGAAGACGATAAACTCCAGGCAATGCCTTTGGAATTCAAAACCGGCGGTGGACTGTATATCCTGCTGCCCAAGGATGGCGACGCCGTTTCGTTGCTTACCGGCATGACCAGTGATAAATTCCAAAAAATTATCGATGGCTTCGGCGAAAAGACCGGCAAGCTGCTGTTGCCGCGCTTTCAGATTGATAACGGCGGCACGGATTTGGCCGTCGCACTGCAAACGCTGGGCGTTCCGCTGTTCGACGCAAACGCCGCGCCGCTGACCGGCGGGTTGATCAACGAAAGCATCCCCCTATGGCTTTCCGGCGCGGTGCAAAAGGCCAAAATTGAAGTGGACGAAAAGGGCACCACTGCCGCTGCCGTCACGGTTATAACGGTGTTTACCGGCGCCGGGCCGCCGCAGCCCACCAAGCCGTTTGAAATGATCTGCAACAAGCCCTTTGCGTTTGTGCTCTATGGCAACGGCGGGCAGATCTTATTTACGGGCGTGGTGAATCAAGCGGGATGACGATTTTGTGAAGGCGAGGCGAGGATGTGAAGGGTCAATTCCCCCGGCGGCTGCGTGCCGCGCTCAAAAGGCTGCTGGTGCAGGCGCTGGTGCTTGTGGCGTTGGTTTTCATTGGCCTTGCCGTCTTCAAGTTCGCTGCCGAATGGCGGGAAAGGCAGATTGCCGCGCCGCCAACCAAACCTACGGTTGCAACCACCGTTTCTCCCTCCGCCACGGAGGGGGAAACGGTTCCCTTTGTTTCGCCCGTCGATTTTGATACGCAGCAGCGGGAAGCCCCGGACGTGATCGCCTGGCTGACGATTGACGCCCCCAAGGTGAAGATCGATTACCCCGTTGTGCAGGGGGGCGACAACCAATATTACCTCAAGCGCACCCCCACCAAGCAGCAATCCAAGTATGGTTCGGTGTTCATGGATTTCCGCTGCCACAGCGATTTTTCGGATTTTTTCACCGTCCTTTACGCCCACCACATCCAGGCCAGCCCGGATCGCATGTTTGCGCCCCTTGTGCGCTTCAAGCAGAAGGACGTTTTCGACGCGGTGCAGACGGGGATGCTCTACACGCCGGAACACACCTATGAGCTGCAAATTTTCGCCTGCGCGGTGATGGAAGCCGAGGATGATATTTACATCCATCTGGCTGTTTTTTCCCCGGCGGAAAAAGAGGAGCGCCTGGCCAAGCTCAAAGAACGCTCCAAACACTGGCGCGAAATCCCCATTGGCAACAGCGACCACATTGTGATGCTCTCGACCTGTTCCTATGACGAAGGCAAAAAATACAAGGCCGAACGCACGGTTGTGCTGGCCAAACTGGTTGAAATTGACGCTTAAAAACCGAAAGAGGGGCTGTGCATGGCACTGGGTACGCTTTTGATCCTTGGCACCGGCGGCCATGCGCAGTCCGTTTGGGAAGCCGCGCGGCACCAATACCGGCGCATCCTTTTTTTGAGCAATGACCCGACGATTTTGGCGGCGGGGGAATTCTGCGGCTGCCCGGCGTTTTATGACGCTGAAAACAACGCCCTTGCCCTGCACGAACCCTTCGATGCGGCGATAGTCGCCATCGGCGAAAACTACAAGCGCCTGGCGCTGACCGGCGATCTGTTTGACCGCAACATCCCGCTGGCCACGGTGATCCACCCCACGGCCAGCGTCAGCGCCGCCGCCGATGTGCAGCCGGGCAGCTGCATTTTGGCGCAGGCGGCGGTCAACGCCTTTGCCAGCATGGGGCGGGCGTGCATCATCAACACCGGCGCGGTGGTGGAACACGGCTGCCGCCTGGGGGCGGGGGTTCACCTTTCGCCCCGCGCAGCGCTGGGCGGCAACACAACGCTGGGCGACTGCGCCTGGATGTGCATCGGCGCGGTGGCGGCGCACAACATCACCATCGGCGAAGGCAGCGTCATTGCCGCAAATGCGGCGGTGGTCAGCGCCATCCCGCCGCGTGTGCTGGCCGCCGGGGTACCCGCCAGGGTGAAGCGGCACTTTTGAGGGGGAGCCGAAAGGCAAAGCGCTTTAGATTGGCCTTTGCGTTTGCATTGATTTTGGGCGTATAATATTCTCACGTGATTACAGACGGAGGAACCGCGAATGGATAAAGAGACCCCTACAAAGAAATTGGCAAGGC
>JAITNG010000011.1 GCA_031290595.1 Oscillospiraceae bacterium
AAATGAACAGGCTGCGGCATTGTCGCGCATCCCCAAATTAACGCCGCCACGGAAAGCGCACACAGTAGGACAAAAAAGCACAATAAACTCTTGTGCGCTACAAAACGCCGAACGACACGCTGCCGACGGTTATCGGAAATCCATCGCAGCCCGATTATCAACAAGATAACCAAGACGATTACACCTACGCACCCGCTGATAATCAGAGTACCAGATTTATTCAAAGTCGCCAATTCCTCTTGCCGATAGATACGCCCGGTTAGCGCGATGATAAAGTTACCAAACATGTTGATTCCCCCTGCTTTCTGTGTAGATTTTTATCGTTCGGGGACTCGCAAAAAAGCAAGGTTTTTTGAGAATTGGCTCTTGCGGAAATCGGTAAGACGTGATATAATATATGTATAGGAGCGGTTTAACCTTGGGGCTCAAGGCTTTGTGCCCCGCAGACAAAAGAAAAACAGCAAGCCGGGGCAGCTGCTGATTTGGCAGTATTTGGTTTGATTTGGGGCTCTCAAAAAACCTTACTTTTTTGAGAGTTGGCCGCCCGCCGAAGCCCCTGTTGCCCACGTTTTGAAGGTGCCTTGCGCCACGCCGAGCGCCTTCGCCGCCGCGCAGACGGAGGTCTCGCCGCCAATCCACGCAGCATAAATCTCATCGAAGTTGTGCGGTCTGTCCTTCAGTGGCCGCCCGAACTTCACGCCTTTCGCTTTTGCCACGGCAATGCCCTCGGTCTGCCGTTCGTGGTTAAATGTCCGTTCGAGTTCGGCGACATAACTCAGGATCGCAAGAACGATGTCGCAGAGGAACACGCCCGTCAAGCCCGCGATTTGGGCGCGCGTGTCGAGCAGGGGCATATCCATCACGACAATATCTGCTTGCTTTTCTTTTGTAATGAGCCTCCACTGCTCGATAATTTCAGCATACGAGCGCCCGAACCTATCCAGAGATTTCAAGAACAAGCAATCGCCCGGCTTTAACTTTTTGAGCAGACGGCGATAATTCGTGCGCTCGAAATCTTTGCCGGACTGCTTGTCCAGAAAGACGTTGCGCGGGTCGATGCCCTGCTCCGTGAACGCGAGCAATTGCCTGTCTTCGTGCTGATAGCGGGTCGAGATGCGGGCGTAGCCATAGTTGGTGCCGGTGGGTTTGGTTGCTGTTTTTGTTGTTGACATTGAGATTCCTCCTGTAAATTAGTGTAGTTCTAGTTTACAGGGGTGTGGAAGGGTTACGCAACGGGGGCGGTGAACCGATTGCAATTTGTAAACACCCAAAGGCTTCATAGGTTGCTTTGTAATCTGATTTTGGTGCGGCTTGCATATCAACCACATAGCGGAAATTCTTTTGCTCACTTTTTACGAATGTCATAGCGATGGAACTTGACTGAACTACCTTTTGTGGATGCCACCCCTTTTCCGCCAATGCTTCAAACCACCGTTCATAATCAGCAGGAACTACATATCGAAACGGCGTAAGCCATTTTATCATTTTGTTTTTCATAGCAACCCCTCCAAATTGTGATAAATTTCTTGTATTCGACGGGCTTCCTCTTGCAAAATCTGCTCACCAATATCGGTAATACGATAAATTTTCTGGAATGATAAGCCCATCACCTTCCAATTTACCAAGACTTTACCACGCCCCTGTTATGCAGTACGCATAACAGGGGCGTTTTCCAAAGGATTTTATGCACCGCACGGCGACTGCGGCACAGCCGCCTAGCCCGCCGCAGGCGTTATGCCTTCCAGGAAGTTCACTTGCGTTGCTTTCCCTTCGCTGTTTATGCGGAAGGTTTTGATTTCAAAGGGCGTGAAATCCGCCCAGAAGGCTGCGTCTGCCTGGGGCAGGCTGATGGCTGCGTGGGTGTAGGCCTTGCCCAGGGTTTCGTAGCAGCGCAAGATCAAATCGCCCGAACCGTCTTCGCAGAGCTTGTAGGCTGTGGCGAGGATGTTGGGTTCATCGATGGAAAGGAAGCTGCCCACCGCCGGGAGCTTGCCCGCGTGGTAGCTTTCCTGCACAACGGTCGGCACGTTGTTGAGGGATGCGGCTTCCCGGGTGACGTCGCTCTGCTCCGCTTCGCCTTCGTGGGGGTAAATGGCGTAGGTGAAGCGTTGCAGACCTTCGTCGGTGAAGTTGAATTCCCTGGCCGGGCGCGATGCGTTGTGGTCGGCGAAGATCACGTTGCGCAGGGCGGTCAGGCGCAGCTCGGTTTCCGGGCAGTCGTAGCTGTATTTGGAATCGCTCATCACCGCAATGCCGTGGCGCTGGCCGTTTGCGTCGGTCAGGGTGCAGTCCGCCCAGTTGAGGCCGGGTTCCTCTTCGCCGTTGCAGGGGCGTTTGAGGTAGCCGTTCGGGATCTCGTAGGTGGAAACCGGGGCGCTGCCTTCGAGCGGGAGCGGGAGCTTGAGCATGGTGAAGGGTTCGCTCCAGAGCGCCTTGCACTCCACTTCGAGCTTCTTTTGCCCGGCGGCCAGCGCAAAGTTTTGGAGCAGCGTGCTGTTGCCGAAGCGGTATTTTGCCTGCACCAGGGCGCGGCAGGGGCCGCTTTCAAGCAGTTCAAGCGAGAGCAGCTCCATGGTTCCTTTGATATCGTGGAACTTGAAGATGCCGTGCGCCCAGGTGTCGGCCTCAATATCATTGATCACGGTGGGGACGGCCAGGGGCTTTGCGCCCGTGACGGTGCGCCCGGCGGTTTTATCCACCAGCTTGGCGACGCCGCCGGTCGTGGGGCAAAATTCGGCGTAAAGCGCTTCGTTTTCGAGGAAGAAGCGGCCATCCGCCGTTTGGCCGCCCGTGGCGCCGGTGGGCGGTGCAGCCTCTGGTTCGCGGCCAATCCACAGCCAAAAGAGGGCGTAGCCCAGGGGCGGCACGTCGGCCAAAAAGAGGGTATCCAGCGGGTCGGGGCCATCGAAGCGGGAGGCGCGGACGTTCTGGAAGACCACGGGCTGGTGGTTGCTGTCTTCCACCAGGCGCGAGGCTTCCAACACGCGCACCGGGATTTTGCGCGCAAAGCTCAGGGCGTTGAAGACGACCACGGGGCGGGGGAATTCCTTCGGGATGCCACGGTGGCGGACTTCGCGGGTGGGCGCGGCCACGCCCTCCACCCAGGTGTCGATCCCCCGGCTGAAGCGCAGCACCGCATTGTTGGCGGCACGCGCCGCGATGGTGCAGGCGTGCCCCATGCTGTCGCGCACATCGTCATACGCTTCGCGGATGGAACAGCCGCAAAAAATATCGTGGAACTGGTTGAAAGCGACGTCGCGCCAGGCTTCGGCGAGGGCGGCGGTCTGCGGTGCGCTGCCAAACTGCTTTGCCGCCGCAGTATCCCACGCTTCGGCAAAAAAGAGTTCCTGCTCGCCACGGCGGTTGAGCTGCTTGACCATGGAAGTTGCGCTGTAGCAGCCGCTGGCATGGTGCTGCAAATCATCGCGCCAAACCGGCAGTTCGAGGGGCGTTGCGCAAACATCCTCAAAAAAAGCATCGGGCGACGAGAATTGGAGCTGCTCAAAGCCGTCCTGCTGCATCTTTTCTTCCAAAAAGGCAATATCAGCTTTGGTGGGGCCGCCGCCGTGGTTGCCGACGCCATAAAACAGCATCAGCCCGTGGCCGAGTTCCTCCCCGCGTTCCCGGAGGAAGTTGGCGGCGCGGTCCACGTTTTCCGTTCCGTCGCAGCCGTAGCCCTGGGGCAGGCGGTAGGTCATCACGCGGGAGCCGTCCGGGGATTCCCACCAAAAGGCGTTTTGCGGGGCGTCGGGGTTTTCGTGTAGGCCGGGGCGCATCATGACGTAGGCATTCATGCCGCCCTGGCGCAGCAGCTGCGGGAGCATCGCGTTGTGGCCGAAGGAATCCACATTGTAGCCGGTTTTGCAGATGCGGCCAAATTTTTCCTGATAGTAGAGCTGGCTATAGAGCGCCTGGCGGGCAAAGCCTTCGCCGGAAGGCATGTTGCAATCCGGCTGCACCCACCAGCCGTTGACCGGTACCCAGCGCCCTTCGCGCACGCGCTGCGTGATTTCCGCAAACATGGCGGGGTCAATTTCTTCCACCCAGCGGTAGTAGTAGGCCGAAGAGCAGGTGAAGACGAAGCCGGGGGTTTCTTCCATGCGGTCAAGCGCACTGCGGAAGGTCTGGAGGGCTTCATTGCAGCCCTCCTGCCAGCGCCAGAGCCAAATGGGGTCGAGATGCGCGTTGCCGACGGCATGAATGGGGATGGACATTTCGATTACCTTCTTTCGCTATGAAATAAAATGAGTCGGCTAGTCAGGCAGCGGGGGCAAACGCTTCTGTGCGGTAGAGAATATCTTCATCTGTTTTCGCCAGCTCCGTTACGTAAGCCAGCGCGGCTGAATTTGGCGGCACCACAACGGTAACCGAACGGGGGAAAACCCCAAAAATATAGGTATCGGGGAATGCGGTGACGGTGGCGGGGATGTAGAGCGTTTTCAGGTGTGTTTGCAGCCGCCCAAAGGCAGAATCGCTTAAACTGCGCACCGTGGCCGGGATGGTGTATTCTTCCCCCGGGCGGCCTTCCGGATAGTAACGCAGTTCGGTCAGTTCTTTGTTGAATAAAACGCCCTCTACGGAAGAAAAGGCCGGATTTCCTTCGGCCACGGTGACGCTTTCCAGCGATTCGCAGCCAAAGCCGAGGCCGAACGTAATATGGATCAGGCTCTTGGGCAAGTGGAGGGTTTTGATGGCACGGCAGGAACTGAAGCCGGTGCCTTCAATGGCAACAAGCCCTTCGGGGAGGGTGATGGATTCCGTGACGTCATAATTGTGGAAGACCGCGTTGCCAAGCGCCAACACCGGCAGACCGCCCAGGGTTGCGGGGATTTCGATCTGCTGTTCCTGGTGCAGAGCGGTTGCAATGATGCAGACGTAGCCGTTGCGGATTTCGTAGGTAAGCCCGTTTTCTGTGGCGGTGGGCAAGTCGCTGCCGTTAGCGTCGGCAGGATCCCAAAGCACAGGCGCGGCGGTCACGGGTTCGGTCGTTGCCATGGTACTGCCGGTTACTGTGCTGGCGGGCGCATTGCCGCCTTTGCAGCCGGATAGCGCAAGCAGGGCGCATAGGCAAAGGAAGCAAGTTGTCTTTTTAAAGTTCATATTTCCCCCTCTTTCATTCAAACAGCCCGTAATACCGCCCGATCCAGTAGGCGAAGGTGTAGACGTAGGCGCTTTCGACGCAGCGGACGCCACCTTCTTCGTTGCGGTATTCGTTGGGGTTGCGGTCGTATTTGGCGATGAAGCGCTCGTCGTCCGGCAGGAGCCAGCCGGTTTCCAGTTCCTGCCCCCAGCGCACCCGGATGGGCATATCGTGGCGATCTGTGGCGTTGACCCCGCCGCAAAGGCGGCTGGCCGGGCTGCGATAGAACCAGTGCGTCAGCCGCTCCCAGTCAACGGGTTCGGCGGGGCAGGCGATGTGGAAGGGCAAATCGTAGCCGGGGTTGAATTCCCGCCCGATGCTGTTGCGCCAGGATGCAAAGCCCCTTTGGTAGGTTTTGCGCAGGTTCTCATCCGGCTCCAGCATGATCAGCGGCCAAAAGGCCATCGTGGCCAGCATGTGGTCGCCATACATGATGTCCTCCGATTCGTCGATCCCCAGGCTCGTCACGCTCTGGTGCAAGCGATCCTGGTGCAGCGGGGTCAGGTCGGCGTAGCCGTCGGCGATCAGTTGGTCATAGACCCCCTGCCAGGGTTCGCTTTCGCCCGTGACTTCCATCACCACACGGATGTACATCAGCAGCTCCGCCGCGTTGAGGCAGGAATCGTACCAGCCCAGGCTCCCGAAGGCAAAGTAGCGCTGGCTCCATTTGGCCCAGGTGGTGGGTTCGCCGAAGGCGTCGTGGAGTTCATAGCCGTGGTCAAGGATGTGCTGCAACAAATCCTTGGCCGCCTGTGTCGCCAGTGCGTCCAGCTCCGGGTCTTCTTCGCCCAGGATGGTGTGCAGGAAGTAGATGTGGGCAAAATGCAGCGTAGTTTCATCGCTGCTGGTGTCGGCTTTATAGACGAGCCCCGCATCGGTGAACCCTTCGTCGCGGTAGAGCTTGGCCAGGCGGGGCGGCACCGGGGCGGATGCATCCACCGTCAACCCCGCGCGGCCTGTGCGGATTGCGCTCTTGGTGGGCAGACATTCGGCCAGGCCGTCCGCCCGCTTGCGGAAGAAATAGCCGTCGTCCGGCATCGGTTCGTGGGGGGTCAGATACGTCCGTGCGGGGAAGCCGTTGCCGCGCCCGGCGATGTAGAGCAGCAGCAACTGCGCTTCGGCGGCGCGGGTGACGACGGCGCGGATGCGCTGCGTTTCCGGGTGCGCCGCCCCCAGCGTGCGCTTGAGCGTGGCATAGTGCAGCAGCTCCGCGATGGAAAATCCGCTGCCGAAGCAGCCGTCGTTGTCGCTTTCATTGTAAGGCACGGCGGTTTTGGGCTGATAGGGAACCGAAAGGTACCGCTGGCTGAACATGCCCCGGCGGTCAACCACATCCAGGCTTTCCTGGAGCAGGAGGTTGGCTTTTTCCTCCGCGCCAAGCCAGCGCAGGGTGATTTTTGCCGCGCCGGTCTTTGTTTGCACCCAAAGCACTTCGGCCTCGTTTTCACCTTCCGGCGTGGCGGGCAGAATCGCCCGCACTTCGTCATCGGGCAAATAGCGCGGTGCGCTGAAGTACCAGACGCGGTCTTCCTTGCGGGGTGCGTCGGGGTTCCAGCGGGTCAGGCCGGTGCTTGCGCCCAGCCAGAGCGTGCCGCCCGCACCGGCGGCGGCGCAGGTGTAATCCGCTTTCCTGGAAGGCAGGGGCAGGTTGATTTTGCTAAGATCAGGCGCATCATTTTGGGTTCCGCGCAGCGCCGCCGGGATTTGCGGCGCACCCTTGGGGAAGATTTCCGCAAAGCGGTTCAGGCTGCGTGCGAGGGGGATGGCAGTGGTTGGCATGAAATCACTCCTAAGTTAGATTTTAGATGATAGATATTAGACTTTAGATTTTTCTTCCCTTGCCAGTAGGGTGAGGAAGAGGGGGATGCACAAAAATATGCTGAAGACGTAGCGACCCAGCAGCCCGGCGGGGATGGTGAGCGCGAGCGAAAGCCACAGGACAAAGCAGGGGATCAGTGGCAGCAGACGCTCTTTTTGCCGCCGCAGGAGCAACGCAAGGCCGACGATTGCCGCAGCCATAAACAGGAATGCGGGGTTCCAGAACAGATGAAGCACGGTGCTGTTTTCCATCCAATATACGCCGCTGCGCACGGCGTTGGTCAGCGCGGGCGCGGGCGAATGCTGGATTTGGAAGGCATATTCATCCGTGGAATCATAGGAAAAAATCATCCACGGCTTTGCCGCCGGATCCCACAGCATCTGGGTTTCATCCAGCGTTGCGGCAAAAAAATCAGCAGGGTAATGCAGCAGCAGACCAAGCCAAATGCGCGCAAACTGTTTTGGGTTTTCCGCAATAACGCCGCCATAAAAGTCTTCGGCG
The DNA here is from genome assembly GCA_031290595.1 of Oscillospiraceae bacterium. GTDB lineage: Bacteria > Bacillota > Clostridia > Oscillospirales > Acutalibacteraceae > WRMQ01. The sequence continues at coordinate 7,461 of JAITNG010000011.1, forward strand.
AACTTCACCGGGTCAATCGAGATTGGGCTATACAGCGTTTTCCATTGTTCAAGTGGCAGGATGGAGTCAAGATAGGCGGCTTCGTCTTCGGCGAGGGGGCGCTCTTCCTTCACTACGCGGCCAAATTGTTGCAGGGGGATGGCAAACGCTTCACTGAGCGGGGTTTGCTCAACGCGGAGCGCACGGAACAGCACACCCTGCATGAGGAAAAAAGCAACCAGGGTCAAAGCGCAAACGGAAGTCAGTAAGCGCTTTTTGCTGCGTCCTTTGGCCAGCAACAGGGCGCAGGGGAGCAACAACGCAATGATGAAAACCCCGTTGTTGCGGAAGAACAACACACCCAAGGCGGCAATGGCCAGAAGGGCAAGATGCAGCCGCCCGGCTTTTGCGCTGCTGCACAGTTCCGCCAACTCAATGGTGAGCAGGAGCAGGAACGCACTGAAGAGTACATCCTTTGTGAGGGTGAAGGACATATAGGCAAACACGGGGTGCAGCAAAAACCACAGAAGGCTGGCCGGGAGGCGGAACCGTGCGCCTACGCGGCTGTTGATCCAATAGAGGGAATAGGTAACAACAGCGGCCAGCGCTGCCATTTGGAACAGCATATAGGGCACCAGGCTGCCACGGCCAATGGTGAACACGAGGAAGTTCGTCAGCAGCGTATGCACAACAGGGTGCCAATTGAGGTGATGGCCGCTGAAATATTCCTCAAATTGAAACGAATTATCACTGTGTATACAGACCCCCGGATATTCCAGCGCATAAAAGCCCAGCCAGAGCAGCAGCAGGGCGGCGAAGATCACGAAAAACCAGCGCTTGCGCAGCGGCGGGGTGGTGCGCAGGGGGCTTTGCTGCCGCCGTGCCCAAAGCAGCGCGACGCCAAACAGCACGGCAAAGCACAGCAGCGCAACCGCAAGCAGCTTGGCCAGCTCCGCCGCAAACCCCAACGAACCCGATGCAAACAGGCGGCCAAACAGCGCGGAGCTGCGGCCAATGGCACACAGAACGACCGAAAGGTAGCAGCTGAACAGCGCAGTACCCAGCCAGAACAATCTGTTTTTGTGGAAGAATGCCGCGCAGGGCATTTGTTGTAAATTTTTCAGTTGCATCTATTGCTGCCCCCCTGCTATCGTATACATCTCTGTGCCGTCGCCCGTGCGTTCCAGGCTACAGCTGCCGCCCGGCTGCATCACCAGGCGCACCGTGCGGCCCGGGGCGTTTAGGCTGTGGCCGTCGTCTTCATAGAGCGCCACGGCGACGGGCGCGGTAGGCGCTGCGCCGTAATAGACCGGCCGGAGCGCAAACTGCGGCCGGACGGGGATGAACTGCTGCACATCGCAAAGCGGCAGCAGCGTACCGGCGCGCACAAACAGCGGGTAGTGATCCAGATCATAGGTAAACGTATAGTTTTTGCCGCCCTCCAGGGGGGCTGAACCGGGGGCAAAGAAATCCACCCATTGCCCCTTGGGGAGGTAAAAGGTCTTTTCGGTTTCACCGGCAACCAGGGGCGCAAAATAGAGGGAATCCCCGATCAGCACAGCGTCTTCGGTGTTCCAGCAGTCCTCGTCCTCCGGGGTATCCAGCACCAGGGCGCGGATGGGCGGCACGCCCTCCGTTTGGTATTTGCGGAAAGCGGTGTAAAGATACGGCGCCAGGGCGCTGCGCAGTTCAAACAGGCTGCGGCAGACGGCTTCGGCTTCCAGGGTGTTTTCCATGATCACGCCCGCGTGGTTCAGCGCGTCGTTCACCTGCTTCCATGGCGGGAGCGGGAACGGCCAGGCATTGATCATGGCCACCGGCGCAAAGATCACCGTTTGCAGACGGCGGATGAAGTCCTCCATCCCCGCGGCATTGCGCACCTCCGGGATCCACAGCAGCCCGCTGAAGCCCATGTTGACCATGCCCCGGATGTAATCCCGGTGGTCATATAAATCGCTATAGACGGTGAAGGGCGAGGGTGCGGCCAGTGCGCCGGAAGCCCGCACAAGCCCCCAGGTGCGTTCCCCCAGGGGGGCAAACGCCCGGCGGATGGCGTGCTGATAGAGCAGACCGATCAGGTTGTGCATCCGCTCCCCTTCCAGCCCGGAGGGGAAGGCGGCGGCATCGGGGTAGCTCCAGCCGCCGGTGAAATCGGAGCCGTCGCATTCATCGAGCTTGAAGCCGCTGACGCCTTTTTCGGCAAATTCTTTTTGATGGTATCCGGCAAAGAGCGCCCGCGCTTCCGGCAGCGACAGATCCGGCGCCAGGCCATCCCAGACGGCGTATTCGCCCGCGAAGGGCAGCAGCTTTTCATATAGCGCCGCCGTAGGGTGGGTGAAGACGTGTTCCCAAAGGTTGAGCTGGTAGCCCATCGCACGCATATTTGCAACAAAATTTTCGTGATCAGGGAAGTTATCTTCGTTCCAAAGGAAGGAGCAGGAATAGGCCTTGGTGTGCCAGCTGGGTTCCAGCCCCAGCACGGTGACGGGCAGCTTGCGGTCGCGGAATTCCTGCGCAAAGCCCTCGATTTCAGGCCGCTTGCCCCTGGTGTAGCAGCGGTACCACACGCCCAGCCCCCAGGCGGGGGGCATCGCGCCGCCGCCGGAAAAGAGGTTGTAGCGCTGCACAGCGCCCAGGATGTTTTGCCCGGCAAAAATATAGAGCGTCACGCCCTGCGCATGGGGGATTTCGATGGTCATGCGGCGCTCCGTCTGCCCGGGCTTTGCGTTTGCGCCGCAATAAAAGTGCACCTGCCGTGCGCTATCCGCCAACACGCCGTAGCCGTCGGTGGAAACATAAAACGGCACGGGGGCATGGCTATCCCCCGTGTCGGCCACGGGGTCGGCGTTGCAGCGCATCGTCTTTTTTTTGGCCAGCTGGCCAAAGGATTTCAGTTGCAGCCCAAAGCCATAGAGTTGTTCAAACCCGCTGAGGGGGAGTTCCACCTGGCACCCGCGCCCGGTGGTGCGGAAGCGCAAATCCGCCGCCGCAAAGGGGCAGGGGAGAGCGGGCAAGCCTTCAAGAGCATCGACGGCGGGCGCAAAATCCCGCAGTGCAACGGGCGTAAGGGCTTCCGGCGTGCCGAAGGTCAAAGTATAAATGCCGGGGTAAAGCGTTTCCATCCTGAAAACTCCCTCTTTTATGTTTTGTTTTGATTTGTTTTACATGAACTGCGGGTGCCCTGCGTCGCTCCACACCGTGGGCTGGCCGTCGTAGCGCAGGAACCAGGCGTAAAGCCCAGCGCCCCCGCTTTCGGCTTGGTGCTGGTAGCCCTTGACGAACCAGGTCTGTTCGGGCAGCACGCAGGTGGAAGCATCGATCACCCGGTCGGCGGAGATATGGTTGTGGCCGTCCTGCTTGGCTTGCACATAACCGGCGGGCAGCGTCTTGCCGTAGGGTGCGCAGACCGCGCCGCCGCTTTCCCGTGCGGTGTCGATCAGGAAATCGCTCTGGTAAAGGAACGTGCCGCCCAGCGGGACGGGCGCGCTATCATAGCCGCACACCAGCGCCAGCTTGATTTCCTGCGCCGCGTCGGCCAAAATCCGGTTGGCATGGTTGCCGACGCTATAATGATAGTCGTTGATTTTTGCGATAAGCCCGGCGTATTTTTCCGTGTCGCTCAACAGAAGGCTTTTGCTGCGCTCAAAAATCGCGTCGTCGGTCACAAACGCCCAGACGGCGGGCATCTGCACCAGCAGGGGGATAACCGCCTGTTCATAAAAGCGATCTTCAATGGAGCCAAGCCCGGCGTTGAGCAAACGCTCCAGCAAGCGGAACACGCCGAGGGTGTTCAGCCCCCCCAGGGTGGGCGCAAGAATGCCCGTGTCGTCCGGGATAATCCCGCCCAAAAAGGCCGCAAGACCCGCGCCGCTGACGGCGAATTCCCCCTGAATCAAATCTTCGACGAAGGTCATCCCGCCATGGGCGGAAACGCAGAGGAACAGGCTTTCCAGGTCGCCGGTGCCGAATTGTTCCAAATAGGCGCTGCTGACAATGCCGCCAAAGCTGATGGCGTCAACGGCGACTTTTGCGCTGCCGGTTTCTTCCTTGACTTCCTGGATGAAATCGTTGAGCGACCGCGCAGTTTCCATCGGATCCAGCCGCCAGTCATAGTGGAACTGGTAGAACGGTCTGCCTTCATATGTTCCGCTGCGCCCGGTGCGGGATGTGTTGGAAACCGGGTAGGCGCTGTTGCCATCCGCATCGCAGGCGAGGTTGCCCAGCAACTGCACCGCGAAAGAAGAGAGCAGATCGGCCGCCCAATTGGGCGAACAGAGCAGCGCGAGGGGGTCGCGAAAAGCGCCCAGCACCACCGCGCCCAGTGCGCCGAAGATGTTTTCCGCAGTCAGCGCACCGAGCAGCACGCCCTGCTCTTCGGGCGTGCCGTCGTTCAGATAAAGCTCCGTGCCAAAGCCGGATAAAAAGATCACCGGGGCGGGGGAATCGGCGGCAAAAGCAGGTGCGGCCATCAGCACAACCAACACCAGCGCCAAAAGGAGCGGAAGAATGCGTTTGCGAATCAACATAGGGGTAACCTCCAATATTTTTATTATTATTTGTTACTTGTCACTCAATCAAGGTCGTCCCAGCCCCGCGCTATAGAGCCAGCGCGGCCAAAGGCCTCTTCGGCGTTGCTGGTTGCGTCATAAGAAAAGTGACGACAGGCTTGCGGATAAACATAAGCATCCACAGCTCCTTCCATTGGCTGGGTTTCATTATACAGGATCAGTTTGCAAAATGCAATGGGTAAGCCGAAAAGTGCGCAAAAAAAGAAACCTCCCCCTTGACATATGCCTCCATCCGTGGTAGAATAGAAGCGTCAAGGGGGCGCAAACGTTGCTGGCAATGCGGCGCTCCCCCACTTTTAACCGAGAGAACTAACCGCTATCCA
>JAITNG010000080.1 GCA_031290595.1 Oscillospiraceae bacterium
CGGGGGCGCGGCGAACGCCTTTCCGCAAGCGGAGCAAAACAATACAGTATCGGCGCACTGCGTGCCACAGGCAGGGCAAAACTTCATGGTGAATGCCTTCTTTCGTTGTTCATTATTTCGTAAATAAATACATTGTTAGTATACCATCCCCCGCGGGGCAATGCAAGCATAAAAATCATTTTCTTGCATTTTTGCACCCGGTATGGTATAGTATTACGTAGAGTGTTGAAAAATCAATGGGGAGTGAATTCGTTTTGGCTTCGCAAACGCTGACCAAATTGCAGACGCAAAAGGAAAATGTGATCCTGCACTGGACCAAACCCGCGCAGGGGCGCTACGTATCCTATAAGGAAATCCTTTCGTTCGCCCTGGGGCGCTTCGGCAACATCTGGGCGACGCTGCTGGTCGCCCAAATCGCCCTTGGCACAGAAAACACGTTGCTGGTGCAATCCTCCATCGCGCTGAATCCCAGCCATGTGCAGACGATGAACAACGTCGCCATCGTGATCCTGTTCTTTTTCACAATGGCGCGCAGCCGGATCATCGATAACCCCAAGGAGCCGGATAAGCGCTTCAAGCGTTTCATCCGCTTCCACGGCTTCCCCGCAATCGGGCTGGCTTTTTTGCTCGTGTGGTTCCCCTACAGCAGTCTGCCGGATGGCGGGCAGATGGTGGGCGACAAAATCACCACCGGCTATTTTATGAAGATCCTTGTCGTTTTGGCCTGCCACATCGGCATCCAGTGGTTTGTGCCGCTGTATTCCATGGCCTCCAACGATATTTTGATGGTCGTTTCGCCCAATTCGCAGGAACGGCTGGATATTCAGGTGATCGGGCTGTTCATCGCCAGCCTTTCGTGGTCAATTTCGCGCCCGATTCAAACCTTGATCGCCAGCATCGCCTTCCCGGACGCCAAGGATACCGACATACGGTATTTCCGCCTGTGCTTCATCCCCTTTGTGGTGATTGGCGTGATTCTGTATTACTTCATGTATTACGGCGTAAAGGAGCGCGTGATCCTGGCGCGCACCCACCAGGCCAACGATAATTTTTTTGAAACGCTGCGTTCGGTTTCCAAAAACAAGAATTTCTGGATCCTCTGCGCCTCCGGCTGGGCGGGCTTTTTGGAGGGCAACTCCATGGGGCTGATCGACTGGTCGTGGCGGTACCAGAATTTCGGGTTGCCGCGCCAGGCCAGTTCCGATGCGAAGGTCGGCGTCCTCAAGGCGGCGATTGATACGCTGAATGGCCTTTCCGCAACGGTTTCCATGCTCGCCGCCCCGGTGCTGACCCGCCGTTTCGGCAAGCGCAGCATCCAAATCGGCACCAACCTGATGAACATCGTCCTGCTGGGCATCACCTATAACACCTATAATAAAATCCCCGCCCTGGTGGCGTTCCGCTTCCTCAACCAGATGCTCAACGAACTGATGGGTTCGGTGCTTTCCCCCGCCATCAACGCCGACGTCCGCGATTCGCAGCAATACATGACCGGCGAGCGCGTGGACGGGATGTTTGGCCTGGTGGGCTATGCGGGGACGTTCATCAGCATGGGGACGGGCTACGTCACCCCCTGGCTCCAGCGGCGTTCCGGGATTTACAACGGCAACGGCGCCACGGATTTTGACAATAACCCCGCCACCTCCCCCTGGTGGATTCTCAAGGATCCGAAGGTGTTTGATAAATTCGCCAAGACCATGATCACAGCCTCCGTCATCGGCGCAGTCGCCAACGTGATCCCGCTTTTCTTTTATGATCTGACGGAAAAGAAGCAGCGCTCCATCGCCCGCTGCCTGAAGATCCGCGCCGCCTTTGAAGATTACGGCAACGGGATCTATGAGCCGGAAACGCTTGTGGAAGCGGTGGACATCATCCGCACAGCGCAGCGCAACGGCGAAACGGAGCCGCAGCCGCTGACCAAGGATACAATTGAGCAAGCAAAGGCGCTACCCATGGCGACGAGCGAAGCAAGGCAGCAACGCCGGGCGCAGATCAAAGCGGCAAAACAGGCGCTGGCGGCGCAGCGTTTGCAAAATGAGGATATTTCGGAAGTCCATGTGATCCTGGAAGAACTGCACAAGTTTGATACGCCCGAAATGCAGCGCAAAATCCTCCGCGCCCAGGCGATCCTCGCAAACGGCTACGACGCCATCTTCCAGTTTGATGAGAAAAAGGACGCAACAAACGACCGCGAACTCCGCGCGGCGCACCGGGATATGATCAAGTTTTACCCCGATGGCGTGGTGACGCCGCCGGATTACCAGGAACTGGAGCGGCTCTATGCTTCGCAGCCGGAAGGCCGCAAGGAAGCGGACGAAATCAACGCGCAAATCAAGTTGCTCGAAGCGGAAAAATCGAAGTTCTATCACGCAACAAAGCCCTACGCAAAGGCGAAAAAGCTCCTGACGGAGATGGAGAATTACACGCATCTGGAGGACATCTTTGCGATGTATGACCAGGCGGTGCAGGACGCAGCGGAACAAAGCCGTGCCGCACAGGCGGCGGCGGACGCAGAACAGGCCGCCAAAAAGGCAGAAACCGCCCGGCTGAACGCCGAACGGCAGCTAAAAAAGGCGCAAAAGGGAATGCGCGGCGGGAAGAAATAAAGAACATAAGCAAACGGTGCGGCTTTGTGGCCGCACCGTTTTTGTTGTTTTGGGAAACTACTGCGCACCCAACGCAAGCCCGTCAATGCAATGCGCATACATCCACGCATCCAGCGTCGCCGGGTCGCCCGTATCATACCACGCAAGCAGACGCTGGTTGAATTCCAACACATCGGCGTCACGTATGCTGAGAACGCCCTCCCCTGCTGCAATCAGGATTTTGTTGGCGCAAAGGGTCGCGGTGCGCTTGTTGCCATCCCAAAACAGCTGTGCGCGGCACGCCCACAGAAAGAACGCAATGGCGCGCTCTGTGGCGCATGTAATCCGCTCCATGCGTTGCAGGTCGGCTTCCACCGCCGCTTTTTCGGGCAGGGGCGGCTTATATTCCGTGCCGGATATACCAACCTGCCCCGTGCGCAGCGCCCCCCATTGCAGACTTTCGTTGCGGGATACCTGTTCGTTCACCTTGCAGATGAAGGCCAAATCAAACGGCGCGGTTTGCTCCGCCAGCACAAAGCGCCATGCATCGCGAAGGTTCAGCACCGTTTGGATGTCGTCAAGCGTCACGCTGCCCACATTGACCCCCGCAAGGATCGTCTGCGTTTCAGGGAAGGTGACGTTGCAGCCCTCGAGCTTCGCGCTGTTATAGATGTAATCCACCAAGTTGCGCTTGGCGACAAAGATATTCTGTTCCTGCGTCATTTTGTATTTTGCTATCATTTTACGCCCCCTACCACCCGTATACGCCGGAATCCCAGGGCTTTTTCACTTGGGTTTGCTCTGCGTAAACCATCGTGTGGTCCTCCAGATCCTGCATCAGCCGCACACCTGCGCCCACGATGCTGTATACGCCGGTCTTCACCCCCGGCATCAGGATGGCGTTGACCCCGGTGCGGCAATAATCGCCCAAAAAGGTCGAATCGCTGAAGGGATGCGGCGCCTCCCAGTGGCCGCGGATGCGGTGGCGGGTGGTGCCGTCGTCAAAGCGCAGACTGCCGCATACCGTGGCCGCGCCAAGGTCAACATTTTCGCCGACGATGCCGTATACTTCCATATAATGGTAAAGATAGGCGTTATCGAACAGCATACCGCTCAGTTCCGCGCCGTGGCCGACGATGCAGCGGTCGCCCACGGTGGCGTCTTCCAGCAGACAGCCGTCGCGGATCTTGCAGTCGTCGCCGATCACGCAGTTGCCCTTGAGGATTGCGCCGTTTTGAATCACCGTGTTGCGGCCGACAATCACGTTGCCGTCAATGATCACGCGCAGACCGATGCTGCTGCCCT
>JAITNG010000093.1 GCA_031290595.1 Oscillospiraceae bacterium
GTCACAGGCCGCGCACACCGGCAGTGCAAACGGCTCCGGCGGTGGCGTCACCCGCGCCACGCGGCACAGGCTGCCGCCCGTGGGGCAAAAGGACACCCCCGCCCCATCCCAAAAGCGCCAGCCCAAAGCATATGCCATGCCCGCGCCCGCATCGTTGGTGGCGCTGCCGCCCAGCCCCAGCAGAATGCGCTTTGCACCGGCGGCCTTGGCGGCCAGCAGGAGTTCCCCCAGACCGCGGGTGGTGGTTTGGGCGGGGTCAAGGCCGCGTGCATCCTGCCGCGCCAGTTCCAGCCCCGCGCAACTGGCGGTTTCCAGCACAGCGGTGCCGTCGGCCAGCAGCAACCAGGCCGCCCGGCAGGGTTCCCCCCAGGGGCCGCTGACCGCCGCGTGCATCCACGCGCCGCCACAGGCCGCGTGCCAGGCTTCGGCCATCCCCTCGCCGCCATCCGCCAAAGGGAGGGCGATCAGTTCCGCCCCCGGCAAAACAGAAGCAAAGGCCTGTGACGCAACCGCACAGACCTCCGCCGCCGAAAGGGTGCCTTTAAAGGAATCCGGCGCAAGTATTATTTTCATCACGTCTGCACTTTTTCCAGGTCAGGGCAGGCATTTTCATCCGCCGGGTCGCGGAAGGATTCGAGCTTGCGGCACCAATACTTCTGTTCCAGCAAATCAAATTCGCCGAACTCGCAGTCCTCGCACTCCCGGTTGATGAACAGGTCGTAGACCAAGCCCATGGGTCACGCGCCTCCTTTTGTGTTTGCTTCATACTGCTATATATTATACGGGTTTGCCGTGGGCTTGTCAAGGTTTTGTGCGGTGTATCAGTTTTTCGTCACCGGCAGCCACAGCTCGATGTAGCGCTTCTCCTGCTCCGGCTTTTGGTACCAGTGGATCACCGCAATTTCCGCGCCGTCGGCCAGCGCATAGCCGGAACCCGTATAAATGCGGGCTGCTTTTTCTTCGATTCGGTAGTCCATCACTGTGCCGCGGCTGAAGCTATCGGGGCTTTCGTAGCCGTATTGCAGCGCAACATCTATGATTTTGCTTTCGCTGTGCAGCAGCGCAGCGCCCGCCAGGGTCAGCCGCCGCTTGCGGATATATTCGCCCAGGGTGTAGCCGCACAACACCGAAAACACCCGTTGGAAGTGATAGCTCGAAGAATACGCCTGCCGCGCCACTTCTTCGTAGTCGATCTCTTCCGTCAGGTGCGCTTCGATGTAGTCAATTGCCCTGCCGATGCCCGTCACCCAATCCATCCCCGCACCTCCTTCCGTTGATGCTATTATAGCGGAAAGCGGGCGGTTTTGCCCGATGCTGCGTGCGCAGCGCTGCGGGTTGGCTTCACCGGCTCTGCGTGAAGGCCGCGCCGTTCCCCCAGCCCCACGCGCCACCTGCGGCGAGCGCAAAGTGGCGCTTCGCGATGCCGAGGTCAATCGCCATGCTGGCGGAGTCGTAATCTGAAACAACGGCGGTCACTGCGCCGTTTTTGTAGCTGAACAGCACCGGCTGCCGGTTGCGTGCCGAGGGCGCTTTTTGCACCGCCGCTATGCCTTGCAAAAACCAATCCGGCACGGCGGAATCGGCGGTGAACAACGCTTCGGCGGCCTTTGATTTGCTGCGCGTCGCCTTGCGCAGCAGCTTTTCTTTGCCCGTCAGTTCTTCCGCCACATCGCCAACCGTGATGGTGCAAATGATGCTTTCGTTGGGCGCAAGCGGCACGGCGACGGATGCCTTATCGTAGGAACCGGCCACCCAGCAGGTGCCAAGCCCCCGCGCCGTCGCGGCCAGCACGACTTCTTCGCCGTAATAGCCCAGCTTCTCTGCGCTGTGGGGGTCGTTTGCATCCCGCACCAGCGCAATGTAATTCGCCACGCCCTTGAACATGCCATAGCTCTTTTTGAAGCCCGCGAACGCGCTGCCGTCCCCCACGATGAGCGGCATTTTTTGATTGGTTTGCACGATGGCCGCTTGCAACGCCTGTGCGTCCTCTGCGCGTAACGGCTCCGGCTTGTAGCTGCGCCGCGAAATGCGGGTATCGATTGCCGTCAAAAGTGTCATGCTGATTCCCCCTTATGTTTTTTCTCCGCCGAAAGCGCAAACCGCCTTATACTGTTCCTCGATTAAAGCTGTATGCAAGCAGTATAACACCCTCTGCCGGGGATAGCAAGTGCAAATTGTATTATTTGTCGTTTTATTTGCATCGCCTAATTGGGTTGACACGCCAAGCCCCGCCATGCTATAATGCAAGTAATCTAAATATAATATAGAGAAGGCGTTTTGATGCAGATTGTCACTTTGACCCCGGCACACCCCGGCCAGCCCGTCGCGGATTCCCTTGCCGCCGCTGCGTTGCCCCTGCCGCTGCCCTGCGGGGGGCGCAAACGCTGCGGCAACTGTATCGTCTGGCTGCGCGGGGCGCTTTCGCCCGTTGAAGCAGACGAGACGGCGCTGCTGCAAACCCACCCCCGCCCCGGGGAAGCGCCCGGCGCCGGGTTTGCCTTGCGGCTGGCCTGTTGCTGCCGCCTGTTGGGCGCGGCAGAATGCGCATTGCCGGAAGCTGCGGCGCAACCCGCCACAGCGGAGGCCACAGCCGCCGTCGCCACCGCTCCCCTCCCCGGCTATGACGGCACGCAGCCCGGTTCCCTGGGCGTTGCGGTCGATGTTGGCACCACGACCATCACGCTGGAACTGTTTTGCTTCCCCTCCGCAATACCCATCGCCACCGTGAGTGAAATGAACCGGCAGGGCGCGTTCGGCGCGGACGTTCTCAGCCGCATTGCCGCTGTCGCTTTGCAGGGGCTGGCTCCCTTGACCGACTGCTTGCGGGCGCAACTGAGCGCCATGCTGGCGGCGGCGCTGGGTCAGGCACAGGCGAGCAGCGACGCCGTCACCCGGCTTTGCATCACCGGCAACACAACGATGCTGCATTTTTTGGCCGGGCTGGATCCGACCAGCATGGGCGCATCGCCCTTCACGCCGCAATCGCTCTTTGGCGCGGAATCCCCGGCAAACGCGGTCTTCCCCGCCCTGCCCGCCGGTGCGGCGCTCTACCTGCCCCCCTGCGTGAGCGCCTTCATCGGGGCTGACATCACCTGCGGGGCGCTGGCAAGCGACCTGTGCGGCGCAGAACGCACCCTGATGGCGGATGTTGGCACCAACGGGGAGATGATGCTCCACACAAAAGACGGGGCGCTGCTTTGCTGCTCCACGGCGGCGGGACCTGCGTTTGAGGGCGCTGAAATCACCATGGGGATGCCCGCGCTGCCCGGCGCAGTGGATCGCGTTTGGGGCGAATGCGGGCAGCTGCGCTGGCACGCAATCCCCGGTGCGGAACCGAAAGGGATTTGCGGCACCGGCCTGATTTCCGCCCTGCGCTTCTTCCTGGAACACGGCACGCTGGATGAAACCGGCTGCATTGAGCCACAGGAAGACGACCCCTACCTGCTTTGGCAGGAAGACGGCGCGTCGCTATGGCTGGGCGGGAGCGACGTCGTCGTCACCCAGCGGGATGTGCGCAAGCTCCAACTGGTCAAGGCCTCCATCGCGGCGGGGATTGAAACCTTGCTGCACGAAAGCGGGATCGCGTCCGCCGCCCTGCACAAGCTCTGGCTGGGGGGCGGCTTCGGGAGCTACCTGCGCCCGGATGACGCGGCAGCCATCGGGATGATCCCGCCCGCCGCCGCACCCATGGCACAGCCCGCCGGGAACATTGCCCTGCGCGGCGCTGAAATGCTGCTATTCTCCCATGCGCTCCGGGCGGAGGCGCTGTGCCTAGCCCAAAGGGCGGTGGAAATCAGCCTTGCCACCCACCCGGTGTTCGGGGAAGCATTCATAGAAGGGATGGGATTTTAGGCTGTTCCGCAATAAAAACACTGCATCGTATGTTCGCTTTGGGCAAGGTGTATTTTAAAGCCCGGCGCGCCCGAGGCACGCCCTACAAAAGTCCGGCCAAAGGCCGTTTACGCTATTTCCCTCTGTAGTGATTGCCAAAATTAAAGGTTTGTTTTCCACCCCGGCGTGGCCATGCCGCGCCCTACTCGGGTGCGGCCAGTGGCCGTTTTGGCAACAAAAC
>JAITNG010000138.1 GCA_031290595.1 Oscillospiraceae bacterium
CCGTGGGAGGGGTGGCGCGAAGCGCCGGGGTGGTGGCGCGGAGCGCAGCGAGGTTGGCTTTTCGATGAGGAATCGTCTGACGCCCCCTAACTATTATTTGAACAGGAGAATTCACAGAATGACAACAGCAAAATTTATCCCTGGCGGGGCTTGCGCCGCGCAGGGGTTCACCGCTTCCGGCGTGCATTGCGGCATCCGCAAAAACCGCAGCAAGCCTGACCTTGCTTTGATCCTCAGCCAGGCGCCCGCTGCGGCTGCGGCTGTTTACACACGCAACCTTGTGAAAGGTGCGCCGCTGCTGGTGACGAAAGAACACCTTGCGGACGGCTACGCCCGGGCGGTGCTTTGCAACAGCGGCAACGCCAACACCTGCAACGCCGACGGCGTTGCAATCGCCGAAGCCATGTGCGCCCTTGTGGAACAGCACACCGGCGTCCCTGCCGGGGATGTGGTCATCGCTTCCACCGGGGTGATCGGCGTGCCGCTGCCCCTTGCACCCATCGCCGCCGGGATGCCCGCGCTGGCCGGGGGGCTTTCGTCCGACGGTTTCGGCGCGGCGACGGCGATTATGACCACCGATACCTTTGCCAAAGAAGTGGCTGCGGAATGCACGCTGGGCGGCAAAACCGTGCGCCTGGGCGGCATGGCCAAAGGCAGCGGCATGATCCACCCCAACATGGCCACGATGCTGGTCTTTTTGACCACCGATGCGGCGATTGCGCCCGCAGTGCTGCAAACGCTGCTGCAAGAGGAAGCGGACGAAACCTTCAACATGCTCAGTGTGGACGGCGATACTTCCACCAACGATATGGTCAGCATCCTGGCCAACGGCCTGGCCGGGAATGCGGAAATCACACAAGCAAGCGGCAAAGACGGCGAAGTCTTCCGTGCGGCACTGCACAGCGTGATGGCGCAGCTTTGCCGGATGCTGGCCAAAGACGGCGAGGGCGCGACCAAGCTCCTGGAATGCAGCGTCACCGGCGCGAAGGATCAAACCGCCGCCCGCCTGGCCGCACGCAGCGTGATTTCTTCCAGCCTCTTCAAGGCCGCCATGTTTGGCGCGGACGCAAACTGGGGGCGCGTGCTGTGCGCCATCGGCTATTCCGGCGCGGATGTGGAAATCGGCCAAATCGCGGTGACGTTCCGTTCCGCCGCAGGGGCGCTGTGCGTGTGCCAAAACGGCGCGGGCGTCCCGTTTTCGGAAGACCTGGCCAAACAGGTGTTGGCCGAAGACGAAATTCAAATTGACATCAGCGCAGGGGCGGGCGCGGGGAGCGCCACCGCCTGGGGCTGTGATTTGACGTATGACTACGTGAAGATCAACGGGGATTACAGAACATAATGCAAAATAGGAGGCACGTGTATGGACAGCATGTTGATGCGGGCGATGACCTGGGATTCCCCGCCGCAGTTGCCGGTTTCGGTGGCCACCCTGCCGGCGCTCTGGCTGCACCACGGCGAAGAGATGAACCGCTTTGCCCGGGAATACCCGGACTTCTTCCCGGCGGGGCAAACGGCGCAAAGCGTGGAGCAGGGCATTTCCGGGCGCTACCAGGCCGGGGAATTCACCGACGAGTGGGGCTGCGTCTGGCGCAACCAGAACGCGGGGATGGACGCCTATGTGGTGGGTCACCCCGTGCCGGAGCGGGAGGATATTCTTACGCTGGAAATCCCGCAAAACCGTGATGGTTCCCTGCCCCACGGGTTCATGTATCTGCGGCTGCTGGATCTGCGCGGGTTTGAAGAAGCCATGATGGACTTTGCCGAAGAATGCGACGAGCTCCAGCTGCTCATTGATAAAGTGCTGGCGTATAACTGCACCCAGATTGCGTGCGCCCTGCCCCGTGCGGGGGAATGCATGGTCTTTGGCGACGACCTGGGGATGCAGACAGGCCTCGCCATCGGCGCGGAAAAATGGCGCAAATACATGAAGCCCTGCTTCACCAAGATGTATAACATGGTGCATGGCGCGGGGAAGCTGGTCTATATGCACACCGACGGTTGCATTCACGAGATTATGCCGGATTTGCAGCAGTGCGGCGTGAACATGATCAACCCGCAGTTCCGCGCCAACGGCCTGGAAAACCTGGTGCGTGTGTGCAGGCGCGAAGGCAAAATCGCCATCAACCTGGATTTGGATCGTCAGAGCTTCCCCTTTGCCACGCCGTCGCAGCTCCAGGAGCATGTGCGCGAATGCGTGGAAGCCCTTTACCTGCCCGCAGGGGGCTTGGGTCTGAGCGTGGAGCTGAACTACGACATCCCCCTGCAAAGCGCCGCCGCCCTGCTGGATGCGCTCCGGGCGGCAAAGGGGTATCAGGGCTAGCAGAAAGGAAGCGGTCACGCCATGACAAAAGCTGAATATCGCCTTGAAGGCGATTTTGATGAACGCCTGGCATTGCTTGAAGCGGGCATGGGCGACGGCGCCACGCTGGTAGAATCCAGCGACTTCGGCGAAGGCGGCGCACGCTGCGCCGTGCGGGTGTTTGCGCGTCACAGCATGGTGCGCGGCGAGCGCACCAGCCTCTGCATAACGCTGTTCAGCGCCGGGGGGCGCGCACTTCATCTTTCTGCCGTTGCAATCGGCGACAGCAGGGCGGCGTCCCTTAAAATCAGCGCCCGGAGCGAGAAATCGTTCCTGGAAGCATTGAACGAACTTTTGCTTGGTTGCACGGAAGCATTTGCAGACGAAGAAGATGAAACCAAACAAAGAAGAAGAGGAAATTAAAATGAACGCAGATCAAACCATCACCCATGCGCAGCGGGCGACCATTTTGATGGAGGCGCTGCCCTACATCCAAAAATACCACAACAAAGTTGTTGTGATCAAGTACGGCGGCAGCGCCATGCTCCACGAAGAACTGAAGCGGCAGGTGATGGGCGACATCGCCCTGCTGCACCTGGTGGGCATCCGCGTGGTGCTGGTGCATGGCGGCGGGCCGGAAATTTCCGATATGCTCAGCCGCATGGGCAAGCAGACGGAGTTCATCGACGGCTTGCGCGTGACCGATAAGGAAACCGCCGAAGTGGTGCAGATGGTGCTTGCCGGGAAGATCAACAAAGGCCTGGTCGCCCTGATGGAAACCTTTGGCCGCCACGCCATCGGTCTGAGCGGTCTGGACGGGCGGATGATCCGGGCGCGGCAAATGGAGGAGCGCCTGGGCTTTGTGGGCGAGATCACCGGCGTCGACCCCGCCCCCGTGCAGTTTGTGCTGGAAAGCGGCTATATCCCCATCATTTCCACCATCGGCTGCGATGACGACGGCAACGTCTATAACATCAACGCAGACACCGCCGCCGCACGCCTGGCCGCCGCGCTGGGCGCGGAAAGCCTGCTTTCCATGTCCGATATTCCCGGTCTGCTGCGGGATGTGCAGGACGACAGCTCCCTGATTTCCCGCGTATCCCTGGATGAGATCCCCGCCCTGGTGGAGCAGGGCGTCATTTCCGGCGGCATGATCCCCAAAGTGGATTGCTGCGTGGAAGCCCTGCGCGGCGGCGTGCGCCGCGTCTTCATCCTCGACGGCCGCATCCCCCACGCCATCCTCATCGAAACCCTGACCGACGCCGGCACCGGCACCATGTTTTCACCTGCGCCTGCGGCGGGCTTGGCGGCTGTGCCGCTTTCAACTTGATGTTTTTTTAAAATTTTGACAGGGGGTTTTACTTGTGATGATTCGCACTATGACCATTGCTGATTACGACGCAGTTTACGCCCTTTGGGCGGCGACGCCCGGGCTGGGGCTGCACACGACGGAAGATTCCCGCGAAGGCGTCGCCTATTACCTGCAACGCAACCCCAACACCTGCTTTGTTGCGGTGGAACAGGAAAAAATCATTGGCACGGTGCTTTGCGGCAACGACGGGCGGCGGGGTCACATCAATCACATGGCCGTGCAACCGGCGCATCAGCGCAAGGGCGTCGCCCAGGCGCTCTTTGCCGCCTGCATCGCCGCGCTGCGGGTGGAAGGCATCCAAAAATGCGGCCTGTTCACCTTCCGTGATAACAAACCCGGCAACGCCTTTTGGGCAGCCATGGGCTGCACCGTGCGGGATGATTTGGCGTATAAGGATATATCAATAACCAAAGGAGCGACAGCATGACTACACAGGAACTGACCGATCAATACATTGCAGGTACTTACGCCCGGCTGCCCGTCACTTTTGTGCGCGGGGCGGGTTCGCTGCTCTGGGATGCGGACGGCAAGGAATACATTGACCTGGGCAGCGGCATTGCCGTCAACGGCCTTGGCCTGGCGGACGCGGGTTGGGCGGATGCGGTGGCGGCGCAGCTGCGGCAGATCGCCCACGCTTCCAACCTCTATTACACCCAGCCACAGGCGCAGCTGGCCAAGGCGCTTTGCGAGCGCACGGGGATGCAAAAGGTCTTCTTCGCCAATTCCGGCGCGGAAGCCAACGAATGCATGATCAAGTGTGCGCGTAAATACGCCGCCGACCGTTGGGGCGAGAACACCCGCCCCGGGGTTATCGCGCTCAAAAACAGCTTTCATGGCCGCACCCTGGCCACCCTGGCCGCCACCGGGCAGGAAGCCTTTCACCACGATTTTGGCCCCTTCCCCACGGGGTTTTATTTTGCTGAAGCCAACAATATACAAGACTTAGCGCGTGTGTTGGCTGAAAACGAAGGCCGCTGCTGCGCCCTGCTGCTTGAGCCGGTGCAGGGCGAGGGCGGCGTGGTTCCGCTCACGCAGGAATATGTGCAACAGGCCGCCGCGCTGGTCAAAAGCCGCGAAATGCTGCTCTTATTTGACGAAGTGCAGACCGGCAACGGCCGCACCGGGACGCTGTTCGCCTTTGAACAATACGGCGTGCAGCCCGATCTGCTCAGCACGGCGAAGGGACTGGCGGGCGGCCTTCCGCTGGGCGCGTGTCTGTTCGGTGAAACCACCAAAGATACGCTTGGCGCGGGCAGCCATGGCTCCACCTTCGGCGGCAACCCGGCGTGCGCCGCCGGTGCGCTCTACACCCTCAGCCGCATTGACGACGCACTGCTGGCCGAAGTCCGCGCAAAGGGCGCACGCATCCGCCAGCGCCTGGAAGGTGCGCCGGGCATCCAGAGCGTCACCGGCCTGGGGCTGATGCTCGGCCTCCAAACCGTGCGCCCGGCCAAAGAGGTGCTGGCCGATTGCCTGCACCAAGGCGTGGTCGTGCTGACGGCAAAAGAGAAGGTGCGGCTGCTCCCGGCGCTGAACATCCCAACAGATGTGCTGGAGCGGGCGCTGGATGTGATTTGCCAGGTGGCGGCGGGGTAGACTTTTAGATGAGGAATAGTATTATATTCTCGCATAGGTTTCTTACACTATTCCGCAATTAAAAGCAGTGTTCCGTTTTTGGCACCGGGATAAAAACTCCGGGCGACTGCTAGTCGCCATCGTCTGCGGACGCCACCAAAATTGCGCTAATAGCGCTATGGAGGTTGCGGTTAAACCGGCTATCAGCCGAATTTTGGTAGGGGCGACTAGCAGTCGCCCGGAGTTTTAAAATAACGCTTTTAATCAAGAAAGAGTATTACACCACACTTCGGTACGC
>JAITNG010000150.1 GCA_031290595.1 Oscillospiraceae bacterium
TATGTTGGGATGTTGGTCTTTGCGAAGGCGCGGGCGTATATTGCGCTGGGTTCCGCCGCGCTGTTTGTGCTGCTGGGCATCCTCCCCTGGCGCGAAATCCCCGGTGCGGTCAACTGGAACGTCATTTTGATGATCGCCGGGACGATGGGGACGGTTTCGCTCTTTATCGACAGCAAAATGCCCGCCAAAATGGCGGATTGGCTGATCGATAAATCCCCCAACCTCAAATGGGCGGTGATCTGGCTTTCGGTCTTTGCGGGCGTGATTTCCGCCTTTATCGATAACGTGGCGACGGTGCTGATGATCGCCCCCGTGGCGATTGACATCGCCAAAAAGCTGAAGATTTCGCCGGTGCCGAGCATTATCGCCATCGCCATCGCCTCCAATTTGCAGGGCGCGGCCACGCTGGTGGGGGATACCACCTCCATCCTCCTGGCGGGCGAAGCGAACATGAACTTTGCGGATTTCTTCTTCTTCAAACCTGCGGGCGCGGCGCACTGGGGCATGGGGCTGTTCTGGATTGTGCAGCTGGCCTTTTTGGCGGCGACGGCCATCCTCTTTATCTTCTTCCGCAAGGATAAGCAGCCCATTCACCTGGCAGAGCGCACCGTGGTGAAGGATTACGTGCCGACCGTGCTGCTGATTTCCACCATCCTGGCGCTGATTTTGGTTTCCTTCCTGCCGTCAAGCATCCCCCTGCCCAAGGAGATCAACGGCATCATCTGCGTGGCCATCTTCCTGATTGGCGCACTCATTTACGGCTTGCGCAGCGATACCATCAAGAGCGCGTTCAAAGAGATGGATTATTTCACCCTGCTGCTCCTGGCCGGGCTGTTCATCGTGATCCGCGGCATCACCGAAGCCGGTGTGATTGAAAAAATCGGCGACGGCTTCAAGACGATCAGCGGGAGCAACATCTTTATCCTTTACACATTGCTGGTCTGGTTCTCGGTGTTGATTTCCGCCTTTGTCGATAACATACCCTATGTTGCGACGATGCTGCCCGTGGTCACCATTTTGGCCGAAAAGCTGGGCGCACCGGTCTACCTGCTGTATTTCGGCTTGCTTTCCGGCGCAACGCTGGGCGGCAACCTGACCCCCATCGGCGCATCGGCCAACATCGCGGCGCTGGGCATCCTGCGCAAGGAAGGCCACACCATCAAGGCAAAGCAGTTCATGAAGATCAGCGTGCCATACACCCTGACGGCAGTGTTTGTGGGCTACGTGCTGGTCTGGTTCTGCTGGCGGCAAGGGTAGGCCGCGCCTAATATAACAAAATGAAACCCGGCGAGCGGTCAAATCCGCTTGCCGGGTTCGTTAATACCATTCCGCATCTAAAAGCCCAACCGTGCTGCGCTCCGCGCCACCACCCCGGCGCTTCGCGGCGTCAGTTCCCCCGGAACAGCAGCGAGTGCAGCACGGCTTCCAGGTATTCCTGCCGGGCGCTGGCTGCGCTGACTTCGCCGCGTTGGAGCGCGTGGGTTTCCAGGGCGTCCATGTCGGCGGTTCCTTCCAGGATTGCTTTGCCGATACCGTAGGTGAAGCTGGCGTAGCGGTCGCGGCTGAACTGTTCCATGCGGCCGTCAAGCAGCGTGCGCTGCGCAAGCGTCAAGCCGAGCGCGTAAGCGTCCATGGCCAGCAGCAGCGTGATGCACAGGTCTTCCAGGGTGTTGGAACTGCGCTGCGGCAGACTTTCGAGCAGCAGGCCGCCGCTGCGGAAGCCGCCGCTGTGCAGCAGTTCGCGCATGGCCAGGGTGGCGGCGGTCGCGGAAGCGCTGCCCTGTGCCTGTTCGCTTGCGTGGAAGCAAGGCGAAGCCAGGGAACCCAGCGCGTTCCCCTGCAAAAGTGTGCGGAATTCGGCCAGCGTCGCGCCTTCCCCCAGGGTGATGCGGAAGGCGGAATCCAAATCATAGCGCCGCAGGAAGGCGAGGCACTGCGCACTATCCGGCCAATATGCGCCCCGCACCGCGCCGGGCGGACTGGGGCGGATGCTCAGTTCCCCCTTGTAGCCGATGGCGGCGGCGTGGGCGGCGACCAGGCGCAGCAGCCGTGCCAGGTTGTCCTGCTCCAAGGTTTCGTTGACGCAGAGCAGGTGTTCGCGCCCTTCGCGCCCGCCGGTGACGCAAAAGCCCAGGGAATCCAGCCGGTAGGCCAGTTCCAGCGCTTTTTTGACCTGTGCGGCGGCAAAGGCGAACACCTCCGCCGAATTGGATGTGGCGGAGCCGTTCATATAGCGGGGGTGGGTGATCAGATCCGCCGAAACCTGCAAGGGCTGCACGGAATACACCTGCTGCAAATAGAGCAGGCATTCGGTCATTTCATCCAGCCGGGCGTTGCTTTCGCGTAGGCTGTCGCCTTCCGGCGCAAGGTCGCGGTCGCGCAGCGTGAAGTATCGCACACCCAGCTTGTGCAGCAGCTCCATCAGGGCATAAAGGCGTTCGCGGGCATACTGCATGGGGTTGGCGGGCGACGCGCCAAAAAGGCGGTCAGCCGTCGGGCTGCCATGCAGATCCGCGCCTTGCGTGCAGAGCGCTTTTTCAAACGAGAGTGCGAAGCGGAGGTGTTCGCGCAGGGGCTTACCTGCGGTGACGCGCTCCGCGTTATAAAACTTGAACGCAAAGGGGTTGGTCGAATAACTTCCTTCATACCGAACCGCGGGGATGCCGGGGAAATACTCTTTCAACGTCATCAACTCCTGTATGCGCTTATTATACCACAAATACAGGCGGAAATCCAGCAAAACTTGGCCGGAGGGGGAAAATGGCGGCTATTGGTAAAAATGCCTCATACTTCTCCCGGCAGCAGGAAAGCATTTTCCTTCAGCGTCTTGAGGACGAAGTGCGTTTTGGTGGCCGAAACGCCGTCGATGCACTTGATGGTGCGGTGGATGTTTTCGAGCGCTTCGGAAGAACTGGTGACGATTTGGAGCATAAAATCAAAATCCCCGGTGAGGTAGTGGCAGGCGAGGATGTTGGGCATCGCGAGGATGCTGGTGACGAAGGTATCATAATGCTTGGGGTGTTCCAGGCAGACTTCCATCCAGGCGGAAATATCGTTGCCCAGTCTTTTTTGGTCGAGGATGGTGGTGTATTTTTGGATGATGCCGCTGTCTTCCAGCTTGTGAATGCGTTCGATTACGGCGGAGACCGAAAGGTTGATTTCCTGGCTGATGGTGGAAGCCTTGTGCCGGGCGTTTTCGCCCAGGCAGTGCAGAATCTTGATGTCAATTGCGTCCATGTGTATCCTCCTCAGTTTTGTTTGGATTGACCCAGAGGGTCTTGTACGTGTGATAAATGACTTTGCCGGGGGGTGCGCCCCTGGGTTTTTTGAGCATCCTTGCCGGGGTGTAATCCACTGCGGCGCTGCCGCCGTGTGCCTTGCTGTGGCGCAGCGCCAGCGCCGCCGCGTCTTCCAGGCTCTGCGGGTCGGGTTCCTGCCCGCCCGTCACCAAAATCACATGGGAACCGGGGCAGCCCTGGGCGTGGAACCAGACGTCGCTGCCCTGGGCGATTTGGAAGCTCAGGCGGTCATTTTGCGTGTTGGAACGCCCCACGAGGATGCGCAGACCCGCACGGCTCTGGTATTCCAGCGGGGGCAGGGGCGGCGTGCGCCGTTTGGCGGGGTTTTTGCCCGGCTTTTGCGTGGCTTTGCGGCGGCAAAAGCCCTGCTCTTCCAGCTCCGCCCGCAGTTCCGCCAACGCCGCGCGGCTTTGCGCACGCGTCAGCAGATCCAGCACGCTTTCCAGGTATTCCAGTTCCTGTTCACCCTGTTCAATCAGCCCGCCCAGGAGCTGGTGGGCGGTTTTGGCCTTGCGGTATGTTTTGAAGTAACGCTGCGCGTTTGCGGCGGGGGCGAGCGCAGGGTCAACGGGGATGGCGAGGAGCCGCCCGTCGTCATAGTAATTTTCCAGCAGATAGCCGCTGCTGCCCCGGGCGGCGGGGTCGGCTTCCAGCCGCGCGCGGTTGGCCAGGATCAGTTCCGCGCAGATGCGCAGGGATTCCCGGTTTTCGCTGGCCGCGCATTCCGCCCGCTGCGCTTCGAGCTTGCGCACGGTGCGTGCGGCGCGGTTTTGCACCAGCCGGAACAGCTCCGCGCCCTGCTGGCGGCAACGCTCCGCCGCGTCGCGTTCGGCATAAAAGGCTTCAAGCAATGCGGAATAGCTTTCGCAGGTTTCCGCCTTCCACAGCGCCCCGCAGTGCCGCACGGGCCAAAAGCTGAACTGCGCCGGTGCGCCGTCTTCACCCCGCAGGAGGGTCGGCGTGCCGCCGCCTTCCGCCGCCAGTTTTTGCAGCGCCGCCAATTCCGCTGTGAATCCGGGGTGCTCCGGGGGCAGCGGAACATCTTCCGCCAGCCCTGCGCAAAAGCAGACTTCACGCGCGGTGAGGGGCGCGATCCCCTCCGCCAGCTTGGGCAGCGCCTGTGCCGGTGGTTCGCCGGATTGCGCCAGTTGCGCCAGGAGCGTCTGCACCCCGGCTTCGGTCAGGCTGCACTTGCCCTGCTCCGGCGGCGGCGCATACGGCAGCCCGGGCAGCACCGCCCGCAGCGCACCGTCGCTTTCGTCCATCCGCTTGAGTGCATCCATGATGCGCCACTGCCCCGCTTCTTCGCGCAGGAGCAGCACGTTGCTGTGTCTGCCCATCAGTTCCGCACAAAGGCAGAGCCGGGTTGGCTCGCCGACCTCGTTGCTGCCGTTGAAGTCAAAATAGAGCGCCCGTTCCAACCCCGGTTGGCGGATCCCCGTCAGCGCCGCGCCCGTCAAATGCTTGCGCAGCAACATGCAAAGCATCGAAGGCTGGGGCGGATTTTCCGGCGCGTCGTTCACCAGGCCGATGCGCGCCCGGCCGGAGCTTGCGCATAAAAGCAGTTTGCAGTTGCCGCTGCGGCTGCGCAGGTGGAACAGCAGCTCCTCTTTGGCCGGGTGGTGAATCTTTTCGATGTGTGCGCCCAAAATCGTTTGCTCCAGTTCCCCCCGCAGGCAGCGGAGGAAGAGTCCGTCCAAGGGCATATTATGTATCTACCCCCGTCTGTAGCAGATCGGGCTTGCGGGTGGTGATGTTATCCACCCCCAATGCCAATAGGCGTTCCATGTCGGTGCGGCTATCCACCGTCCAGGCGGAAACCAGCAGCCCCGCCGCGTGCGCCGTGCGCACCAGGGTGGGGGTCGTCCACCAGTGGGGCAGGTTCAGCCCCACAGCGCCCAGCACCCGGGTCTTGCGTGCCAGGCGGGCATTCGCCCCCCGGAGCCGCGCCCGGAGCCGCCCGGGGTAAACATTGAGGTAATACGGGATCCCCAGCGCACGCACGGCAGCCACATCGCTTGCCCGTATCCCGGTGAAAAATACGCGTGGCAGTAAGCCGTATGCCTCCGCCAGCCGGTGGATCTCCGCCACATTGCCCTGCGCTTCTTTCAGATCCAGGTTGATGCCCGCAGTGAACGGCTGCGCCAGGGCGAAGCATTCTTCCAGCGTGAAGGCGGATGTATCCTTCACCGCATCGTGCGAAAGCACAGGGACGCCTGTGGGTGAAAAGCGGACGTCCACTTCGATGTTGCCGCCGCCGATGTATTCCAATCCTGCCAGCACGGATTCCCTGGTGTTCGGCACGGTACCCAGCGAACCCGCGTGGGCGGTGAAGGTCACGGGGCGGGCGTTGTTTGTGTGGGGCATGGTGATTGTTCCTCCGCAACTGTGATTACCAGCGCCGGGAAGGCGGCACGCAGCCGCTCCGCCAGCGCGGGGATGACGGGTATTTCGGTTTCGTAGTGTCCGGCGGCCAGGAGGCTAACGCCCGCTTGCCGCGCATCCAAAAAATCGTGGTGGTCTGCGTCCCCGGTGATGTAAGCGTCCACTTGCGCCGTGTGTAGCTCCGGCAGCAGGAACGCGCCCGCGCCGCCGCAGACCGCCACCCGCGTGATGGTGCGCCCTGCGTCGCAATAGCGCACGGCTGCGCCGAGCAGCGCCGCCACCCGCCGGGCGAGTTCTGCCGCGCTCTGGGGTTCCACCGTGCCGATGCGGGCGCAGGGGACGGGGCAGCCGGCCGCGGGCAGGAGAGCGACGCCCTGCAAACCGAGGGTTGCGGCCAGCACATCGTTGACCCCGCCGGGGGCGGCATCCAGCGGCGTGTGCCAGGCGATGCAAGCGACGCCGCGCCGCGCCAGCGCGTAAGCCGGGTCGCCCGCCAGCAGTTGTTTGCGTGCATGGAAGATCACCGGGTGGTGCGCTACGATCAGCTCCGCGCCCTGCCGCGCCGCTGCTTCCACCACTGCTGCCGTTACATCCAGCGCCAGCAGCACCCGCGTCACCGGCGCACTTGCGTCGCCGGTCAGTAGGCCGGAGTTGTCAAAATCCATCTGGGTGGCCAGGGGGGCAAAGGCATCCAACCAGGCAAAAATATCGCGCACTACAGGCATATCTGCCCCTCCAAATCCAAAAGTATTGTGCGTAGCCGTGCGGCTTCCGCCGGGGCTTGCCCGCTTTGCGCAAGCGCCTGCACACGCCCGGCCAGCCAGTGGCGGTGGCGTTCGAGCAGCTTGCGTGCCGCCGGGTGCGGGCAGCGGGGCAGTTCGCCGTAGTGGGCGTAGCCCGCCCGCGTTTCCGCTTGCGCCGGGGGCGTTTGCGGGGCATAGGCCGCCCGCAGGGCATGATAAGGCCGCCCTGCATCAAAGCAAGCGCTTTCAGTTGCAATGTGCCAGCCGTTTGCCAGCAGCCAGGCGCGCAAATCTTCGCTGCGGCGCATGGGCTGGGCGACAATCACCGTACCCGGGGCGTTGACCCAGGGCGCGGCCGCCAGCAACCGGGTGATCAGCGTGCCGCCCATCCCGGCAAACAGGAAGCAATCCGCCTGGCCGGGTGCGAAGGCCGCCAGGCCGTCCGATTGCCGCAGCGCGACCCGGTCTTCCAGTTGCAGGGCGGCGAGGGTGCGGGCGGCGTTTTGCAGGGGGTCTTGGCCAATATCCGCCGCAATGGCGCGGGGCGCAACGCCCGCCGCCACCAAAAAGGCGGGGAGGTACGCATGGTCTGTGCCGATGTCGGCAACCACACACCCCGGCGGCGTCAGATCTGCCACCAGGGCAAGCCGTGGGCTGAGTGTTGGTTTTGGCGGCATTATTTTGACAGGTGTGCGTTGAGCTGTGCGGTCAGCTCGTCCGCATCCACGCCATGGACGGCACAGGCTTCGCCGAGGGTTTCGCCGCGGGAAGCCGGACAGCCCAGACAGTGCATCCCCATTTCGAGGAAGTAAGGCGCGGTGGTGCGGTCGGCGTCCAAAATATCGCCGATGATGGTGTCTTTCGTGATGGTCATAATGGGATCCCCTTTCTGATTTGCGAAAATATTTACGGCTTATTATTTGCTGCAAGTTGCAGCGTGATGGTTTCCCCGGCGATCTCCAGCTCCCGCGTAATATCCGGCGCTTCGAGGGGTTCGCCTTTGCGCAGCGCAACGGCCAGCACTTCATGCACCAGGTGGTCGCCGGCCTCTTCCAGCGCGGCTTGCAGGAAGCTGCTTGGCGTGAGAATCGCAAGCGCGATTCTTTGTTCCACCGCATAACCCGCATCCTTGCGCAGGGTCTGGATCTGCCGGATCACGTCGCGCACAGCGCCTTCCCGGCGGAGCTCTTCCGTGATTTCGGTGTTCAGCCCCACGGTGATTTCGCCGTTGAGGGCTTCTGCACTGATGATGCCCGGCGCGGTGCGGCTTTGCAGCGTGAACAGCTCCGCTGCCAGCGGCGCATCCCAGCCGGGGACGTTGACCGCGCCCCCCGCCTGCACCTGTGCAACAACGGCGGCGCTATCCGCCCCGCCAAGCGTGGATAAATGCCCTTTGAATTCGTTGACGCGGCTCTTGAGCGCCGCACCCGCCGCCTTGAAGTTCACAGCGGCATAGGTTTGCTGCAATTCTTCTTTGCTAGCCAGGAACGCCAGGCGCTTGATGTTGAGTTCCCCGGTCAACTGTTCGGCAAAGCGGAGCAAACGCGCTTGCATCGCCGCATCGCAGCAGAGGTAGAGATCGCGCAGGGGTTGGCGTACTTTGATCTGGCTTTCGTTGCGCAAACGCAGCGCCACCGCAATCACTTCCCGCGCCAGGGCGGCGTCTTCCAGCACGCCGTCGTCTTCCACCCAGGCCAGGGGCTGCGGCCATGCGCTCAGATGCACCGAAAGCACTTCGTCCGGCTCCAGACGGCGCACCAGCTTTTGCCAAATCGCTTCGGTCAGGAAGGGGAGAACAGGCGCCATCACCTGCACGGCGGATTTCAGCGCGAAATACAGGCTGTAATAGGCCGTGCGCTGGTCCGCCTTATCCTCACTCTTCCAAAAGCGGCGGCGGTTGAGTCGGATATACCAGTTGGAGCAGTCCTCCACAAAGTCGTCGAATTCCTTCACCAGCTGGTAGGCCTTGTAGTCGTCCATCTGCTGCGTGGCGGCGCGGAGGAATGCATTTGTGCGCAGCAGCAGCCAGCGATCCAGCACGCATAGGCTTTTTGGCGTGTAGCCGGAAAGCTGCGGTTGATCAATGGAGGCATACGTTTCAAAGAAGGTATAGATGTTGCGGAACGAGAGCAGCTTGCGGCGGGCTTCGTCGCCCAGGCTGAACCCGAAGCGCACATCGCTGGTGATGGGGTTGCCCGCATAAAGGTAGCGGATTGCGTCGGAGCCGATGACCTCGGCGGCTTCGTCAAACTGGATCATGAAGCCGGTCTTTGAAAATTTGCCCCCGTCTTCCTTCACCACGGTGGAATGGCACATCGCCCGTTCGTAGGGCGGGCGGTCTTCCAGCACGACGCTCATGAAGAGCATGGCATAAAACCACAGCCGCACCTGCTCGTTGTTTTCAACGATCCATTCGGCGGGGTAATTTTTGCGCCAGGCTTCCTTATCCGAAAAATAGCCCAGGGTCGAAAACGGGACGATCCCCGCATCCATCCAAACATCCCCGGTGTCGGGGATCCGCGTGACCGGCTGCCCGCATTTGGGGCAGGCGATTTGGATGCTATCCACCCAGGGGCGGTGCAATTCGGGCAGCGCATCCACGGCGGCCGGGTCAAGCGCCAGTGCGCGCAGCTCTGCACGGGAACCCGCGACCGTCAGCTCACCGCAGTGGGGGCAGGGGTAAAACGGCAGCGGAAGGCCGTAATAGCGCTTGCGGCTGATGTTCCAATCCCCCATGTTTTGCAGCCAGTCGGCCATGCGTCTGCCGCCGGATTCCGGTTCCCAGCGCACCTTTTGCGCCGCCGCCAGCAAGCGCGGCTTCAGCCCTTCGGTGGCGATATACCACGCCGGCACCAGGCGGAAGATCACAGGGGTTTTGCAGCGCCAGCAAACCGGGTAGCTGTGCTGGTGTGGTTCCACTTTATATAGCTTGCCCCGTTGTTTGAGTTCTGCAAACACTTCGGGGGCGATGGCGTCGCTGCGTTTGCCGGTGAAGAAGCCGAAGCCTTCCAAAAACACGCCCAGGTCATCCACCGGCATGATGCTTGGCAGGTCTTCCCGCTGGCCGAGCGCAAAGTCTTCCGCGCCGCAGCCGGGGGCGATGTGCACCACGCCCGTTCCCTCTTCCGCATCCACATCTTCCCAGCCGACGATGCGGTGTGCAACGCCCTGCTGCGCTTCCAGCTCCGGGAAGCAGGTTTCGACCGCCAGGCCGACCAGCGCCGCGCCCTTGCAGCTGCCCAGCACCTCCGCTTTATCGTCGCCCAGCTGCCGGATCGCCTGTTTGGCCAGCAGCACGGGCTTTGCCTGGCTGTGGAGCCGGACGACGGCATAGTCGATGCCCGGGTTCACGGCCAACGCGACGTTGGAAGAGAGCGTCCAGGGGGTGGTTGTCCACACCAGGATGTTATAATCCTGCCCCTGCACCGGCAGCTGGAAGAATACGGAATCGTGGGTCATCTGCTGATAGGAGCCGGTCATCTCGTGTTCACTCAGCGATGTGCCGCAGCGGGGGCACCAGGGCATGGGCTTGTGTTCCTGCCGGAGCAGACCTTCCGCGTGGCACTTGTGCAAAAAGTGCCAGATGCCCTGGATGTTTTCATCCGTGTTGGTGTAGTAGGAATGCTCCCAGTCCATCCACTGCCCCAACCTGCGGGATTGCGCGGTGATCACGCCGGAAAAATGCTGCACCCGATCCACGCACTTGCGCGTGAATTTATCCAGGCCATAGGCCTCAATATCCCGCTTGGTGGCAAAGCCCAGCTCTTTTTCGACCCCGACTTCCACCCAAAGCCCCTGCGCATCAAAGCCGTTTTGGCAGTGGCAGTCGTAGCCCTGCTGGAACTTGTAGCGGATGTAAATATCCTTCAGGCTCCGCCCCCAGGCGTGGTGGATGCCCATCGGGTTGTTGGCGGTGATGGGGCCATCCAAAAAGCGGAACAGCGGCCGACCCGCCGCCTGTGCCTGTCGCTTGGCAAAGCAGTCGTTCTCCTCCCAAAAGCGGAGCATCTCGTGTTCTTCTGCGATGAGTTCATTTTTTTCCATGTATTGTTCTCCCTGTAATTAGAAGTTTACGCCGTTCCAGCCCCAGTTGGTGGTTTCGGTGTATTTTACGTATGTTTTTGCGGGCGGGATGGCCAGCGCCTTTTCCAGCAGTGCGCAAACTGCGCCCGTCATGGTGTTGTAGGCGGCGGGATCCACATGGCCGAAGCAGCTGACCTCCAAAAATGCGGCGGCTTCCTGCTTTGTCCCCTGGAAGGCCATCGGCACGCCCCCCTGGAAGGAGAGCATCAGGTGGGCTTCGCTTTTGCCGGGCAGCAGTTCAATGGCTCTGCCCAGCCCGGCGGTCAGGGCGGCTTCGGCGGCAGGGGGAATCTGGGCGGTGGTGGTCAGGGTGATCATGGGCATAAAAACACAACCTTTCATTCGTTTGTTGATTCAAGTGTATATACATCCAGCAAAGCATCGTATTCCCCGGGGGAAACTGTGCGGCCGCGGAAGTAGCGCTCCCGGTCCCGCGCATCAATCGGGCGCAGCACCCGGCAGGGGTTGCCCGCCGCCAGGGAATCCGGCGGCACATCGCGGGTCACAACGCTGCCCGCGCCGATCACGCTGTTTTTGCCGATCCGCACCCCCGGCAGCACCGTGGCGTTTGCGCCGATCCACACGTTTTCTTCCAGCACCACGGGCATGGAAAACTGGATGTAGCGCTTGCGCAGCTCCGGGTCAAGCGCGTGGCCGGTGGCGGTGATCACCACATTGGGCGCGAGCAAGCAGTTATCGCCGATGAAGATTTCGCCGTCATCCACAAACGTCACGTTGGAATTGGCGTAGCAGTTGCGCCCCCAGTGGGTGTTTTTGCCCCAGGCGCCGTGGAAGGGCGGTTCAATATAAAGATCTTCCCCCGCTTCGGCAAAATAGGCCTGGAGCAGCGCCTTGCGCCTGGCCTGTTCGCTTGGCCGGGTCTGGTTGAATTCCCAAAGCAGCTCCATCGTCACGTTTTGCGCCGCCTGGAATTCCGCGCCCCGGCAGCAATAGAGCCGCCCGCTGTGGACTTCCTCTTCCCATGCCTGCATTGGCTTCCTCCGTGTGTGTGTTTATTCCGTAGCCGCAGCATCCAGCCAGGCGGAAAGTTCCGCAAGCTGCGCTGCGTTCAGCGTGCCAAAAAGGGGTTGTCCGAATGCGCCGGGCAAGCGGTTGACGGTTTCCGGCGGCGGGCAGACGAACGCCGTGCCATCCACGGTCTGCCCCGTCACAAGATCCAGCAGCGAAAGCGTAAATGTGCGGGTGAACCCGGCGATTTCCGCCGTTTCATCCGGCGATGCGCCGGTTTCCGTCCATGTGCCAGCCGGGGAATCCGTCGTCACGGTTTGCAGCAGATACCGCGCTTGCCGTGGGTTTTCGGTGATCTCGCTCTGCGTGAGCGGGAGGTTTGCCGCATCAAAATAGGTATCCGGCGCAAGGAGGATGCTCCGTGGCCGCACCAGCGCTGCGTCGCCAAAGTAGCCGTCGCATTCCAGCGCGACCTGCACCTGGTCGGGGTTCCAGAACATCCGAGCCTCCGTAGGAGAATCCAGCCAGAGCGTGCGCCCGTCCAGCGCAGCGTCATAATAGGGCGCAAACAGCGCGGTTATATCGTCTTCCAGGTAAGCGTCCGCCGCAATTTCAGCTGCGCCGGGCTTGGCCTGCGGGTCGGTGACATACATTGTGTAAACCGGCGGAAAATGCGCCTGGTAATAGCTCCGCGTGGCCAGCTCCATGGCCTGTGCGTCCGCTGTTCCCTCCGCAAAGCGCCGGGCGAGCTGATACCGCAGCAGGGTGCAGCGCCATTTGCGCGCCGCGCCATCCATGCCCCGGATTTCCGCCACAGCCGCCGCCGTCCCGTTCGGGTAGCGCGAATCGATATAGGCTGCGGGCAGCAGCGCGGCGGCCACCGCCAGCGCCGCAACACAGGCAAGCGCAAGTGCGAGCGCCCGAACCCTGGTTTTTCGCTTGTTCTTTTTCATAAGCAGATCAGACGGCCACCGTCCACCCGAAGGGATCGGGCGACCTGCCCCACTGGATGCCCGTGAGCGCGTCATAGAGCCGCTGCGAAAGGGCGCCGATGTTGCCGCCGTTGATGGCGATGTTCTCTTCACCGCAGCGCAGTGCGCCGATGGGCGAAATCACCGCTGCCGTGCCGGAGCCGAAGGCTTCCTTCAGCTGGCCGCTGCGTGTGCCTTCAAGCAACTCGGCCAGCGCCAGGGGGCGCTCTTCGACCGGCACGCCCCAGCTTTGCAGCAGCGCAACGCAGCTCTTGCGGGTGATGCCCCCCAGGATGCTGCCTTGCAGCGCGGGGGTCACGACGGAATCCCCCAGGGCGAAAAAGACGTTCATCGCCCCGACTTCTTCAATGTATTTATGTTCCAGGCCGTCGAGCCACAGCACCTGGCTGTATCCGGCTGCATTGGCCTTTTCCTGCGCTTTGAGCGAGGCGGCGTAGTTGCCCGCCGTCTTGGTGTACCCCATCCCGCCGCGCACCGCACGGACGTATTCCTGCTCCACATAGATTTTGACCGGGTTCAGCCCTTCGGGGAAGTACGCCCCCACCGGGCAGAGGATGATGCAGAAGATCAGATGCTTGGCCGGGTGAACGCCCAGCTGCGCATCCGCCGCAAAAATGAACGGGCGGATGTAAAGCGAAGTGCCTTCCGCCGTGGGCACCCAACCGGCATCCAGGCGCACCAGTTCCTTCACCGCTTCCACCGCAAAGGCTTCATCGATGGGGGGGATGCACAGCCGGTCGCACGAAAGGTTGAGCCGCTTCATGTTCTCATCCGGGCGGAACAGCCGCACGCTGCCATCCGGGCAGGCGTAGGCTTTCATGCCCTCAAACACCTCCTGGCCGTAGTGCAGACACATGGCGGCGGGGCTGAGCGGCAGCGGGCCAAACGGAACAATGCGCGGGTCGTGCCAGCCTTCGCCCGCGTTGTAATCCATCAAAAACATATGATCGGTGAAAATGCCGCCAAAACCCAGCTTCGTCTGGTCTTCCGGCTTGGGCTTCGGAGCGGTCGTCCGTTCCACGGCAATCTTTAACATCTTGCGTCCATCCTCCGATTTATAGAATATTTTACTTTATTATAGCAACACTTTCCAAGAAAAGCAAGAGTTTACAGAAATAATTTTGGTGGTCGCTCCGCAAAGAAGGGGGCAGGAATATGCCCCGCCCCCTTCCTCTGCAAATCATGCGTAATACTGCGCCAGGAAACGAAAGCTCGTTTCCAGTTCTTCCAGGGGGTCTTTGCCGTAACAGTCGTCCTGTTCCACAAAGGCATATTCCGTGCCGGTTTCTTCCAGCGCACCGAGGATGCCCGGCCATTCCAGCACGCCTTCGCCCACGGCGGCAAAGCGGTGTTCGTGTTCTTCCAGGTTCATATCCTTCACATGGCAAACGTCAATGCGCCCCTTGAGCGCGCGGATCAGCTCCGGCACATTTTTGCCGCCGTATTGCGCCCAGAACACATCCAGGGTGAAGCCCAGCAGCGCGGGGTCGCTTTCGTTCACCAGCACGCTCCAGACGTCGCCTTCCGGCAGGCGGGCGTATTCAAAGGCGTGGTTGTGGTATTGCAGCTTTAGCCCCGCCGCGTGCAGGGCTTGCATCGCCGGGGTGAATTCCTGCAAGAACTGGCGTGCGCCCGCCGGGGTGTGCTGGCCGGGCATGTAACCGACGCCCACATAGGGGCATTGCAGCAGCAGGTGTTCGCGGATCACGTTTTCCGTGTCGTTCAGGATGCGCTCGCATGCGGTGTGGGTCAAACGCACCCCCAGGCCGAGGGAATCGCAGAGCGCCTTCATTTCGGCGGCTTCAAAGGCGAAGCCGGAGCATTGGATGTACTTATACCCGATGGCGGCCACCCGTTCCAGCGTGGAGCGGATACCTTCCGGGCTGCGCATCAAATCGCGTGTGGTGTAAAGCTGTGCGCCGATTTGCATTTCGTTCACGCCTCTCTTGTGTTAGATTACATCGTTGAACGGCACGACCTGCCCGCTTGCGCCGGAAGCGAAGATCGCTTCCACCAGGCGGATCAGGCGGCGCTGCTGATCGTGGGTGACGATGGGAGCCGCGCCTTCGCGGATCACGCGGGCGATGTTGCGGTAGTATTCCGTCCATTCGCCCGCAACCTGGGGCAGGGGGAAGTGTTCGATGGTATCATCGGTGCGGGGCGCCATGGTTTTGGTGATGCCGACCCCGGCCTGCACCGGCACGGAATCCCGGTTTTCCCAATCGGAAACCATGACGATTTCGCCCTCCAGATTCCAGTTGCGCACAATGGCGGAACCGTTTTCGCCCAAAAGATACCACCGGGGCAGTTCAATGAAGTTGCTTGTGAGGACTTCCACCAAAAAGTGCAGGTCATTTTCAAAGCGGAGGAAGGCGCGGAAGCCGTCGTCGCATTCTTCGTTGGTGATGTAAGTCAGCTGGGCATAGACGTCCAGCAGACGGCGGTCTTCAGTCAGCTGCAACACCTGATCCAGCAGGTGAATGCCCCAGTCCAGCAGCATCCCGCCGCCCTGGGCTTTTTTGTTGCGCCAGTCGCCGGGGATGCCCCGGGAGCCATGCACCCGGTTTTCCACTTCAAAAACGCGGCCAAGGGTGTTTTCATCAATGATTTTTTTGACCGTCAGGTAGTCTTTATCCCACCGCCGGTTTTGATGCACCGTGAAGAGCTTTCCGTTGCGCTTGGCTGCGGCGATCATGTCCTCCAAATCGGCGCTGCTCAGGGTCACGGGCTTTTCACTGATCACGTTTTTGCCGTGGTTCAGCGCGTCGATGACGATCTCTTTGTGCAAATCGTTCGGCGTGGCCACGGTCACCACTTCCACGCGGGGGTCGCTGAGCAGGGCTTCCCGGCTCGCAAAGGCATGGATGCCGCTGTCCTCCGCCGCTTTCTGCCGCGTCGCCTTGACGTCAAAAATACCGATGAGGTTGAATTCATCCAGTTCGCTGTTCAGGCGCTGGGCATGGTAGCCCCCCATGCCGCCAAAACCAATGATCGCCACCCCAATGGGTTTAATACTATCTTCGCTCATTTTCATTTCCTCCGATCTAAAATTTAATATCTACAATCTAAAGTCTAAATCATACCCACCACATGGCGCCGGTGGGTTCGGTGATCAACACCTCTTTGAGCAGCGCCACGGCCTTGGTGAGGCCTTCGTTTTGGCTCATCAGGCTATCCTCATGCTCAATGCTGACCGCATAATCATAGCCGACCATGCGCAGGTTAGAAACGATGTCCTTCCAATACGCCGCGTCGCGCCCGTAGCCCACGGAGCGGAAGACCCAGGAGCGGTGCAGCTCGTCGCCGTAGGGCTTGGTATCCAGCACGCCGTTGACGGCGGTGTTGTATGCATCGATTTTGGTATCCTTGGCGTGGAAGTGGAAGATGGCGTCGCCCAGTGCGCGGATCACGGCCACGGGATCCATCCCCTGCCAAATCAGGTGGCTGGGGTCAAGGTTCGCGCCGATTTCCGGCCCCACGGCCGCGCGTAGGCGCAACAGGCTTTCCGTGTTATAGACGCAGAAGCCCGGGTGCAGTTCCAGCCCGATCTTGTTCACGCCGTGCGCTTTGGCAAACTGCACAAAGCCCTGCCAATAGGGGATCAGCTTTTCGTTCCACTGCCATTCCAGGATTTCGCTGAAATCGTTTGGCCAGGGGCAAGTGACCCAGTTGGGCGCCTTCGCGCCCTCCCAATCCCCCGGGCAGCCGGAAAATGTGTTGATCTGGTGCAGCCCCACGGCTTCGGCCAGCAGGACGGCGTTGCGCATGGCTGTATCGAACCCTGCGGCGATTTCCTGGTTGGGGTGCAGCGGGTTGCCGTGGCAGCTGAAAGCGCTGAGTTCCAGCCCCGCGTCAGCGATGGTGCGCTGGAACTGCGCCAGCTTTGCGGGGTCGTGCAGGAGTTCCTCCGGGTTTGCGTGCGCATCGCCGGGGTAGCCGCCGCAGCCGATTTCCACCATCTCAATGCCCAGGCTTTTGAAGTACGCCAGTGCATCCGGCAAAGCTATATTGCTCAGCAAAGTCGTGAATACGCCAAGTTTCATGGGGATTCTCCTCTCTTATGCGTATTTTATTTCGCGTTTTCCTGTAACCATTTTGCGCCCTTGGCCACGCTTTCGATGCCCGTACCCTGGGTTTCGTCTTCCAGAACCAGCCATTCCAGGTCGAGTTCCTTCGCGGCCTTGACCACCGCCGCCAGGTCAACAATCCCTTCGCCCAGGGCGGCGGATTTGTGGCCTTCGGCAGCATCCTTGATATGCACCAGGCAGATGCGGTCTTTGTGTTCTGTGAGGAACTTATAATTATCCACCCCGCCGCAGAAGCTCCAGCAGGTATCCAGTTCCAGCGGGCAGGCGGCCAGGAAGCTGTCGATGGCCAGCGTTCCGTCGGCAAAGGGTTCAAATTCGCCCACGTGGTTGTGGTAATAAATCACAACACCCTGCTCAAGACCCGCTTCGTAGGCCGACTTGAGGACGGCGCAGGAAGCGGCGGTATCTTCCGGCGTGCCGTGGGGCGCACCGCCGATGCCGATGTGGCGCATCCCCAGCGTTTTGCAGAATCGGATGGTGGCGGGCAGGTTTTCCGGCCGCAGGTCGTTCAGACCCATGTGGGTTCCCATCGCAACCAGCCCGGCGGCATCCAGCGCCGCACGCAATGCTTCGGCCGCCAGACCCTGGTACCCGGCGAATTCCACGCCGTCAAAACCCAGCGCTTTGATGCGCGGGAACAGCGCCGGCAAATCCTCCGGCGACTGCACAAGCTCGCGCAGGGAATAGAGTTGAACTGCAAATTTCATGTATAGTTCCCTTTCTTGCCAAAATTAATACAAATCAGACCGTTGCTTCAAAACGCTGCCACATGCTTGCGGCAATTGCAGCCCATTGGTATTGCTGCGCACGTTCCAACGCCGCCTGTGAATAGGCGGTGTAGGCCGCCGGGTGCAGCACCTTTTGGATGTGTGCGGCCAGTTCCGCTGCGTCGTTGCTTTGCAGCAGCTCGCCGTTCACACCCGGCTGAATGAACTCCGGCATGGCGCAGATGTTCCGCCCGATGCAGGGCAGACCATAGCGCATCGCTTCCAAAAAGGCAATGCCGAAACAATCGAAGCGGGATGGCATCACAAACAAATCGGCGGCAGCGAGCAGTGCCGCGAGTTTCGCCTTATCACAAAAGCCGTGGCTGCGCACAAAGGGCAGGCTTGCGATCTCCGGCGGGACGGATGTCGGCCCCGCAAAATCGATGGTGAAGCGCGGTTGCACCGTATCTGCGTTGAGCTGGCGCAGCGCTTCGGTGATCAAATCGC
The DNA here is from genome assembly GCA_031290595.1 of Oscillospiraceae bacterium. Lineage (GTDB taxonomy): Bacteria > Bacillota > Clostridia > Oscillospirales > Acutalibacteraceae > WRMQ01. Next base: position 17,774 of record JAITNG010000150.1, read on the forward strand.
CGCTTTTGCGGAAGAAATCTACACCGATGAATAGTAGCCGATAGGTTTGCCGCCCACCCAGCGACTTTGCCTGCACCTGCGGCGGTGGAGCGCCGTGGAAGTTCGGTGCGGCATAGACCACTTGCAGCTTTGCGGGGTCGGTTCCCGTGCGTTGCAACGAATCTGCCATCCACCGGCTCATGCAAAAGATGCCGTCGGCTTCCTCATAAATCGGCTGCACATGCTGCGCGGCGCGTTCGGAATCCATAGGCGCCCTACCGGGGTAGAGTTGTGCGTAAAGTTCCGGGTGTTCGGCATGGAACCGTATACTCAGCTCGTGTGTGGAATCGCTATAGATGAAATAGGGGATCCCGCTGGCCTTTGTGCGGTAGCCGCCGAACTGCAAAAGAACATCCGGTTTTTCCTGCTGCAACCAGCGGCACAGCGCCTTTGACTGCATCGGGTTGCGCCATGCTGTGCCCGCATGTGAAACCGGGGTGCGCCGCCGCAGGGATTCCCCAACGTCCAGCCCGCGCAGCAACGCAAGCTGTTCCGCACGGCCGCCGGAGGGGAGCAGCGCAGCCACGTTGACCGTTGCCACCGTGTGCTGCCCCGCCTGTGCCAGGAGGGCGGAATGTAAGCTGAAAGGCGTTCCCGACCAGGCGGCGGGATCCGTAATATCATAGGGTGCGGCCAGCGCGAGCTTCATAATATCTTCTCTTCCCCCTAATCCAAATAGACCGGCTGGCCGCTGGCTGCGCTTTCGTAGATCGCCCCGAGGATCTGCGTGACGACGATGGCCTGGTCGGCACGGGTGGGGGGGGCGGTGTCGGTCAGCACGGCGTTGACCCAGGCGCGGGCTTCGAGTTCGGAGCAATCGCTGGAAGCGCCGTCAAAGAAGGCTACGCCGCCCGTTTTGAAGTTGGGGACTTCGATGCACTGGCGGCCGTTTTTGACTGAATTGATGCGCAGGTCTTCTTTGCCGAGCATATCCGCACCGGCTTTGGTGCCGGCCAACAGGCAAACGGCTTCCTTCGGGTCGGCGATGTTGATCGCCCAGGCGGATTCCAGCACGATGGTCGCGCCGTTTTCCATCACAATGAAGCCGAAGGCGCTGTCTTCGGTGGTGAATTTTTCGGGATCCCAGTCGCCCCAGGCGTTGGCGGCGTTGCGCTGCTTGCCCAGCTTTTTGTAGGAGGTACCCACCACCATCCTGGGCTTGTAGTTGTTCATCAGCCAGAGGGTCAAATCCAGGGCATGGGTGCCGATGTCGATCAGCGGGCCGCCGCCCTGTTCATATTCGTTGAGGAAAACGCCCCAGGTGGGGACGGCGCGGCGGCGCAGCGCCACGGCTTTGGCATAATAGATGTCGCCCAGCTCATCGTTGTTGGTCAGTTCCTTGAGGTAGAGCGAATCCGGGCGCCAGCGCTGCTGGTAGCCGATGGTGAGCTTTTTGCCCGTGCGCTCGCTGGCTTCCAGCATCTTTTTGGCTTCGGCATAATTGATGGCCATGGGCTTTTCGCACATCACGTGCTTGCCCGCTTCCAGGGCGTCCACGGTGATGAAGGAGTGGGAGCGGTTGGGGGTGCAGACGTGGATGACGTCGATGCTTTCATCCTTGAGCAGCTCTTTGTAATCGGTGTAGACCTTTGCGTCCTTTGCGCCGAAGCGGGCTTCGGCTTTGACGGCGCGTTCTTCAACCAGGTCACAGAACGCCACCATCTCCACTTCGTCAATCTTATCCAGATTGGGCATGTGCTTTCCGTTGGCGATCCCGCCGCAGCCGATGATACCGATCTTCAACTTGCCAGCCATAGATGCTTCTCCTTTGATTTGTGAAATGAATTTTTTTCGGGGGATTTCCCCCATCCCATATTATAATGCATTCCACAAATATTGCAAGTGTTTTATTGTGATTCTTTGGAGAAAAATGAAAAATTCACGGTGTGGACGCAATTCCCCGGCGTTCTATAGCAATGCGTTTTCCATCGCCAGGCGGATCAGATCCGCCGTGTTGACCGCGCCGAGTTTGCTGTGCAGCGCTTCGACCAGGATTTTGACGGTGTTGACGGAAATCCCCCGGCTGGCGGCGATTTCGGAGCGCGAAAGCCCGTGGGAAAGGTCAAAGAGCGCCTCTTTTTCCCGCGCAGAAAGGGTGAAGCCTGTTTTGCCGCCGTTGGTCTGCCCGTGCTGCGCGCACATCTGCGCCTGTCGCTTGGCAAAGGTCGCCGCTTGCCGGTTGATTTGCTCCAGCCACGGCAGGGGAATATCGCAGCCCCCGCGTATGGCGGCGGAGGTCAGGGTGCGCATATCCTTGCCCAAACTGGCAAAGGGGATCACCAGGCGGTTGGACTGGGCGGCGGCGTAGGCTTCGGCCAGCGTGGCAAAGGCCGCCGCCGTGTTCTTCAGGTCATAGTGGACGCAGGCTTCCATCGCCAGCAGCTCCGTGCGCCCAAGCAGGATGGATTCGCGCCCGCGCATCTCTTTGATATAGGCCAGCAGATCGGGGTAATTTTTGGTGAGGAAGAAATACCGCGCCTTGAGCTGGTTGGCGAAATTTTCTAAAAAGCAAGCGTGACCGTAGGGGGCGAAGGGGCCGTGCAGCCACAGCGGGATCTTTGCCGGTTCGCGCAGGGTGTAATGGTACCACCCCAGCGCGACGTCATATGTGGTGTAGCGGAAGGCGTAGGTTTCTTCTTCCAGCTGCGCTTCGATTGTCTTCATCACGCGGCTTGCTTTTTCCAGGTTCCCCTGCAAAAACGCCATGCGCATGCAATAGATGCGGATGCGGTTGGCGATTTCAAACTGCCGGTAGGCCTCTGCCTTTTGCAGCCCTGCCGCAAACTGGATTTCCGCTTTGGCCAGGTCGTTCTGATAGAACAGCAGTTCCCCCCGCGCCGCGTCGTCTTCGCCGCTCATCGCGCCGTGGAAGCAATGGGAAACGTGCCAGACCGATTGGGTGAGCGCCGCCGTGTATTCCGCAGTGGCTTCCTTGCGGGCGTCGCCCACCTGCGAAAACCACGGCCCCACGGGGTGATCCGCCAATCCGCCCACCGTGACCGGGTATTGGGAAAGACAGGCGTCCTGCTTGGCAAAATAGACGTCAAAATCATAGCGGCCGTCACGGATGCACAGCAGCGAGCGCAGGATGCCCGCGCAGTAATAGATGCAGCCCAGCATACGGAATTTGAACGCGGAATCCGGCATGGCCAGGTATTGAGCCTCGTAGCGCGCCACCAGGGCGGAGGCTTCGGCAAACAGCCCGGCGCACAGGGCGGAACGGATGTGCGCAAAGGCGGAAAGCTCCACGTTGCGGAACACTGCGGCGGGCGCACGGTTCAAAATAGCAAAGGTGCGGCGCGCCATTTCCGCCGGGATGGGCGTGGGCTGTTCCAACAGGAGGGCGACAATGGCCGCGTATGCGCCGATTTTTTCGTAATAGGCGATTGCGTCCGTCTGCAAGCCGCTCCGGGCGCACCAATCCCCGGCTTTTTGGTATGTGCCGCGCCGTTCGTCCTTCGCCAGCAGCGCTTGCTTTTCTTTCAGGAAATCCAGAAACAGCGGGTGCATACGGTAGGCGTTCAAATGCATATCGTAGCGGATGTAGGCGTTGATCTGCTGCATTTCATCAATCAGTGCATCGTCGCCGGCCAGCGCATACACCAAATCGGCGTCCAGGCGGTCGATCAGCGAAAGCCGGAGCAGGAAGCATTGGAGCCGCGCCGAAATTGTGCTGAAAACGTCGCATTCCAGCATCTGGAAAATGTTCTGTTTCATGGCGCGCAGGGCGGCGGTTTCACACGCGGGCAGTTCCTTCAGCGAACTGCCGAGCAGGTTGACCGCTTGCGCCCAGCCCTGGGTATCGTGCAGGATGTTGGAGATGCCCTGCGCGTTGACGGGGATGGCGAGCTGGCCGAAGTATTCGGTCAGCTCCGGCCGGGTGAAGCGCAGGTCGTCCTCATTGATGACCGCCGTCTGGCGGTGCACCGCCAGGCAGCCAAGGTTCAGCGGGGGTTCGGTGCGCGTGAGCAGCAGGATGGCGCAGTTGCCGGGCAGGCGTGCGATGGCACGCTCATATAAACGCAAAATCGCGGGGTTGTGGATCAGATGAAAATCATCCAGCACCAGCACGAATTTCGTATCCGGCGAAAGCCTTGCGGGCAGTTCTGCGCAGTAGTTGTTGATCTGCGCTTCGCTTGCCGGGAACCCGATTTCCATTAGCCAACGGGCGAAATGCGGGTTGCTCTTGGCGGCGGCGAGCGCATAATGCTCCCAAAACAGCGCGGGCGTATTGTCGCATTCGGCCATCTGCCGCCAGATGATTCTGGCGGGGTAGGTCGCCAAAAAGGAATAGACGGCGCAGGTCTTCCCATACCCCGCGCCCGCGCAGAGCATGGTGATGGGCAGACGCATGGCCGCTTCCAAAATGTGACTGATGCGGGGGCGTTCCAGGCAGACGCCGCCCCCGGCACAGGCGCACAGGGGGGTGGTGAAGGTTGCAGGGGTGGCCGCAAGCATACGAAGATGAACTCCTTTTTTTATCTTTCTTTCCGGCAAAGTATAGCACAGCGCCGGTTGTTTTGCATCACCCAAAAGGATGAATATTGACAAGCCTTGCCCGTGTATGGTACAATAGTTTGGGAAATAAAGGAGCGGGAGGGGTAGTTATGCCAACTTCGATTGGCGGCAGTTTGTTTCGCCCACGGGTCAACGCTGTGTTGGCCGAAGCGGCGCAGCACCACGGGCTTGTGCTTGCCGTGGCGGGCGCAAGCTATGGCAAAACACAGGCTGTGCGGGATTTTCTGCGCAGCACAAAGGTGATTTCCAGTTGGATCACGCTCACGGAAAACGACAACAGCAGCTTCCGGTTTTGGGAACGCTTCACCTATGGCGTTGCGCAAAACGACCCTGTGCTGGCCGAAAAGCTGCGTGCCTTCGGCTTCCCCGCAAACGAGCTGCAGTTTGCCCGCTATTTGGCGCTGCCGCAGGAAGCGGGCTATGCGGACGCAAAGGGCATTTTTGTTTTTGACGACGTGCATGTGATCCACAACAGCCAGGTCTTGCAGTTCATTGAACGCTCTGTGCAAGCGCCGTTCCCCAACCACTGCACGTTTTTGCTTGCACGCAGGGAACCGGCGCTTTCGCTCGCCTCCCTCGCCGCCAAGGGCAGGGTCACGCTGCTTGGCGAAGAGGTCTTTCGCTTCACCGAAGCGGAAATACAGGCCTTCTTCCGGCAGGAAGAGGTTCCCTTTGCGGTGCAGAACATTGCGCAGCTGCACCGTGCAACCGGGGGCTGGCCGTTCGCCGTGCGATTGCTTGGTCTGGCGCTCCAGCGCACGCCAAACGAAAAAGCCGCCCTGCTTGCCGTGAAGCAAAACGTCTTCCAAATGATGGAGCAGGAAGCCTACGCGGATTTCCCGGCGGAAGTCCAAAAAAACCTCATCGAGCTTTCCCTGGTTTCGCAGCTCCCGTTGGCCTTTTTGCGCACGCTGGCGGATGCAAACAAAGATTTCTTCATCGCCAACCCCCAGATTTCCGCCTTTTTGCTCTTTGATAGCCTGTCAAAAGAATACCGCGTGCACCCGCTGTATCTGGAATTCCTCACGGCCAAGCAGGGCTTGCTCAGCGAAGATGAAAAGCGGGCGATTTACCGCAGGGCGGCTTCCTGGTGTCTGCACAACGAATTCCCGCTCATGGCGCTGGAGCTGTATGCCAAGGTGCGGGAATACGGCTGCATTTTGCAGCTTCTGCTGGCCTACCCGGTGGTTATCCCCCGGGATACGGCGGAATATTTTGTGCGCATCCTGGAAGCGCTGGAGCCGCCGGAGGGCGAAGCCGTGCGCGGTTATTTCATGATTAGGGATGGCTTTTTGCCCCGGATGCTGCTTGACGCGGGTCGGTTTGCGCAAGCGGAAGCCATGGCGCTCGAAGCTGTCGCCCGCTGGGAGGCTTCCGACGCGCCGTATGCCGCTGTGCTGTTGTATTCCTGTTACAACAGCCTGGGGCACATCAAAATGCACACCAGCGTCAAGAACCATCAATATGACTTTGATCAGTATTATCAAAAGGCGCTGGGGGTTTTCCGGCGCAACCCCGCCCTTGCGCAAACGGCCAAGCTGGATGCCCCGATTGGCTGCGCCGGCGTGCGCTCTTTTGCTTGTGCAGTCGGCGTGGGCGCTGCGCCGGGGGAATTCGACGCCTTTTTGCAGGCCGCGCAGAATATGTCGGCGGGCATGGCGCAGGTTTTCCCCGGCTTTTATGCCGGATATGACGATTTGGCGGCGTGCGAGCTTGCGTTTTACCGTTCGCAAGCCGAGCAGGTGCATAGCTGCGCCCAACAGGCGATTGCCAAAGCGCAAGCCAAAGCGCAATTTGAAATTGAAGCGATGGCGGTTTTTTATCTGCTTCGCTGGGCGCTGCTGGAAGGCGACTGCAAGCTGGCCGACCGGCTGCTGTGCCAGCTGCGCAAGGTGGCGCAGCAGCCCGCGTTTTTGAACGGCCAGTTGTTCTATGACCTCATAACGGCGGGGTTTTATGTGCAGATCCATTTGCCGTCCTTCCTCCCGGCCTGGCTGCTTTCGTTTTCGAGCCTGGAAGACTTTGCTTCCAACATGCCGCTGCGCGAGCGGATCCTCCATGCGCTTTGTTTGCTCACCACGCAGCGTTATGCGGAGGTGCTGCTGCTTTTGCAGACCCCGGCGCAGCAGGAAGTGGACGGCGACTTCCTGCTGGGGGAATTGATTTTCAGCGTGCTGCGCGCGGTGGCGCGGCTGCACAGCGGCGATGAAAGCGGGGCGCTGGCGGATTTTGCGGCGGCCTACGGCCATTCGCAAAACGGTGCGCTGGCCATGCCTTTTTTGGAACGCGGGCGCGACACCTGCGCACTGGTGAAGCTGGCGCTGAAGCAGACGGATTGCACAATACCCAGGGGATGGCTGAAAACCATCGATCTGCGGGCGGCGGCGTATGCCAAAAAGGCCGCCGTGGTGGGCGCAGCCTTCAAAAAGCAACACAACGTCAGTGCGCCGATTGCGCTCACCCGGCGCGAAGCGCAGATTCTGGGCGACCTCTACCAGGGGCTGACCCGGCAGGAAATCGCCGCCACGCGCTATGTATCCATCAACACGGTGAAGACGGAAATCCAGGCGCTTTACGCAAAACTGGATGTGGAATCCGGCCTGGAAGCGATCCGCATCGCCGTGGAGCGGGGCTTGGTTTAGGCGAATACAGGAATCCGGGATAAATAGCTTGACGCAGCCCGCATTTCCAGTTATAATACTAAACAGGCGAAATATGTCGCGTAACCGAAGGGAGCTGCCAGGCGATGACCGAAGTTCTTTTTTCGTTCGATACCGAAGACTTCACCAGCAACGAAGCCGCTGACGCCATCCGCGACCTGGCCAATATTTTGCGGGCGGAGGGCATCCGGGGGAACTTTTGCATGGTGGGGTTGCTGGCGCAGCAGCTCAGCGCCTGGGGGCGCGGGGATGTGAAGGAAGCCCTTTCGCACCACGAAATCCAGTTCCACTCCTATGGCCACACCCTGCACCCTTTGCTCAACGAATACACCGATGTGGCGGATTTTGCCGCCGCAAAGGCGGAATTCCTGCGGCGGGAAGGGGAGGGGATCGCCCTGGTGCGGCAGCACCTGGGGGTCGGGGCGCTTTACGCCGCCTGCCCGCCGGGCAACAGCTTCAGTTATGTTGCTTTTTATGCGTACCCTGAGATGGGCTTGCCCGCTTATATTGATACAGTGGTGGATTCCCCTGACGGCGGGCTGTGGTTTTGCAACGGCCTGCACATGCAATACGTAGTTTCGATGGAATCCCTTTTTTACGACAATAGCATGACCACGCAGCAGCTGCTGGAACGCTTGCGGACGCGCAAACGCGCGGTGATTTACACCCACCCCAACCGCGTCCTCTTCCGGGAATTCTGGGATGTGGTCAACTACGATAAAGAAAACCTGCGCCCCTTCGGCGACTGGCTGCCCTGCGCAAAGGAGCCGCCCGAACGCGTGGCGCACTATTATAGCGAACTGCGGGGGCTGATCCGCGCCATGAAGGCCGACGGGGGCTTCACCTTCACCACAGTGCGCAGCGTGCTGGCCGCGGAGCAAAAAAAGCCCGCCCGCGTGGTTCGGCGCGGCGACTGCCTCGCATTGCTGGCGGCGCTGCGTGAAGCCGTCAACCCCGTGGGCAACTTGAGCGTGGCGGACGTCTTCCAGGCGGCGGTGCATTTTTTGCGCACGGAGGACGACATTTTCTACCCCGATAAAACATATGGCTTTTTGGAAGCGCCGCAGGGGATCACAGCGCCGGTCACCGTCACGGCGGAAGAGCTTCGGGCGCTGGCGGTTGGGCTGGAGCTTTCAGCCTTTTTGCCGCCGCGCATCGGTGCGCTTGGCCCGGCGGATTACCTCATTGCCGCGCTGGAAGCGCTTTGCGGTGCGCAAACCGTCCCCCTTGCGCCGCGTGCGCAGCAGATTGACCTTGCGCCGTACCCCAAGCTGCGGGATTTGCAGTTGAAGGGAACCTGGCGGCACAGCGATGCGTTTGAAGACCGCTTCCTTTCCGACCGGCTGCGCTGGCAGGCCTGGACGCTGCGGAATCTTTAACCGGCACGGATACAACAGAATAGAAAAAACGGAGGAGGGCTGCGCTATCGGCATGTTCAAGAATCTGGTGACAAAGGTGATCCCCACCCAAACCTACGACAACGTTATGGAGGGGGCGCATCATCCCGTCAAATGGGTGCGGGGCGAAGGGATACCAGACGGCCACATCACCCCCTGGGAGTTGCTGCTGTATGCCGTTTCCCAGTTCGGCACCTCCCTTTCCGGCGGCTACGCAGGGCAGCAGGATTTCCTGTTCAAGGAATCCTATCGCGTGCCGGCCAGGCTCACGACCATCGGCGGCGTGACCTCCTCCGTCTGGGATGCTATCAACGACCCCATCCTGGGTTTCATGATGGATAAGCTACGCCTGGGTGTGCCAACGCTGCGGAAAATCCTGCGCATTTCCGCCGTCACGAGCAACATCCTCGGCGTTGTGAAGATGATCAACGGCGGCCTCACCCCCTGGCAGCATATCTTTTTGTTGGTGTTTTGCAATATGTCGCAGGATATTATCGGCACCATGGCCGGGGTGGCTGACCAGAAGATCCGCGCGGGCGTCAGTCCGCTGAGCCAGCAGCGTGGGCGCATCAACGTCTGGAGCGGCATGGGGATGCAGTTTGCCTGGCCGATGAGTACCCTGGTGCCGACGTTGCTTATGGCGTTCCGCTCCGTGTTTCAATACACAGATGAACAGATCATCTTTGTGGGCGCGTGTATCTGCCTGCCCATCG
>JAITNG010000167.1 GCA_031290595.1 Oscillospiraceae bacterium
CAAAACCCACAGCATTGGCGATAATACGTTTGCCCCCCTGAACCTTTCGCCCCCCGTCAGCGTCTATACTAGCAAGGAGGTGAGGAAATGAACCCCACGGAATTTGAAGCGCTCTTTGCGGAGCAGGCGACCACCCTGCGGCGTTTTTGCAACTTCAAGCTGCCCGGCAAGGCCGATGGCGAAGACGTCTTCCAGGAAACTGCGCTGGCTGCCTTCCGGCACCGGGAGGAGATCCGCAGCGCGGAAAGTTTTAAGCCCTGGCTGCTGCGGATCGCCGCCAACAAGTGCAACGATTTTTATCGCAGACGGGCAAAGCTGCTGGAAATCCCGCTCGACGCACTCGAAAACGAACTCCCGGCACAAAGCCGCTACGGCTTGGCGGCGCAGGAAGCCGTGCAGGACACCCTGGCGCTGCTCGGCACGCAGGAACAGCAAATCCTGTGGCTATATTACTTCAAAAACAAGCCCCAGGCCGACATCGCAACACAGCTGCGCATCCCAATCGGGACAGTGAAAAGCCGACTGCACAACGCAAAGCGCCGCTTCAAAGAAGCCTACCCCTACCCGCCCCCAACGAAAGGAGAAACACAAATGAGCAACGCAAAACAACTGCCGGAAACCCTGCCGCCCTACACCATCACCCCGTCCGCTCTGCCGCCCTTCCCGGTCAAATGGGAAGAAACCATGGGCTGGTTCTTTATCCCCCGGCCGGGCGAAACGCTCCGGTGGGCTATCTATGATTCCCCCGGCGGCACGCGCTCGGAATGCTACGACTGCCGCGTGATTGGCGCGGCGGCGGTACACGGCATCGAAGGCGTGGAGGTGGAAGCCGTGGAACACCGCGGCGGCGCCCATGAAGCCGATTGGGATTGCCGGGACGCCAAACGCACCTTCATCGCCCAGCTGACGGATACCCACTGCCGCATTCTGGCCGAAAGCCACAGCGAAAACGGCGTGCGCAAGTGCTACACCTTCCTCGACGGCGACGCGTTCCTGCACAACTGGGGCTTTGGGGAAGACAACTGCGGCAACGAAACCGACCTGCGCCCCAAGGGGGATATTTTACGCACGGGCGACGTGATCACAGCACAGCAAAAACCTTTTTTGCTGGATGTGGTGGGGCGTTACACCGTCGAAATCGGCGGCAAGCGCTACGACACCATTTGCGTGATCGATATTGAAACCTACAACCCCGGCGTGGTGGCCGAACAATTCCTGGATCAAAACGGACGCACGGTGCTTTGGCGACGCTTCAACCGCGACGACTGGAAGCTGGAGCGCTACGGCCAGCGCTGGAGCGAGCGGTTCCCCGACCACCAACAAATGCAAGTCAACGGCGCACTTTATGTGCATTGGTATGACTGCATCACGGATTACATCCTATAACGGGCGCTCACTTCGCCACGTAGTTTTCCGCCTGCTTGTTGAACATTTCGGCGTATTTGCCGCCCAGCGCCATCAGTTCTTCGTGCGTGCCCTGCTCGGCGACGCCGCCGTTGGCTACCAGATAAATCCGATCCGCGCTGCGCACCGTCGAAAGGCGGTGCGCAATCATGATGGTGGTGGTGGCGTTGGCGCTGCCGAACATCAGCTTGGCGAGTTCGTATTCCGCCAGCGGGTCGAGGGCGCTGGAAGGCTCATCGAGCAGCACCAGGCCGAATTCGCCCGTCAGCAACCGCGCAAGGGCGAGCTTTTGCGCCTGCCCGCCCGATAGCATGCGGCCGTTTTCGTCAAACTCGCGTGTCACCTGGGCGTCCAGCGGCGCTTCGCCTTGCAGCAGCTCCGGCAGACGCACCTCTTCCAGGATGCGCCGCAGCGTTTCGTCCGCCGCATCGTGGTAGACGCAAAGATTTTCGCGCAGCGGCAGTGCGTAGATATTCGGCTGCTGGAACGCGATGCCAATGCAACTGCGCAGCGCATGAACGTCATAGCTGTGCGCCGGTTCGCCGTTGATCAAATATGCGCCGCCCTCCCAGTCATAAAGGCGCAGCAGCAGCTTGGCCAGGGTCGATTTGCCCGCGCCGTTTTCGCCGACGATGGCGATTTTTTCGCCGGGCTGCACTGAAATATTGAGGTCGCGAAGTGCAAAGTCGGAATGCGGATAGGCGAAGTGCGCACCCCGCAGTTCGAGCGCAAACGCGCCCGGCGCGGGCTTTTTTTGCGTATCGCCGCCCTGCGCTTCAATCGTGGATTCCAGCGCAAAGAATTTGCGGATTTTTTCGGCATACAGCCCCGTTTTCATGGTTTGACCCGAAAGATCGGCGAACTGGTTCAGCATCCCACTGAGCCGGAGCGTCGCCGCAAACAACCCCGCAAGTGCGCCAACGCCCAGGCCGCGCCGGTAGGCACAGAAGATGAGGTAGGTCAAAATCCCCAGCTGCGACAGCATTTGCGAGGCAAGATTGACCGCACTCCAAAGCATATTCATCTTTGCGTAACGCTTGACCACGCCGATTTTCCCGTTGCCGCTGCGCGTAAAAGACGAAAGGAGCGCATCCGCAAGCCGGGGGTTTTTCAAATCCGCCGCAAAGGGCTGCTGATAAAAAACGCGGTGCGTGTAGTCCATTTTACGCTCGAAGGGCAGTTCTTCCTTTGCCCGCGCAATGCCGAGCCTGCCGATTCCTTTTTGCGCGAAGACGCCCAGCGCGGAACCCGCCAGCGCAATCACCACAGGCCACAGCCCAAGCCTGGAAATATACGCGATCATGGTGACGGAGGTCGCTACAAGCCCGATGAACTGCCCCAACAGGCCAAGCGCCTGTTCGCTCTGGCCAGTCAGTTCCCGCGTGGCAAAGGTGAAGTCGTTGTAAAATTCCGGGTTGTCAAAATATTTGTAATCCGTCGCAATCGCCTGTGCATAGATGCTGCGCTTGATCTTCGCCTGCACCTCCACGATCTTCCAGCGGTCATAGAGCAGCAAAAAACCCCAGTGCAGCAGCTGCAAGCCGAACCAGGCCGCGCTATACGCGGCGGCGGTCGTGAGCGTTTGCGCAAGCGTCGCGCCGCTGCTGACGGCGCTGATGACCGCTTGCAACAGCGTCACATCAACAAGCGCAAGCGCCGGGGCAAGCAAAAGCGGCGTCGCAAGCCTACCCAGCAAATACAGTTTTCCATGGCTCCAATACGGCTTGATCAGATAGAGCAAATTCCGCAATGTGCGTGTGCTTTTTTTCATGATGACCATCCTTTCTGTTTTGCAGCGTGTTGCCAGTCTATTCCGCAGTTAAAATACTCGTCGCATGTCTGCTTGGGGCAAGGGATATTTTAAAGCCCGGTCGACGGCTAGTCGACCCTACAAATGGTACGGCTAATAGCCGATTCACCCGCTACCTACATCTGTTATTGCTGCAAAGACATGTCTTCAATCGGCTATCAGCCGTAAAACTTGTAGGGTCGACTAGCAGTCGACCGGGCTTTAAAATAACGGCTTTAATTGCAGAATAGCATCAGTCTATCACACTTTTGCACGCAAAACAAGACTTGTAATTTGCGCCGTTTTGTGCTATACTATAAGTAGAGAGAACGAGCCGCACGCTTTATTCATAGAAAGCGTGCAGCCTCAATAAAAAATGCTTGACAGAACCTGCCAAGCGGTGTATTATATGAATGAGAGTGGTGCCAACCGAACGGACGGCATCTCCTAACCCCTCATAGTTTTATCGGAGAAATAACCGCCTTCGCCGCCAAGCTTAGGGCGGTTACTTCTTTTTGCCCTGGATTACCGTGATGAGGTAGCCGTTTCTGCAACTCCCCCGGTTCTTTTCTCTCCCTCCTCCGCATAGCATGGAACACACAAACCATGCTTGCAAGGAGGGGTTTTGCTTATGTTGATTTATACCGTCAAGCCGGGGGATACGCTCTTTAAACTTGCCCGGCAGTATAACCTCAGCGCTGGCGCCATCACCAACGCAAACGGCCTGGAAAACCCGGACCGGCTGCTGGTGGGGCAGTCGCTGATCCTCCCCACGGCCTACCAGACGCATATTGTTGCGGCGGGGGAAAGCCTCTATAAGATCGCCCAAAGCTACGGCGTTAGCCTTGCCGAATTGCTGGTGGCCAACCCGCAGCTCACCAACCCCAACCAGATTGTGCCGGGCATGACGCTGCGCCTGCCACAGGTCAACCGGGGCGAAATCACCGTGGGCGGCTACGCCTACCCCAACATCCGCCCGCAGAACCTGGAGGAAGCCCTGCGCCACCTGAGTTTCCTCAACGTCTTCGCCAATTCCGTGCTGCCCGATGGCACGCTGGACGCCCCGCTGGACGACCAGAAGGTGATCGCCACGGCAAAGCGGGCGAACGTGCAACCCCGGCTGGTGATCGCCAACCTCAAAGAGGGCGAAGGGTTCCAGACAGAGGAAATACGCAAAATCCTGGAAGACCCGGCGAAGCAGGAAACGCTGCTGCGCAGCACCGTCGATAGGCTCAAAGCCCAGGGCTACACCGGGGCGGACGTCGATTTTGAGTATGTTCCGGCGGACGCGAAGGAAAGCTACAACTGCTTTTTGGCCAAGGCGCGGGCGTGGCTGCACGAAGAAGGCTACAACCTCAGCGCCGCCGTCGCCCCCAAAACGCAGGACGACCAGAGCGGCCTACTCTATGCCGGGGTCGATTTCGCCAGCCATGGCCGCTATGACGATTACGTGATCCTGATGACCTACGAATGGGGCTACCAGGGCGGCCCGGCCATGGCAGTCGCGCCGCTCAACGAAGTGCGCCGGGTGCTGGATTACGCCGTCACGCGCATTGAACCCAAAAAAATCCTGATGGGCATCCCCAACTACGGCTACGACTGGGTTCTGCCCTACGCCGCCGGCGGCAAGGCCAAGGTGGTCAGCAACCCGGAAGCGATCAACATCGCCGCCGCGCACGGAGCCGACATCCGCTTTGATGAAACGGCAAAAACCCCGTGGTACCGCTACACCGACGAAAGCGGCAAGCAGCACGAGGTTTGGTTTGAAGACGCCCGCAGCATTCACGCCAAGCTGGAACTTGTGCGCAAATACAACCTGGGCGGCGTCGCTTATTGGACGGTCAACTACCCCTTCCCGCAGAACTGGTATTTGGTGGATCATTTGTTTAAGGTAAAAAAAGGGATGTAACCGGGCATTTATGGGCAAATTCAATAATATTTCATTTTGTGGATTGTCTTTTCGTTAAAATTGCTTGACATTGGGTTGCGGTTGTGGTATGCTGGTGGGGAGCGCCAGACGGCACGCAAGAATATTGTTCCTCAATAAAAAGACTTCTTTCGTTCAACCTTGTGCATTAACGTACCTGGACACGGCACGCCGTGTCCCTACAAACCGAGATAAAATGCCAACATGCCTCTGTATTTTTATGTGCCTTTGTAGGGACACGGCGTGCCGTGTCCAGGTATATAAAAATAAAGCACTGCTTTTAATGGAGGAACAGTATTAAGAGAAAGGACAAGTATATGCGTAAATTTTTAGCCCTCCTTGCAGCCGTCTGCATTCTTTCGCTTGTTGGCTGCACAGTAAGCAGCGACGGCGATTTGCAGAAAGAGATCGCGTATGAAAGTCGTATACAGGCGGAACAGAGTTCTATCATGGCGCATATAGCTGAATCCGATGCAGCGATTAAGACAACTCGGACATTTGGCAAAGAGCCATTGCAAAGTTATCTTGGCTATCGCT
>JAITNG010000046.1 GCA_031290595.1 Oscillospiraceae bacterium
TCAAAGCCCAGGCCGAAGCCGCAGTGGCGGCAGCCGCCAAAGCGGCGCAGGTCAAGGTACCATTGGTATTGCGCGGGGTCGCCGCCCATCTCGCGGATGCGCTGCTCGAGCAGGGACAAGCGCTCTTCGCGCTGGCTGCCGCCGATGATTTCGCCGATGCCGGGAGCGAGTAAATCCATCGCGGCAACGGTCTTGCCGTCGTCGTTGCTGCGCATATAAAAGGCCTTGATTTCCTTGGGGTAATCCGTGACGAACACCGGCGCGTTGAAGATCTTTTCGGTCAGGCAGCGCTCATGCTCGGTCTGGAGGTCACTGCCCCAGTGGAGCTTGTATTCAAACTGATTGGCATAGGGTTCGAGCAAGCGCAGCGCTTCGGTATAGGTCACGCGGGCAAAGGTCGCCTGTTCCACGGCCTGTAGGCGTTCCAGCAGCCCCCGGTCAACGTATTGGTTGAAGAATTGCAGTTCTTCCAGGCAGCCTTCCAGCACCGTGCGCAGGACGTATTTGATCATGTCTTCGGCGAGTTCCATGTCGTCTTCCAGGTCGGCAAAGGCGATTTCCGGCTCCACCATCCAAAATTCCGCCGCGTGGCGCTGGGTGTAGGAACGCTCCGCCCGGAAGGTGGGGCCGAAGGTATAGATTTTGCCGAAGGCCATCGCCATGGCCTCCCCCTGGAGCTGGCCGGATACGGTCAGGTAGGCGGGTTTGCCGAAAAAGTCTTCCCGGTAATCCACCGCGCCGCCGGGCAGACGGGCGGGGTTGCCGATTTCCTGCGTGGTGACGCGGAACATTTCGCCCGCGCCCTCTGCATCGGCGCAGGTGATCAGCGGCGTGTGGGCGTTGACGAAGCCGCGTTCCATGAAGAAGCGGTGGATGGCAAAGGCCGCCGCCGAGCGCACCCGCAGCGCAGCGCCGATGGTGTTGCTCCGCGGGCGCAGGTGGCCGATGGTGCGCAGGAATTCCAAACTGTGCCGCTTTTTTTGCAGGGGGTATTCGCCGGGGCAAGCGCCCTCCACATCGAATTGCGCGGCCTGGAGTTCAAACGGCTGCGCACCGCCGGGGGTCAGCACAAGGATCCCTTTGGTGGCAACGGCAGTACCCGCCCCCAGCTTTGTGAGGGCGGCAAAGTCGGGCAGCTGCTCCGCCGAAAGCACGACTTGCAGGTTGCCAAAGCAACTGCCGTCGTTGAGCGCGGCAAAGGCAACGCCCTTGGAGCCGCGCATGGTGCGCAGCCAGCCGCAAGCGGTGATTTCTTTGCCCGCAAAGGCCGCAGGTGAAGCGAAAAGTGCGCGGATTTCAGTGCGCTGCATGAGGGAACCTCCCGGAAAAAAGATAGTCCTTGGGATGCAGTTTATTCCGGCTCGCTTTCCAGCGGCAGCAGCACTGCGAATTCTGTGTAGCTTACGCCGTCGCTATCCGCTTTGAGCTGGCCGCCGTGCATTTCGACGATGGTTTTGGCCAGGTATAGCCCCAGCCCCGCGCCCTTCACATCGTAGGAGCGGGATTTATCGGCCTTATAGAAGCGTTCAAAGATGCGGGCGAGTTCTTCCGATGCGATGCCGATGCCGGTGTTGCGCAGGCCGAAGCAGAAGATGCGCTCCGCTTCCGCGCCCTTTTGGCGGTGGATCTGCACATAAAATTCCATGCGCTCGCCGGGGGGCGTGAACTTCACGGCGTTGTCGATCAGGTTATAGAACACCTGGTAGAGCATATCCCGATCCCCGTGCAAGAGGATGGGCTGCAAATCTTCCAGGCCAATGAGTTCGATGTTCTTTTTGGCGATCAGCTGTTCAAACGAAAGCACGGTGTGGAACAGCAGTTCATTAATATCAAAGGCCGAGGGGTTGAGGTGGAACTCGCCCGCCTCCATTTTGGAAAGGTTGAGCATCCCCGTCACCAGCCGGGCAAGCCGCTTGACTTCGCCCGAAACCAGTTCCAGGTAATGGGCGTGCCGTTCCGGCGGGATGGTGCCGTCGCGCATCCCGTCAATGAAGCCGCCGATGGTGGTCATGGGGGTTTTGAGTTCGTGCGAAACATTGGCCACAAAGCTGCGGCGCGAGCTTTCAAGCGTGGCGAGGCTGACGGCCATGTGGTTGAAAGCGTCGGCCAGCTGGCTGAGTTCGTCGTTTTCCTTCGCGCTGACCCGGTAACTGAAGTCGCCCTTGGCGTATTGCCGGGTGGCGCGCACCATTTCCCGCACCGGGCGCACCAGGCGGTAGGAGATATAGTAGATCACCACAAAGGTCAGCGCCAGCACCACCAGGGCGGAAAGCAGGAACAGCCGCATCACGCCGCCGAGGTAAAACGCCAGACCTTCGCTCACCGGCTGCACCGCCATCACAAAGCCCGCGGGTTCCCCGTCCAGCGAAAAGGGGTGGAGGGAAACCAGCATCTGCTGCGCAAACGCGCCCTCCAGGGTGCCGGTGGTGCGGTAAGGTTCGGCCAGGGCACGCGTCACCGTGCCTTCGCTCAGGCGCAGCCCGGCGTGCTTTGTGCAGCGCACCGGCGCGGGGCGGAGCGTTTCCGGCACTTCCTCCGGGCAGCCGACAATGCGCCCTTCGGTGTTGCAGATGAAGAATTCCGCGTCCAGGGTTTCCGATGTGGAACGCAGAAAGGAGTGCAGCAGCTGCCCGCGGGTAAAGGCGCTCTGCTCGCCGCCGCCCTGGGTATAAATATCCGCCGTCAGTTCGGCGGCACGCTGGGTGTTTTCGGCCAGCAGACTGAGTTTATCCCGCGTCCAATAGCGCATTGAAAACACGAGGAAGGCCGAACCTAAAAAGATGAAGCTCGATAATACGATGCCCGCCGTGGCGGCAAAAAATTTGCGGAACATATTGGAACTGCGCGGTTTTTTGGTTTTTATGACTTTTTTCATGGGCTAGCTTTCAGTCGTCGCAAACTTGTAGCCCACGCTCCACACCGTCTGGAGGCTCCACTTGTCGCTGACGCCTTCCAGCTTTTCGCGCAGACGCTTGACGTGGACGTCGATGGTACGCGAATCGCCGTAGTAATCGAAGCCCCACACTTCATCCAGCAGCTGGTTGCGGGTGTAAACCCGGTCGGGGTTGCTGGCCAGGTGATAGAGCAGCTCCAGCTCCTTGGGCGGCGCATCCACCTTTTTGCCGTTGACCCGCAGCTCATAATTGGTCAGGTTGACGCTGAGCTTGTCAAAGTGAACCTCCTTGACGGCGGCTTCCTCCGCTTCGCCCGCGCCGCTGCGCCGCAGCACCGCTTTGATCCGCGCCACAACTTCCTTGGCGTCAAAGGGTTTGGTGACGTAATCGTCCGCGCCCAGTTCCAGCCCAAGCACCTTATCAAACACTTCGCCCTTGGCGGTGAGCATGATGATGGGCGTGCGCGCCGTCTTGCGGATCTCGCGGCACACCTGCCAGCCGTCGAGCAGGGGCAGCATAATATCCAGCAGCACCAGGTCAGGCTCGCTTTCGCGGAAGGCCTTCAGGGCGCTTTCGCCGTCCCCGGCGCTCACCGTCGCCAAGCCCTCTTTTTCCAAATAGAGCCGCAGCAGTTCGCAGATGTTGCTGTCGTCATCGACGATCAGAATTTTCGGCATTTCGTTCAACCCCTCACTTGATTTGTTCCAGTTTCCCTTTGCGCCAGAAGAACACGTGGTCGGCTAAGTCCATCAGCGGCTTGTCGTTCATGGAATCTGTGTAAAAATTGTTGATCCGCTCCCCGGGGTATTGTTCCTGGAAGGCCTTCACCTTGTTTTCGCGGAAGCAGATGAATTCGATGGCATTGGTTTGCTCGTTGATGCGGGTGCCGATCCAGCGTTTGACGCCGATGCGGCCGCAGATTTCTTCCAGCGACTGTTCGGGGCTGGCGGAAATGACCAGGTCGTCCGGCTGCTGCAAGGGCTGGTAAAAATCGCGGATGCGGTGCTGGTGCTTGTCCCAGAACTCCTTTGCGTCGGCCTTGTAGTCCTTGATGCCGCCCAGGAACACTTCCACGATTTTTGCGTAGTGCGTAGCGACGTCCTCAATATGCACCAGGTGCAGCTTATAGCGGATTGCGCCGCTGACCACCCACGGCGCATACCGCACCAGCAGGGGGCGTTTCTTCAAATAAAAAAAGAACAGGTCAATGCCGCTCTCCCCGGCATAAAGGGTGTTATCAAAATCATAGACGTTCAAATCAAACTATACCTTTCCAGTCAAAAAAATCTTGGCACCGTCAACACATCAAAAGGCGCCTTCCAGTTGCACGCAAAAGTTTGCGATGAACCCCGTCGCCTTTTCCGGCGTCCAGAGCAGCCGCAGGGTCATGCCGTCAAGCTCCCCGGTGAGGATGGCGGGCTTGAGCGGCGGCGCCTGTGCCGGGAGCAGCTCGGCTTCCACCGCCAGCCCGGCCTGGCGCAGCTTGGCCACGTAGGCCAAAAACACATCATAGGGCATCTGCGTCACATAGACCGTCAGGTTGTGCAGGCCGCCCGTTTCGCGGTCGTCCAGCCGGTCGATGTATTGCGCGGCCACGGGCAGCGCCGCCGGAATCCTTGCAAGCGGCCAGGCGATGCGCCCCGTCTGCGCAAATTCGGCGGTATCGGTCGGGCTGTTCTTGGCCGGGTCGCCGGGCGCATAAAGATCAAAGGGGCGCTGCGCGTTTTGCGCCGCCGTCTGCGCCCAGTCGTTGCTCGCCAGCGGCTGGGTGGTTTCGCCCTCCTCTTCGGCCACCTTGGGGCGTTCCACCAGCACGGGGCTGCCGTCGGCGCCGGTCACAACAACGCCGTTTTCGTCCGTCAGCGGCACCCGCGTATCCGTCAGGGGGAGGGGGCGCGTCATGCCGTCGGCGTTGGTTTCCGGGGCGGGGGGCGGCTTTTCCCCACAGGCAGCCAGGGACAAAAGCAGCAACGCCGCACAAAGGCAGCAAAGCAACAGACGTTTTTTCATGAGGCAACCTCCAGTTCTTTTCAATGCTTCTTACCTGTCATTTGCCCCGGCGCAGACCATTTCCAGCGCCTGGGGCAGCAGAATCCATTCGGCCTGTTCCATCACCCGCTGCTGTAGGCTTTCCGGCGTGTCGCCCGGCAGGATTTCCACCGCCTTTTGCAGCAGGATCTCGCCGCCGTCACAGATTTCGTTGACGAAATGCACCGTCGCGCCCGTCACCTTGACCCCGCAATCCAGCGCGGCGCGGTGGACGTGCAGCCCGTAGAACCCTTTGCCGCAAAACGAGGGGATCAGCGCCGGGTGGGTGTTGAGGATGCGGCGCGGGTAACGGCGGATGAAGTCTTCGCTCAGGATCGTCAGAAAACCCGCCAGCACGATGAAATCGACGCGGTATTCTTCCAGCAGCGCCAGCGCCCGGGCTTCAAAGCATTCCAGGCTGAGCTCCTTGCGGGGCAGCGCAATGGCCGGGACGCCCGCAGCCCGGGCGCGTTCGAGTGCAAACACCCCTGCGCGGCTGGCGATCACCAGCACGATTTCGCCGCTGTGCAGCGCACCGCTCTGCTGCGCATCCAGCAGCTTTTGCAGGTTCGTCCCCCCGCCGGAAACAAACACCGCCACCCTCTTTTTAGTCGATGCTTCCATGGTTTCTCCTTATGCCAGCACAACGCCTTCGTCGCCGGCGACAACCTCGCCCATGATGTAGGCTTCTTCCCCGTTGGCGCGCAGCGCCCGGATTGCCTTTTCAGCATCTTGCTTGGCCACCACCACGCTCATGCCCACGCCCATGTTGTAGGTGTTGAACATATCGCGCTGCGGGATGTTGCCCATCGATTGCAGCAGACGGAAAATCGGCGGCGTGCGCAGGCTGGCTTCTTCGATTCTGGCGCAAAGCCCCTTGGGCAGACTGCGGGGGATGTTTTCGTAAAATCCGCCGCCTGTGATGTGGGAAATCCCCTTTACGTCCGCCTGTTCCAGCAGCGCCAGCACGGGCTTGACGTATATTTTGGTGGGGGTCAGCAGCGTTTCGCCCAGCGTCGCCCCCAGTTCATCAATATAAAGGCGCAGGTTTTGCTCTTTGACCTGGAAGACCTTGCGCACCAGCGAAAATCCGTTGGAGTGCAGGCCGGAAGAGGGAAGGGCGATCAGCGCATCCCCGGGCGCAATGCGGCTGTTATCCAGGATCCGCTCTTTTTCGACCACGCCCACCGTGAACCCGGCCAGGTCGTATTCATCCGCGGGGTAAAAACCCGGCATTTCAGCCGTTTCGCCGCCGATAAGGGCGCAGCCCGCCTGTGTGCAGCCCTCCGCGACCCCGGCCACGATTTCGGCCACGCGTTCCGGCTCGTTCTTGCCCTGGGCGATGTAATCCAAAAAGAACAGCGGCTTGGCGCCGCAGCAAATCACATCGTTGACGCACATGGCCACGCAGTCAACGCCCACGGTATCGTGCCGGTTCATCAAAAAGGCCAGCTTGAGCTTGGTGCCAACGCCATCCGTGCCGCCGACCAGCACCGGGTGGGTCAGCCCCGTCATATCCAGTTCAAACAGGCCGCCAAAGCCGCCGAGGCCGGAAAGCACGCCCGGCACCATCGTGCGGGCGATGTGGCGCTGCATCAGCTCCACGGCCTTGTAACCGGCGGTAATATCCACCCCGGCGGCTTTATAACTTGCACTGAAACTGTTTTCCATGTATTATGCTCTCCTTGCGATTATTTTCAGGGTAATTTTTCCTCAAACTTCGATTTCAGCGGCTGTTCGGGGATGTGCACCGGGTATTCCCCCGTGAAGCAGGAATTGCAGATGCCCTGCTTGGGGCGCACCAGCTTGCGCAGCTCTTCCACCGGGAGGTAGCCCACGGAATCCGCGCCGATGGCGGCGGCAATATCTTCGTGGGTTTTGTATTGGTTGGCCAGCAGATTTTCGCGGCTGTCAATATCGGTGCCAAAATAGCAGGGGTGTTTGAAGGGCGGCGCGGCGCTCATGGCGTGCACCTCCGTTGCCCCGGCTTCGCGCAGCAGCCGGACGATCCGCGCAACGGTTGTGCCGCGCACGATGGAGTCGTCCACCATGATCACCCGCTTGCCCTTCACCACCGCCGTGACGGCGTTGAGCTTGATCCGCACGCCGTTGGAACGATCCTTTTGATCCGGCTGAATGAAGGTCCTGGCGATGTATTTGTTCTTGATCAACCCGATGGCATAGGGCTTCCCCGATTGCCTGGCGTAGCCGATGGCGGCGTCGAGGCCGCTATCCGGCACGCCGATCACCACATCCGCATCCACGGGGTATTCCAGCGCCAGAATCTTGCCCGCGTTTTCGCGCGAGATATGCACCGAATTGCCGTCAATCACAGAATCCGGCCGGGCGAAGTAGATGTATTCAAAGATGCAGGTGTGCTTCTTCCTGCTTGCATCGCAGTTATCGGTGATGGCGCGCAAGCCTTCGTTGTCAATCACCACGATTTCGCCGGGCAGCAGGTCGCGCACAAACTGCGCCCCCACGGCGTCCAGCGCACAGCTTTCGGAAGCAAACACATACGAATCGCCCAGCGTACCGATGCACAGCGGGCGGAACCCCAGCGGATCACGGCAGGCAATCAGCTTTTGGGAAGACATCAGCACCAGCGAATACGCGCCTTCCAGGCTACGCACCGCCGTGCGCACCGCCTCTTCGATGGAGCCGCACTTGATGCGCTCACGCGTGATGGCGTAAGCGATCACCTCCGTGTCGCTGGTGGTGTGGAAGATGCAGCCGTCCATCTCATATTCGCGGCGGAGTTCCCCGGCGTTGGTCAGGTTGCCGTTGTGCGCCACCACCAGCGAGCCGTTGGAGTGGTTGACGTGGATTGGCTGGGCGTTGCGGCTGTTGGTCGCGCCCGTTGTGCCGTAACGCACATGCCCCAGCGCCATTTTGCCTTCCCCCAGCCGGGCAAGCACATCCTTGGTGAACACATCGTTGACCAGGCCGACGCTCTTATACCCCGCCGGCACCCCCCGGTCACTGACGTAGATGCCGCAGCTTTCCTGCCCCCTGTGCTGGAGGGCAAACAGGCCGTAATAGACCGCCGCCGCAACATCGATGTTCGTGTCGTTGGAATAAATCCCAAACACACCGCATTCCTCATGTAGCTTGTCCGCGTCCCGCATCAAATGCATAGAAACCTCCAATGCAAAATTTTAGGCTGCATAGTCTTTACGCGATCCCCGTGAGCTTTGCAAGGCATTGCCGGTAGAGCGCCGCCGTTTCTTCCACAATATTTTGCGGCAGTGCGGGCGCAGGTTCGACCCCGTCCAAATGCTTCTCAATCAGCCAGTCGCGGACGAACTGCTTGTCGTAGGACTGCGGCGATTCCCCGACCTTGTAGGCCGCCGCATCCCAGAACCTGCTGGAATCGGGGGTGAAGATTTCATCGGCCAGCACCAGTGCGCCGTCTTCATCCAGGCCGAATTCCAGTTTGGTGTCCGCAATGATGATCCCCTGCTGCAAGGCGTAGCCGTAGCACTTTTCGTAAAGCGCCAGGCAGGTTGCGCAGATTTTCGCCGCCAGCTCCGCGCCCAGCGCACGCTCCAGTTCTTCAAGCGGAATATACACATCATGCCCTTCGCTGGCCTTGGTGGAAGGCGTGATGATGGGCGCCGCCAGCTTTTCCGCCAGGCTGTATTCCCCGGTGATCCGCTGCCCGCAAAAGGGTTCCCCGGCCTGGTAGGCTTTCCACATGTTCCCAAAGATGTAGCCCCGGATGATGAACTCAAACGGCAGCATCTTCAGCCGCCTGACCTGCACCGTCCGGCCCTCTTCGGCGAAACCGCCGGGCATATCCGCTGTTTTTGTGGCGATGAGATGGTTGGGCACGATGCCCTGCGTAAAGTCGAACCAGAAGTTGGAAATTTGGTTGAGGGCGCGCCCCTTGCCGGGGATCGCCGTGGGAAGCACGACGTCAAAGGCCGAAATGCGGTCGGTCGTCACAATAATAAGGCTGTCCGCATCCGCCGCAAAAACATCCCGCACCTTCCCGGTGATCAATTTTTTCATGTGTTGTATGCACCTCTCTGTGTTATTTATTATGTATTACTTGCTATCACCTGCTGTAGCTCCAGATCCTTCGCCAGCACGCCTTCGGTCATTTTCACCCGCTGGGCTTCCAGTTTGGCCGCCAGCGCGGCGTCTTCCACCGCGAGGATCTGCGCGGCCAGCATCGCAGCATTGTATGCGCCGTCAATGGCAACCGTCGCCACCGGGATGCCCGCGGGCATCTGCACGGTGGAAAGCAGCGCGTCGAGGCCGTCCAGCGCCGCAGCCTTCACCGGGATGCCGATGACCGGCAGCGTGGTCTGCGCCGCCAAGGCGCCCGCCAGGTGCGCCGCCTTCCCCGCCGCCGCAATGAGCGCGCCGAAGCCGTTTTGCCGCGCATCGCGGGCAAAGACGGCCGCCTGCGCGGGCGTGCGGTGCGCGGAATACACATGCGCTTCATAGGGAACCCCCAGGCTTTGCAGCAGCTCCGCCGCCGGGCGAACCGCCTCCCAATCGCTGATGCTGCCCATAACGACGCCGATTTTCTTTGGCATTCCTGATCACACCTTTCGTTGATGTTGAAGCCGCCCCGGCAATAAAATAAGGTGCAGCCTAGACTACACCAGCAACATGCCGTGATTTCATTTTCAGTTCCACTTTTGCACCGTAAAGGAAGCCGCATTGGATAGGCTGGAGCCTGCCCTGCGGCACGGTACGCGCATTCGCCCGGTTGCCCGCCATTGCGCAGCCCTCCTCTTCCTTGCGTATTGGAGATGCAAAAGCCGCCACCCGAAAGGGATGACGGCTCTGATGTCGGCACTGACTTATCTTCCCAGGGGGTCGCCCCCCAAGTATTGTCAGCACGAGTGAGCTTAACTACCGTGTTCGGGATGGGAACGGGTGGATCCTCACCGTCATAAGCACCGACTGGAGAACAACTGTTGCGCTGCCCTCGCTGTACCCATAGTATAGCAGGTCTTGGCCAATTAGTCAAGATGTTTTTTTCGCTTTGTTCGCTTGCCTAAAACTGGATTTTTTCGCTGGCTCGATTTTGGGCAAATTGCTAGCCCTCCAGCAGCAGCGACGCATAAAGGCGGCAGGTTTCGCCAATATCGAACCTGCGCAGCCGCACGGCGTCAACTTTTTCGGGGAATCCATTGCGCAAGCCCTGCGCAATCGCCTCCGCCCAGCCCGCCGCACCGATTTCCAGCGGCAAAAAGCGGCAGCCGCCCGCATCCGCAAAGCGGGAAACCTGATCCGAAACCATACAGGGCAACGCCGCCGCCTGGGCTTCGGCCAGCACAAGGGGGCTGCCTTCCCAGCGCGAGGGCAGCAGGAAGCACTCGGCCAGCGCCAGCAGTTCCGGCATATCCCGGCGGCTGCCCAAAAAGCGGACGTGGTCTTCCAGCCCCAGCGCGGCGATGCGCGTGCGCACCTGGGGTTCCAGGTTGCCGGTGCCGCACCAGAGCAGCAGCGCTTCCGGGCAGCGCCGCACCGTTTCGGCCAGCACATCCACCAAAAAGAGCGGGTTCTTCTGCTCGCTGATCCGCGCGGCGGTGATGAGCAGCTTCGCCTTGGCGGGCAGCGCCAGCTCCGCCTGTTTGCGCTGCGGCAGGCTGGGGTCGGCCAGCGCTTCGGTGAAGCGCACAAGCGAAATCCCGTTGGGCAGCACCACCGGCGCACGCAGCCAGGGGAACATCGAAGAGCCCGCCTCCGGGCTACAGGCGCAGCAATCGGTTGCGAATCGGCGGATCCACCGGCGCATCACCGCGCGATACATGCGTGCGGCGTAGGAGGGCTGCTGCGCCTGGCTCACCGCAATGTGGCTGTGGCAAATGCGGCGCGGCGCCCCGGCCAGCCACGCCGCAAAAAGGTTGCAGCCGTTGAGGTAATCCATGTGGCAATGCACGGCGTCATAGGCCTGCCCGGCTTTCCCGGCGCTGCGCAGCAACCGAAACAGTTGCTGCAAGTGCGCCCAAAGCCCTCGAAAACCTGAAAATTCAGCTGTGCGGTGGATCACAATGCCCGCTTGCCGGAGTTCAGGTTCATAGAACTGTTCCGGCAAGGTGGAAATCGCGATTTCCTGGGTGATTTCGTCGTCGCCCTGCAAACCAAGGCAGAGGTTGCGGACGAAGGTTTCAGCCCCCGCAGCCCCCAGCCCGGGGAGGATATGCAAAATACGCATGAATGGTTTGTGCCTTTCTTGTGGGGTTTGGCTATTTTTTTGCCAGATTGCGCTGCACCAGCTTCACAATTTCCACCACGGGGATCACCGCGAAGGCCAGCGCCATGGCGATGCCGTATTCCTTGATGGTGATATGCGCAAAGCCGAAGGCTTCGCGCAGGAAGGGGACGAACACCACCGTGCTGGTCAGCAGGAGCGAAAGCACCATGGAACCCCATAGCCAGAGGTTGGAACCCGACTTGCGGGTCATGGTGATCACCGAACCGCGCTGCGAGCGCATGTTGAAGGAATGGAAAATTTCGCACATGCTCATAGTCAAAAAGGCCATGGTCATGCCCTGGGTGGCCGTGTCTTCCGTCAGACCCGTGAATACCCACTCGTGGGTTTCTAAAAATTCGCCGATGAAATAGGCCAGCGTGGTCAGCAGCGTCACCAGCAAGCCCTGGTAGCAGACGTCGAAGCCCACCCCGCCGGAAAACATGCCGTCTTTGGCCTTGCGGGGCTTTTGTTGCATGATGTCGTGTTCCGGCTTTTCCATCCCCAGCGCCAGGGCGGGGAAGCAGTCGGTCACCAGGTTGATCCACAGCAGATGCACCGGCAAAAGGATCGTGTTGCCCAGCAGGGAGG